>NZ_JBWKYW010000047.1:0-52445 GCF_059423965.1 Variovorax sp. GW458-11-26-14-LB1
TCATGGGGGCGAGGGGCGTGCGAGCGCCGTGCGGACGGCGGCGGCGATCGTGTCGGGGGTGGCTTGCGCAAGGAGCGCAGCGCGGGGGGCGTACGAGCACGAAGCCGCCCGCTGCACTGGGGTCGAGGCCGAGGTGGCGTGCCAGCGTTTCGTCGACCTGCAAGGTGGGCAGGCCGCTGTCGCCGCCCACGGCCAGCAGGCGCAGCGGCAGTGCGGCCGTCGCATCGCATGCGGCCTGCGCCTGCGCGCGAGTCGGTGCGAACCACAGGCCCAGGCACTGCGTGCCCTCGGCCAGCAGTTGCATCAGCGTGGTCTGGCGCCCGTCGGCCCAGCGCAGTGGCAGGTTCTGCACCGTGCGCCCGCCCTCGGGCAGCAGCGGTGCGGCGGGGTAGTCGTTGGCGACCGACATGCGGCCCGTGTTGACCAGCGCCCGCGCGAAGGTGTGGCGCTTGGCCAGTGCCACCACGGCGCGGCGCAGCGTGTGCTCGGCCGGCGAGCGCGGCGCGAGGAAGCGCGCGGAACGGCTCGTGACCGTCAGGTTCTCCTGCGCGGCCGGGCGTCGCTCGGCGTCGTAGCTGTCGAGCAGCGCATCGCCGGCCTTCCCTTGCGCGACCAACGCGAGCTTCCAGCCGAGGTTGGCCGCGTCCTGGATGCCGGTGTTGCCGCCGCGCGCGCCGAAGGGGCTCACTACGTGCGCGGCGTCGCCGATGAAGCACACGCGGCCGTGGCGAAAGCGCTCCAGCAGGTGGTCGCGGTAGCCATACGGTCCGATCCACACGAACTCGAACGCTACGTCGGGCCCGAGCTGTTCGCGCAGCCGCGCGCCGGCCACTTCGGGGCGGCTGATCTCGGCCGGGTCGCAGTCCTCGGGCATCTGGTAGTCGATGCGCCACACGCCGTCGGCCATCAGGTGCTGCCACACGCCGCGGCCTTCGTTGAAGGGCGCATCGACCCAGGTCCAGCGTTCGGTGGGCAGCGGTTTTTCGAAGCGCACGTCGCTGATGCACCAGCGGTCGGTGCTGCGCGAGGCGTGCGATGCCACGCCGAGCTGCGTGCGGATCGGGCTGTTCGCGCCCGTGGCGTCGATCAGGTGGTCGGCCTCGATCGTGTAGCTGCCGGCGGGCGTCTCGATGTCGATGCGCACACCGTCGGCCAGCGGCTCGACGCGCGTCACGCGGCTCTTCCAGCGCAGGTCGGTCACGCCGAGCTCGAGGATGCGATCGACCAGGAACCACTCGATGTAGAACTGCTGCAGGTTCACGAAAGGCGGCTGCGTCGAGACGCTGCTGGCCTGCAGGTTGAAGTTGTAGACCTCCTCGTCGCCCGAGAAGGTGCGCCCGAACGACCAGGTGACGCCCTTGGCCGCGATGCGCTCGTAGATGCCCAGGCGCTCGAAAATCTCCAGGCTCTTTTGCGCATAGCAGATGCCGCGCGACGAGGCGCCGCGCACGCCCACGGTGTCGTCCTCGTCGAGCAGCACGGCGCGCACGCCGCGTTGCGCGAGGTCGCAGGCCAGCGTGAGGCCCGAGGGGCCGGCGCCGACGATCACGATCGGGTGGCGCACCACCTGCGCACTGCCGAGTTCGGGCGGTGGCGTGAAGGGCCAGACCGGCAGCTCGTAGGCCGGTGCGAATGCAAAGTTTTCCATGGCTCTTCTACAGCGCGTGCGCGAACTCGGCGATGGAATCGGCCGCCTGCGGGATCAGCTCGGGCTGGCCCGCCAGGTAGTGGTTGCCGCCGACGATGTCGACGTTGCGGATGCGCGCGCCGCCCGCGGCCATCCAGGCGTCGCGCGTGCTGGGGAAGGTCGACTGGTCGCCGGTGTAGGTCAGCAGCAGTTTCGGCACCGTGGTGCGCGCGAGGTTGGTCGGCCCGTCGGCCTGCGAGCGCGACGACCACTGCGAGAGGAACGCGGTGAGCGAGGTGGTGCGGCCCATCGCGTTGGCCGAATAGTTCACCTGCCGCGCATCGCCCCACACGCTGCCGGGCAGGCGCGCGTTCGCATCGAGCGACAGGTCGACGCAGCGCGGATCGGCGTGCGTGCGGTAGACGACGAAGGTCTGGTCGCGCGGTGCGCCAGGTGTGTTGCGCAGCAGCGCGAGGCGCTCGAGGCACCACTGCTCGATGCGGTCCATCCGCGCCTTCTGCGCCGCGCTGAAGCGGGCGAGAAAGTCGGCCTCGTAGGGCACGCGGTGGCTCGGGTCGTACATGTCGAGCTCGGGGTCGACCGAGAGCGGGTCGTGCTCGTCGGTGACCGACGGGTCGATCCAGTCGCGCATGAGCCGCGTGCGGCCCAGGTGCGCGGCGCACAGCGCGAGGCCGTCCACGGGCGGCAGGTCGCTGGCGTGCAGGTGCGTCGGGTCGCCATCGGGCAGGTGCGTGGCCGTGAGCTGCTCGGCCTGCGCCTGGTAGAAGGCCGAGAGCGCTGCGCCGCCGGAGTTACCGACCAGGAACACCTTCTCGTAGCCGGCCGCGCGCAGGTACTGCACGCCGGCGCCCAGGTCCTGGATCGCGCGCTCCATCAGCAGCACCGTGTCGTTGCCGACGAAGCGCGAGTTCAGGCCCATGCAGCAGATGCCGCGCTCGGCCAGCGGGCCGATGAGGTAGTGGCCCATGAAGTTGCTGGTCGGGTGCATCACGATGGCCGCGATCTTCTTCGGCCCCGGCGGCGCGCGGAAGGCGCCGTAGATGCGCGGGCGCAGCAGCTGCAGGCCCGACTGGCTGTCCATGGCCGCGCCGGGCTTCACGTCGATGACGGCGAGTTGCAGCTCAGACATGCGACGCGCCTTTCGCTGCGCGAAGCGCCGCCTTGCGCGCGGTCCACGCGTCGAGGTCGGCATGGGCATGGCGCGCGTGCGCGTCCATCTCGGTTTGCGGCACGGTCGGCGTGGTGAGTTCCACGCGGATGCCGTTCGGGTCGAAGAAGTAGATCGACTCGATGATGTGGTGGTCGGTCACGCCCAGCACCTCGACGCTCGCGCCTTCGAGCCGCGCCTTGGCGGCCAGCAGGTCGGCCACCGAGTCGACGCGCAGCGCGATGTGGTTCACCCACGAAGGCGTGTTGGGCGAGGGCAGCGCGGCGGTGTCGTCGCCCAGGTCGAAGAAGGCGATGTACGCGCCGTCGCGCATCTGGAAAAAGATGTGCACGTAGGGGCAGTACTCGCCCGTGCTCGGCACGTGGTCGTTCTTGATGACGTGGGCCAGCGGCAGGCCAAGCAGGTCTTCGTAGAAGTGGCGGGTTTCCTCGCTGTCGCGGCAGCGCCAGGCGAAATGGTGCAGCCCGCGAATGGGTGGGGGCGCCGTGGGGGTGGCGGTCGTCGGCATGTCGTGTCTCCGTTGAGGCCGCGATTGGGCAATGCCGCGTCTTATGATGCAATCGAAATTAATTCATCGATTGATGAAATAACCATATATATGAACCTCACCCTGCGCCAGCTGCGCGCCTTCGCCGCCGTGGCCGAAACCGGCAGCTTCACCACCGCCGCCGGGCAGCTGCACCTCACGCAGTCGGCCCTCAGCGTGCTGGTGCGCGAGCTCGAGCGCGAGATGGGCGTGCAGCTGCTCGACCGCAACACGCGCCGCGTGCAGCTGTCGGAGGCGGGGCGCGAGTTCCTGCCCTCGGTGCACCGGCTGCTCGGCGACCTCACGAGCGCGGTCGCGGGCGTGACCGACCTGCGTGACAAGAAGAAAGGGCTGTTGCGGCTTGCAGCGCCGCAGCTCATGGCCTGCACGCTGATGCCGCGCGTGATCGCCGCCTACCGCGAGGCGTACCCCGACGTGGACGTGCGCCTGGCCGACACGTTGCCCGAGCACCTGCTGCTGGGCGTGGCGGCCGGCGACGTCGAACTGGCCGTGGGCCAGGACGTGGCGGTAGACGCCGCCGCCATCGAGCGCCGCACGCTGTTCCGCGACCGCCACTGGCTGATCTGTCCGCCCGGCCACGCCTTTGCCAAGCGCCGCAAGGTGCGCTGGCACGAGCTGGGGCCCTACACCTTCATCGCGCCCACGCGCGACTTCCGCCAGCGCGTGCTGCCCGAGCTGGGGGCCGAGGAGCGCGCCTTTTTGATGCGGCCGGGCACGCAGGAGGTGTCGTACATGACGACCGCGCTGGGCATGGTGGCCTCGGGCCTGGGGCTGACCGTGTGCCCGACCTACTCGGCGTCGCTGGTGCGCGCGCACGGGCTGCAGATGGTGCGGCTCGAGTCGCCCGACTTCCACCGCGAGGTCTGCGTGTACAGCGCGGCGCGGCGCTCGCTGTCGCCCGCGGCGGCGAGCTTCGTCGGCATCCTGGAGCAGTTCGCGACCGCGCAGCCCAAGGCCTGAAAAAGCATCGGCGCCCCGCAAGAGACGCGCAGGGGCGCGAGAGGGTGAAAACTACAATGCGGGCAGTCCCGTCTTTCACCATCCTCAGACCCATGAACGTCATTCGATTCACCGACCTCTGTGCGCAAGGCAAGGCCGCCGGCCAGCGCGTCTTCATCCGTGCCGACCTCAACGTGCCGCAGGACGATGCCGGCCGCATCACCGAAGACACGCGCATCCGCGCCTCGGTGCCCTGCATCCAGTTGGCGCTCGACGCCGGCGCGGCCGTGATGGTCACCTCGCACCTGGGCCGCCCGACCGAAGGCGAGTTCAAGCCCGAAGACTCGCTGGCGCCCGTCGCCCAGCGCCTGGGCGAGCTGCTGGGCCGTGAAGTGCCGCTGGTGGCCAACTGGGTCGACGGCGTCGACGTCAAGCCCGGCCAGGTCGTGCTGCTGGAGAACTGCCGCGTCAACAAGGGCGAGAAGAAGAACGACGAAGCGCTGGCCCGCAAGCTCGCCGCGCTCACCGACATCTACGTGAACGACGCCTTCGGCACCGCCCACCGCGCCGAAGCCACCACCTACGGCATCGCCCAGTTCGCCAAGGTGGCCGCGGCCGGCCCGCTGCTGGCGGCCGAGATCGACGCCATCACCAAGGCGCTGGCCCAGCCCAAGCGCCCGCTGGTCGCCATCGTGGCGGGCTCCAAGGTCAGCACCAAGCTCACCATCCTCAAGAGCCTGTCGGCCAACGTCGACCAGCTGATCGTCGGCGGCGGCATCGCCAACACCTTCATGCTGGCCGCGGGCCTGAAGATCGGCAAGTCACTGGCTGAGCCCGACCTGCTCGACCAGGCCAAGGCCGTGATCGACGCCATGCGCGCGCGCGGCGCCGATGTGCCGATTCCCGTGGACGTGGTCACGGCCAAGACCTTCGCGGCCGACGCGCCCGCCACCGTCAAGGCCGCCACCGACGTGGCCGAGGACGACCTGATCCTGGACATCGGCCCGAAGACGGCCGCCATCCTGGCCGCGCAGTTGCGCGAAGCCGGCACCATCGTCTGGAACGGCCCCGTGGGCGTGTTCGAGTTCGACGCCTTCGCGGGCGGCACGAAGGCCATCGCGCAAGCCATTGCCGAAAGCAGCGCCTTCTCGATCGCTGGCGGCGGCGACACCCTGGCGGCCATCGCCAAGTACGGCATCGAAAAGCAGGTCGGTTACATCTCGACCGGCGGCGGTGCCTTCCTCGAGGTGCTGGAGGGCAAGACCCTGCCGGCCTTCGAGATCCTGGCCAAGCGCGCGGCGGGCTGATTCCGGTGGCGGTCCGGCCACGGGAGGGAAATCCCCCGTGGCGACTGACTTCCGTTCGACACACAAAGTGTATACAGTAGCGAATACAAAACGGAGACCCCCTTCATGAGCTCGGACCGCATCCCCCGCCACGCCACCAAGATCGTCGCCACCCTCGGCCCCGCCTCCAGCACGCCGGAATTGCTGGAACAGATGATCCTGGCCAAGGTCAGCGTGGTGCGGCTGAACTTCAGCCACGGCACGGCGCAGGACCACATCGACCGCGCCACCATGGTGCGCGAAGCCGCCCGCAAGGCCGGCCGCGAAGTGGCCATCATGGCCGACCTGCAGGGTCCCAAGATCCGCGTCGGCAAGTTCGCGCAGGGCAAGATCTGGCTGGAGCCGGGCGCCAAGTTCGTGCTCGACGCCTCGCGCACCGAGCTGGGCGACGTCGACGCCGTCGGCCTGGACTACAAGGACCTGCCGCGCGACGTGAAGCCCGGCGACAAGCTGCTGCTGAACGACGGCCTGATCGTGCTCACGGTCGACGGCGTCAAGGGCGAAGCGGTGCACACCACCGTCAAGCTGGGCGGCGAGCTGTCGAACAACAAGGGCATCAACAAGCAGGGCGGCGGCCTCACGGCGCCCGCGCTGACGGCCAAGGACATGGAAGACATCAAGACCGCGATGAGCTTCCAGGCCGACTACGTGGCCGTGAGCTTCCCCAAGAACGCCACCGACATGGAAATGGCGCGCCAGCTGTGCAACGTGGCGGCCGCCGAGTACGGCCACAAGCCCGGCATGATCGCCAAGATCGAGCGCGCCGAAGCCATTCCGAAGCTGGAAGAAATCCTGCGTGCCAGCGACGGCATCATGGTCGCCCGCGGCGACCTGGCCGTGGAAGTGGGCAACGCCGCCGTGCCGGCGCTGCAGAAAAAGATGATCCGCATGGCGCGCGACATGGACAAGGTGGTCATCACCGCGACCCAGATGATGGAGTCGATGATCACCAACCCCGTGCCCACCCGCGCCGAGGTGAGCGACGTGGCCAACGCCGTGCTCGACGGCACCGACGCCGTGATGCTCTCCGCCGAAACCGCTTCGGGCCGCTACCCGCTCGAGACCGTGCAGGAAATGAGCCGCATCTGCGAAGCCGCCGAAGCCGCCGAAGACAAGACGCTCGACGCCGACTTCAGCGGCAAGACCTACAGCCGCATCGACCAGTCGATCGCCATGGGCGCGCTGTTCACGGCGCACCACCTGGGCGCCAAGGCCATCGTGGCGCTGACCGAGTCGGGCTCCACCATCCTGTGGATGAGCCGCCACCGCGCGCACATCCCCATGTACGCCCTGACCTCGCGCCTGGCCACGCAGCGCAAGCTGGCGCTGTACCGCAACGTGCGCCCGCTGCTCATGGATTCGGAAAGCGACCGCGACACCGCGCTGCGCCAGGCCGAGAGCCACCTGAAGAAGCGCGGCATCGTGCAAAGCGGCGACGTGTACGCCATCACCTGCGGCGAGCCGATGGGCGCGCCCGGCGGCACCAACATGCTCAAGATTTGCCGCGCGAGCTGAGTTCGTTCGCAGCAAGACAAAAGGCCGGCACATGCCGGCCTTTTTCATGGCGCCGTCTGGTTCAGCCGTTGCGGAACAGGAAGCTGTAGGCGTTGAGGGCCGGCACACCGCCCAGGTGCGCGTAGAGCACCTTCGAGCCGGCCGGGAATTCGCCCAGCCGCACCTTCTCGATCATCCCGTGCATCGACTTGCCCTCGTACACCGGGTCGGTCAGCATGCCCTCGAAGCGCGCGCTCAACCGGATCGCCTCCAGCGTGCCTTCGTTCGGCAGCCCGTATTCGGGCCCGCCGAAGCGGCGGTCGAGCACCACGTCCTTCTCGGTGATGTCGCGGCCCAACTCGACCAGCTCGGCCGTGTTCTTCGCGATGCGCAGGATCTGCTCGAAGGTCTGCTGCGGCTTGGCCGAGGCGTCGATGCCGATCACGCGGTCGGCGCGCCCGTCGGCCGCGAAGCCCACCACCATGCCGGCCTGCGTGCTGCCCGTGACCGAGCAGACCACGATGTAGTCGAACTTGAACCCGAGCTCGGCCTCCTGCTGGCGCACTTCCTCGGCAAAGCCCACGAAGCCCAGGCCGCCGCGCGGGTGCTCGGAGCAGCCCGCCGGGATCGGGAAGGGCTTGCCGCCGGCCGCGCGCACGTCGGCCATGGCCTGTTCCCAGCTCTGGCGGATGCCGATGTCGAAGCCCGCCGCGTCCAGCCGCACGTCGGCGCCGAGGATGCGCGACATCTCGATGTTGCCGACCCGGTCGTACACCGCGTCGGAGTAGTTGACCCAGTTCTCCTGCACCAGCACGCACTTCAGGCCCAGGTGCGCGGCCACGGCGGCCACCTGCCGCGTCTGGTTCGACTGGATGCCGCCGATCGACACCAGCGTGTCGTAGCCGCCTTCGAGCGCCTCGGGAATCAGGTACTCCAGCTTGCGCGTCTTGTTGCCGCCGAAGGCCAGGCCGCTGTTGCAGTCCTCGCGCTTGGCGTAGAGCTCGACCTTGCCGCCCAGGTGGGCGCTCAGGCGCTTCAGCGGCTGGATCGGCGTGGGGCCGAAGGTCAGGGCGTGGCGGGGGAATTTCTTCAGGTTCATCGACGCAGCTCCAAAAGCGGTGAGGGTTGAAGCTGTCGATCGTAGGAAGAAGGCTTTGCAATGTGCTTGCGAAGTTGGCTGGCTTCGTCGCTCAAAAGAAGGCAGGATCGCCATACAGAAGGCTTTTCATCCGGAAAGGAAGCCATGAGCACAACAAAGTTGCGTGCCCCGACGGAGCTCGACCGCACCGACCGCGCCATCCTGCGCGCCCTGCAGCGCGACGCCTCGGTGTCGAACGTGGCGCTGGCCGCCAAGGTGAACCTCAGCGCGCCGGCCTGCCTGCGGCGGGTTGAGCGGCTCCGGGCCGCGGGCTTCATCAAGGGCGTGGTCGCCCTGCTGGACCCCGACGCGCTCGAGGTCGGCATGCTCGTGATGATCGGCGTGGTGCTCGACCGCTCCACGCCCGACTCCTTCGCCGATTTCGAGAAGGCGGCGCAGAAGGTGTCGGGCTGCCTCGAATGCCACGTCGTCACGGGCGAATTCGACTACTTCATGCTCGTGCGCACCCGCGACAACGACAGCTTCAACCGCCTGCATGCCGAGCAGCTGCTGTACCTGCCGGGCGTGCGGCAGATCCGGACCTTCGTGGTGCTCAAGCAGGTGCTGTCGACCACGCAGTTGCCGATCTGAAAAAGTTGAAAAAGAGCTGCGCGCCAGTACCCGTGGCGCCCGGGGTGGCGTCGGCCCTGTCCCACAAGGGGGCTCGGTAGAATCGGGGTAGTTTTCTCCCGACTTTCCGCCTTCTCTTTTTCCCGTCTTTTTCTATTCCCACGAGGTATTTCCCATGGCACTCGTCTCGATGCGCGAACTGCTGGACCACGCCGCCGCCAACGGCTACGGCATTCCGGCCTTCAACGTCAACAACCTCGAACAGGTCCAGGCCGTCATGGAGGCCGCCAAGGAAACCGGCGCGCCCGTCATCCTGCAGGCCAGCGCCGGTGCCCGCAAATACGCGGGTGAAGCCTTCATCAAGCACCTGATCCAGGCCGCCATCGAGCAGTACCCGAACATCCCGCTGGTGATGCACCAGGACCACGGCCAGAGCCCGGCCATCTGCCAGGGCGCGATCGACCTGGGCTTCTCGTCCGTGATGATGGACGGCTCGCTGCACGAAGACGGCAAGACGCCCGCCTCGTTCGACTACAACGTCGACGTGACCCGCAAGGTGGTCGAACTGGCCCACAAGGTCGGCGTCACGGTCGAAGGCGAACTGGGCTGCCTGGGTTCGCTCGAAACCGGCATGGCTGGTGAAGAAGACGGCATCGGCGCCGAAGGCGTGCTCGACCACGCGTCGCTGCTCACCGACCCCGAGGAAGCCGCCCAGTTCGTGAAGGCCACGCAGCTGGACGCGCTGGCCATCGCCATCGGCACCAGCCACGGCGCCTACAAGTTCACGCGCAAGCCCACGGGCGACATCCTGTCGATCCAGCGCGTGAAGGAAATCCACGCCCGCCTGCCCAACACCCACCTGGTGATGCACGGCTCGTCGTCGGTGCCGCAGGACCTGCTGGAAATCATCCGCAAATACGGCGGCAACATGAAGGAAACCTACGGCGTGCCCGTCGAGGAAATCCAGGAAGCCATCAAGTACGGCGTGCGCAAGATCAACATCGACACCGACATCCGCCTGGCGATGACCGGCGCCGTGCGCAAGTTCCTGGCCGAGAACCCCGAGAAGTTCGACGCCCGCGAGTGGCTCAAGCCCGCGCGCGAAGCCGCCAAGCAGATCTGCAAGCAGCGCTACATCGAGTTCGGCTGCGAAGGCCAGGGCGCCAAGATCAAGGGCGACACGCTGCAGGTCGTTGCCGCCAAGTACGCCAAGGGCGACCTGGCGCAGCAAGTCATCTAACGAAGACAGACTGCGCGCCGCAGGCCACCGCTCGCGGTGGCTTTTTTCTGCGCGCACAATCCGCTTTTCCCGTCACCGTTTCCCAGCCGAGCATCCGTCCATGACTACCGTTCACACCTCTTCCATCCAGAGCCTGCCCCTGCTTGCGCGCGGCAAGGTGCGCGACAACTACGCCGTCGGCGAAGACCGCATCCTGATGGTCGCGAGCGACCGGCTCAGCGCCTTCGACGTGATCATGGGCGAGCCGATCCCGGGCAAGGGCGAGATCCTCACCAAGATGGCGCTGTGGTGGTTCGACCGCCTGGGCGCGCTGTGCCCCAACCACCTGACGGGCGAGGCGCCCGAGAGCGTGGTGCAGCCCGACGAGGTGGCGCAGGTCACGGGCCGCTCGATGCTGGTCAAGCGCCTGCGTCCGATCCCGGTGGAGGCCGTGGTGCGCGGCTACCTGGCCGGCAGCGGCTGGAAGGAATACCAGGACAACCGCGCCGTCTGCGGCGTGCCGCTGCCCGAGGGCCTGACCAACGCGAGCAAGCTGCCGCGCCCGATCTTCACGCCCGCCGCCAAGGCCGCGGCCGGCGAGCACGACGAGAACATCAGCTACGAGCGCGTGGTCGAGGTCGTCGGCCCCAAGCTGGCCCAGCAGATCCGCGAGGTCAGCATCGTCATCTACGAGGCGGCGGCCCAGATCGCGCTCGCCAAGGGGATGATCATTGCCGACACCAAGTTCGAGTTCGGCCTGGACGAGAACGACACGCTGGTGCTGATGGACGAGGTGCTCACGCCCGACAGCTCGCGCTACTGGCCGGTCGAGGGCTACGAGGCCGCGCTGGCCGCCGGCACCAACCCGCCGAGCTACGACAAGCAGTTCGTGCGCGACTGGCTCGAGGCCACCAAGATCAACGGCAAGCCCTGGGACAAGACGCCCCCGGCGCCGCGCCTGCCGGCCGAAGTCATCGAGAAGACGGCCGCCAAGTACCGTGAGGCGCTGGACCGCCTCACCCACGGCTGATCCGGCTTTTCGTTTTTAGCGTGTCGTGCCGTTGCTGAGCAGCGCCACGGTGCGACCGCTCGCATCGAGCAGCGCGAGCCGCCCCGGCGCCAGCCGGTAGCTGGCCGTGTTCTGCAGCGCCGACAGGAACTGCGCCTCGTTGGCGCCGCGCACCGGGTCCGCGCAGGCCATGCGGGTCGCGGCCATCTGGCCGAGCTTGAGCGACACGCCCGCGCGCGTGAACGACCCCGTGACGCGGTTGCAGCCGCCCGACCCACTGACCCGTCCGCTGTTGCGGTCGAACTGCAGCTGCGCATCGCCGCCGGGCGCGATGGGCTCATCGCCCAGCTGCACCAGGCGCCACACCGGTCCTTCGATCGGCTCGTCGAGGCTGATGCCGCTGCCGCAACCGGTCAGGGCGGTCAGCAGCAGCGCGGCCGAGGCAATGGCGGGGAGCGCGGTACGGCGGGCGAAGGAACGCATGGCCAATTTTCCTTTTCAATCTGCAACAAGTTAAAACCGGCGCCATCGTATGCGACGCCGTGGCCGGTGCGAAGACAGGCCCGATGGCGCATCCGGGCTTCTTCAGGCCCCGAGGGCCGCCAGGGCCACGCCCCCCGCGAGGCGCGCCTCGACGCAGCGGCGCACGCTGGCCGGCGTACCGTCCTGCGCCAGCAGCGCGGGCCACTCGGCCTGGGCCTGGCGCGCCGTGTCGCGCGCGATGGCCATCAGACGCGCTGGCCGCAGCAGCCCGGCCGTGCGCAGCAGCGCCTCCAGCGCCGCCCCGTCGAAGGCGCGCAGCGTGGCGTCGATGGCGCGGTTGACGCCGTAGTCGCGCGCCGGCACGTCCTCGAAGAAGGCGGCCACGCAGACCGGGTCGTACAGCGGCGCGAGCACCGGCGCCACGCCGTCGGGGTAGCGCAGCGCCCAGTTCTTCAGGTGCGCGTCGCTGTTGCCCAGCAGCATGAAGGCCACGAGGCGGCGCACGCACTCGCGCACGTCGGCCACCGGGTTCGGCGACAGGCGGTCGAGCACGCGCAGCATGGCGGGCCAGTCGGTGGCCAGGCCGCGGCCGTACTTCTGGCGCGGCTCGTACTGCAGCACCTGCGCGAACTCTTCCATGTGGATGCGCCCGCCCTCGGGCGTGCGGTCGAAGCGGCGCACCGCCAGGATCTGCGCGAAGGGCACCTGCTCGGGCAGGTCGGCGTCGGCACGGTCGATCACGTGGGCCTGCGCGCAGTCGAGGCCGAGCGCGCCGCACAGGCGGTAGCCGGTGTATTCGTTGGCGACCAGGTCGGGGTGGCGCGTGCTCGGCAGCTTGAGGATGAACGAGCCCGCCGCGCCGTGGCGCTTGACGACGTAGCGCCGCCCGTCCTGCACCGCCGAGAACTTGGTCACCACGCCGGGGATGGCGGCGGCGTCTTCCACCGGCATCTCGACGAAGCCGGGTTCGAGCACGTCGAGCCCCAGCGCCGTGTGCCAGTGGCGCACGGTGTCGGGAATGCCCTCGGACGTCGGCACGGGCTCGACCTCGAGCGCGCCCATGAGGTCGTGGCCGGCGGCGGCCAGCAGCTCGAACTCGTCGTCGGCCGCGCAGCCGCGCTGCTGCGCCAGGCGCTCGCGGTTGTGGCCCTCGGGCAGCAGGTTCTGGAAGTAGCTGGGCCAGCGGCCGTCGCTGCGCGACACGCGGGTGTCGCGCGCCGAAGCGAGGATGGCGCGCGTGGCGGCCTCGTCGGCACCGCGGTACGCGAGGGACAGCGTGGGCCGGCCCGCATCGGCGATGTACGCCTCGTCGAAGGACACGCGCAGGATGTCGCCGTACTGCGAGAGGTAACCGATGGCGCGCCGCCCGCCACCGGGCAGGTGCAGGTGCATCCGCAGGTAGCGGATGCCCGTGTTGAAGGCGGCGCGCGTGCTCACCGCCTCACCGGCTCTCGTCGGCCAGGCTCTGCGCGATGGACGGCGGCGCGCCCACGCCCGCCGGCTGGCCGAGCAGGCGGCCGCCCGAGCGCACGAAGTCTTCGAGCTGCGGGCGCAGGCTGGCGGGCACGGGCATCAGCTCGAGCCCCAGCACGCGCGCCATTTCGAGCAGCGTCGACAGGCGCGGATCGATCTGCCCGCTTTCGATGCGCTGCACCGTCATGCGCGACAGCCCGGCGCGCGTGGCCAGCGCCTCCTGGCTCAGGCCGCCGGCCTTGCGGGCTTTTTCGAGTTCTTCGGTCAGTTGGAGCATTGCAATGCGCTTTTATCGGAAATTGAGTAGTAATGCTATCTATATGGGGCGGTGACGGCAATAAAAAAGCGACTCACAGGTCGCTTTTTTGTTCAATTGCGCACTGAAAGGCGCAATGCGTCGTTCAGCCGTTCAGCTCAACACCACACTGCTCAGGCGGCGGCGGTACGTGGCCACCACCGGATCGTCCGGCGGAATCTGCCCGTCGGCGACCTTCACCTTCGGCGGCTCGATCACGTCGAGGATCGCGATGTAGGTCTTGCGCGCGAGGTCTTCGCTCCAGGTCTTGTCGCGCATGAGGATGTCGAGCAGCTCGTCCATCGCGTCGGTCCAGCGCTGGGCGGCCATCAGCAGGCGGGCGCGGTTGAAGCGGGCGTCGAAGTCGCGCTTGTTGGCCGCGATCTTGTCGTCGAAGTCGCCCAGCGTCGGCGCGGAGCCGGTGACCGGTGCGGCGAAATCGATGGCGTCCATCCAGCGCTGCAGCGAATCGAAGCGGCGCACCAGCGTGGTCTTGGCAATCACCGGGGCAAAGGCGACCTTGGCGTCGTCGATGCGGCCTTCCTGCAGCAGCAGCTTGATGTAGTCGAAGCGCGCGTCGTCGTTGGCCGGGTCGGTGGCCACCGCGTGCTGCAGCTTCTCGAGCGCGCCCAGGGTGTCGCCCTCGGCCAGCGCTTCCTGCGCGGCGGCGCCTTCCGAAGCCGCCTCGGCCTCATCCGCGCCCGGCACGTGCTTGTCGAGGAATTCGCGGATCTTCTCGGCGGGAATGGCGCCCACGAAGCCGTCCACCGGCTGGCCGTCCTTGAACATCACGCAGAACGGGATGCTGCGCACGCCGAACATCTCGGACAGCTGCGAGGAAATCTGCGGCACCTTGTCGGCGTCCAGCTTGGCCAGCGTGAAGCGGCCGGCGTACTCGGTTTCGAGCTTTTCGAGCACCGGGCCGAGCTGTTTGCAGGGGCCGCACCATTCGGCCCAGATGTCCAGCAGCACCGGCGTGGCGACCGAGCCTTCGATCAGCTCGGCCTGGAAATTTTCGAGAGTGATGTCGATCATCGGGAACAGCTGGGGGTGAAACGTAAAATTGAAACCATGAACGAAACCATTCAGGTCGGTGTAGTGATGGGCTCGAACTCCGATTGGGAGACGATGCGCCACGCGGTCGAGATTCTCCAGCAATTCGGAATCAGCCACGAAGCGAAGGTGGTCTCGGCCCACCGGATGCCCGATGCGCTGTTCGCGTACGCCGAAAGCGCCGCCGGGCGCGGGCTCACCGCGATCATCGCGGGGGCGGGCGGCGCGGCCCACCTGCCGGGCATGCTGGCGTCGAAAACCACGGTGCCGGTGCTCGGCGTGCCGGTGGCCAGCCGCCACCTGCAGGGCGTCGATTCCCTCTACAGCATCGTGCAGATGCCCAAGGGCGTGCCCGTGGCCACCTTTGCCATCGGCACCGCCGGCGCGGCCAACGCGGCGCTGTTCGCCGTGGCCATGCTGGCGGTGAACAACCCGGCGCTGCGCGCCCAACTCGACGCCTTCCGCACGGCCCAGACCGCCGCTGCCGAGGCCATGGTGCTGCCGCCGCCCGAAGCGGGCGCGGCGGTGTCGCCTTTCTCGCCGCAAGGCGGGGGTGCACTGTGAGCACCGGTCATTCGGGCCATGCCGGCGATTTGCCCATCCTCCCGGGCGCCACGCTCGGCGTGCTCGGCGGCGGCCAGCTCGGGCGCATGTTCGCGCACGCGGCCCAGCGCATGGGCTACTTCACCGCGGTGCTCGACCCCGACGCCGACAGCCCCGCCGGCCGCGTGAGCCACCACCACATCCATACCGACTACGCCGACGTCGACGGCCTGGCCCGCCTGGCCGGCCTGGCCGACGCGGTGACCACCGAGTTCGAGAACGTGCCTGCGCCCTCGCTGGAGCACCTGGCGGTGGCGCGGCCGGTGTCGCCCGCCGCCTCGGCCATCGCCATCGCGCAGGACCGCATCGCCGAGAAGGCGCACTTCACGCGCTGCGGCGTGCCCTGCGCGCCCTATGCCGTCATCGAGACGGCGGAGCAACTGGCCGCCGTCGATGACCAGCTGCTGCCCGGCATCCTCAAGACCGCCCGCCTGGGCTACGACGGCAAGGGCCAGCAGCGAGTGAAGACGCGCGCCGAGCTGGTCGAGGCCTGGCAGGCCGCCGGCTGCGTGCCCTGCGTGCTCGAGAAGATGCTGCCGCTCGAGTTCGAGTGTTCGGTGATCCTGGCGCGCGGCCGCGACGGCCAGATCGTGCACTTCCCGCCGCAGCGCAACCTGCACCGCGACGGCATCCTCGCCGTGACCGAGGTGCACCCGCAGAACATGCCCAAGACCGTGGCGCAGGGCGCGGTCAATTCCGCCAAGAGCATCGCCAGCGGCCTGGACTACGTGGGCGTGCTGTGCGTCGAATTCTTCGCGCTGGCCGACGGCTCGCTGGTGGTGAACGAAATGGCGCCGCGCCCGCACAACAGCGGCCACTACACGATGGAAGCCTGCGACGTGTCGCAGTTCGAGCTGCAGGTGCGCACCCTCACCGGCCTGCCGCTGACCGCGCCGCGCCAGCACAGCCCCGCCGTCATGCTCAACCTGCTGGGCGACCTGTGGTTCCCGGGCGGCGAGGGCGACGGCGCCAAGCCGGTCGCGCCGCGCTGGAGCGAGGTGCTCGCCCTGCCCGGCACCCACCTGCACCTGTACGGCAAGCTGGCACCGCGCCGCGGCCGCAAGATGGGCCACCTGACCCTCACCGGCGCCACGCTCGAGAGCGTGCGCGCCAATGCCTCGCAGGCCGCGCTGCTGCTGGGCCTGCCGGCGCTCGCATGATCCTCGACGGCCACGCTCCCGACGCCATCGCCGAGGCCGCGCGCGTGCTGCGCGCGGGCGGGCTGGTCGCCTTCCCGACCGAGACCGTCTACGGCCTGGGCGCCGACGCCAGCAGCGACACCGCCGTCGCCGGCATCTTCGCGGCCAAGGGCCGGCCGGCCGACCATCCGTTGATCGTCCACGTGGCGGCGGGCGCCAAGGGCGCGCAGGCGCTGTCGCGTTTTGCCCAGCCGTTGCCGCCTTTCGCGCAGAAGCTCGTGCAGGCCTTCTGGCCCGGCCCGCTCACGCTGATCGTCACGCGCCAGCCCGGCGTGGGCACGGCGGCCGCTGGCGGGCAGGACACCATCGGCCTGCGCTGCCCCGCGCACCCGGTGGCGCAGGCGCTGCTCGAAGCCTGCGCCGAGCAGGGCGTGCCCGGCCTCGCGGGGCCCAGCGCCAACCGCTTCGGCCGCGTCAGCCCGACCACGGCGCAGCACGTGCACGACGAGTTCGGCGACGCGCTGCTCGTCGTCGACGGCGGCGCCTGCGAAGTGGGCATCGAATCGACCATCGTCGACTGCAGCCGCGGCGCGCCCGTGCTGCTGCGCCCGGGCCTCATCACGCGCGACCAGATCGAGGCCGCCGTCGGCGAGCCGCTGCGCGACCGCGAGGTGCTCGACACGCCCGACCCGCGCGCCTCGGGCACGCTGGAGGCGCACTACGCGCCCGACGCCAAGGTGCGGCTGATGGACCCCAAGGCCATCCAGACTGGCCTCGACGTGCTCGGCGCCAACGCCGCGCACATCGCCGTGTGGACGCGCAGCAACGTGCGCAGCCGCTCGCAGCGCGTGCTGCTGCGGCGCATGCCCGATGACGCGGCGGCCACCGCACAGCAGCTGTTCGCGGTGCTGCGCGAGTTCGACGCGCAGGGCGTGAAGCTGATCTGGGTCGAGACGCCGCCCGACACGCCCGAGTGGGAAGGCGTGAAAGACCGCTTGCAGCGCGCTGCAGCGGCCTGATCAACGCCTGATCGGCTGCTTGGCCGCGGGGCTCAGCCCCCGGCCGCCAGCACTCCCTGGAAGAACCCGCGCGCTGCCGCCAGGCAGAACGGTGGCGCCAGCGTGCCGTGGTAGGCCGCGGTCACGGCGCGCGCCTTGTCGGCGGCGCTGCCCGGCGTGCTCTGTGCCAGCAGGTCCTTCGCCTGCGCGAAGCCGGCGCGTGCGGCCGAGTAGCTGTCGGTGGTGCCGCGGTCTTCCAGGTCGACCACCGCGAGCGCGGCGGCCGGCATGCCCTTGGCGCGGAAGTAGCCGGCCGTGGCGCGGGTGCTCAGGAAGTTCACGGTCGGGTCGTTCGCGCCGCTGCACAGCAGCATCGGCTTGGTCGGCACCCAGTTGCGCAGGTCGTTGGCGATGGCCGCCTTGCGGAAGCCCGTGGCGGGCTTGCAGTCCAGCGGCGAGGCCGAACCGAGCGACGCGGCCGTGGCCGGCAGCGCGTTGCCGGGGCAGGGGGCCGACTGGATGTCGGTGGCCGCCTGCGTGAGGAAGCTCTGCTTGATGAGGTTGTTGGCGCCGTAGAAGATCGCCAGCTCGGGGCTCACCGGGCCCGGCTTGCCGTCGGCCGGGAACAGCGCCAGCTGCGGCAGCTTGCCGCTGGAGAACAGCGTGCCCGGCGTGAGGGTGGGCAGCAGGGTGTCGATGCCGGTGGCGTACTGCGCTTCGTAGACGTCGCTGGTGCTGTTGTAGACGTTGCCGAACTGCTGTTGCCAGCTGGTCGACAGCAGCGGCACGAACAGCGTGGCGCCCAGCGCCGGCCAGCCCAGGTAGGTGTAGTCGGTCAAGAGGCTGATGGCCGAGGGCGCGGCCAGCGGGGCCGAGGCCGTCACCGTTTTGCCGGTGGCCTGCATCTCGCGGTGCGCGGCCATCGCCACGTAGCCGCCCTGCGAATAGCCGGTGATGAACAGCGAGCCGGCGTCGTTCGCTCCGATGTCCGAGAAGGTCTTGCGCGCCGCGGTGAGCGCATCGACCATGTCCTTGCCCTGCTGGTCGCCGTTGAGGTACGGGTGGTAGGGCAGCGTCGACTTGTCGTAGCCCGCGTAGTTGGGCGCCACCACGATGTAGCCCTGCGCCGCGAACATGGCGGCCACCATCAGCCCTTCGCCGGCGGCCGGCTGGGTGGTGTCGGTCCACTTGGCGAGGTTGTAGTTGCGCGCCGGCGTGGTGCCGTGCGCGTACAGCACCACGGGGCGCGCGCCGCTGCAGGCGACGTCGGAACCCGAGGGCACCATGATCGCGGCGGTGGCGTTGGTGGCTTCGTTCTTGCCGCCGACGGTGCGGTACTCGAGGTAGCGCATGTCGACGCCGCACTTGGGCGCGCCGGTGACCTGCAGCAGCGCCTTGCCCTGGTCGGAGGCCTGCAGGCTGGCCCTGAACTGGTCGGCCGTGAGCTTGGTGCCCTGCTCGGGCGGGCTGGTGACGACCGAGCCGCGCCCGGTGTCGCTGCCGCCGCCCGGCGGCGGAAAGCCGATGCCGATGCCGCCCCCACCGCCGCCTCCGCCGCAGGCGGCGAGCAGCAACGTGGCGCCGGCGAGCGTCGCCGCGGCGGTGACCCGGCGGGCCGGGAAGGACGAGGGCTGTGAATGCCGTGGGTGCTGCAAGGTCAAGACGCGTCTCCTGGATAGGTATCGAAAACGAACGAGCGTCCGATTCTGGGCAGCGCCATGGCCGCGCGCAAGCAGCGTTTGCGAGCAGAACCTATTCAGTAGCGGGGCGCCTCGGGCCCCGTCCGAATCACTGGTCCTGCGCGGTCCAGTCGATCAGCGCGTCGAAGGCGGCGCGCGCGGCGCCGGCGTTCTCGCCGTTGGCGATGGCCACCAGCACGTAGCGCCGGCCGCTTGCGCCGTGCACGTAGCCGGCCACGCCCGAGGCGTCCCGCAGCGTGCCGGTCTTCAGGTGGGCCGCGCCGCCCGAGCGCAGCGTGCGCCGCTTCAGCGTGCCGTCCACGCCCATCGCGGGCAGCGAGGCCACCAGCTCGGGCATCACGGGCGAGCGCCACGCCACCTGCAGCATCTTGCCGAGCGCGGCGGCGCTGATGCGCTCGTCGCGCGACAGGCCCGAGCCGTTCTCGAACACCGGCGACGCCTCGCCGGTGCCGATGCGCTCGCGCCACCACTGGCCCAGCGCGCTGCGCGAGGCCTCGAAGGTGCCGCGCTGCTTCTGCGTGAGGCCCAGCGTGAGGAACACCTGCTGCGCCATCACGTTGTTGCTGTACTTGTTGATGTCGCGCACCACCTCGGCCAGCGGCGGCGACTCGAAGTCGAAGGCCGGCTTCAGGCCCGCGGGCACGCGGCCCTCGCGCATCTGGCCGCCCACGCGCCCGCCCATCTCGGCCCACATGCCGCCGATGGCGCGCAGGCTGTAGGTGCGCGGGTCGGCGTAGGCCACGGCCCAGCTCTTCTCGCCGCAGCCGGTGGGAAAGCCGCCGTTGAAGCGGATGCGATTCACGTCGCTGAAGTCGGGCTTGAGCGCGCCGCGCCAGTCGCCGCATTCGCCGGGCGCCAGCGGCACGGTGGGCGGCATCGCCACGCTGGCCAGCGGGGGCTCGTAGCTCACGCGCGCGTACTGGCCGGCGCGGTCGGGCGCGAAGGTCATGTTCACCGACTTGAAGTTCACCAGCAGCGCATCGGGCGAGGCGTTGTAGGGGCGCAGCGGCTCGCCGTCGAAGGCGGCCGGGTCGTTCTCGACCGTGGTCTCGAAGGCGCTGCGGTCGATCACGATGTCGCCGCTCACGGTGGTGATGCCCAGGCCCTGCACGTGGCGCAGCAGCAGCCACACGCGCTCCAGCACCAGCTTGGGATCGCCCTGGCCCTTGATGTAGAGGTTGCCGTTGAGCACGCCGTTGGCCACCGAGCCCTCGACGTAGACCGGCGTGTTCCAGCTGTAGGCCGGGCCGAGCAGGTCGAGCGCCGCGTAGGTGGTCACCAGCTTCATGATCGAGGCCGGGTTCACCGGCACCTGCGAGCGCCAGGCCAGGCGCGGTGCGCGGCCCGCGTCGGCATCGGCCACGAGCAGGGTCACGGCCTCGCGCGACACCTTGGCGCGCGCGAGGGCGGCATCGACTTGAGGCGGAAGGGCTTGCTGGGCGAAGGCGCCGGCCGGGGCCAGCAGGGCGAGGGTCAGCGCGAAAGTCTGCGCACGGCGGGAGGCAAAAGGCATCCGCCGATTATCCCGGCGGGAACACGTGCAGCTTCGCGTGGTACAGCAGCATGATCGTCTTGGCGTCGGCGATGCGGCCGTCGGCCACCATGGCCAGCGCCTCGTCGATGCCCAGCTCGAGCACCTCGATGTCTTCGCCCTCCTCCGCCAGCCCGCCGCCCGCGCCCACGCGCATCGAGGCCTCGTAGGGCGCGACGAAGAAGTGCAGCTTCTCGGTCACCGAGCCCGGGCTCATGAAGCTCTCGAACACCTTCTGCACGGTGCCGAGCCGGTAGCCCAGCTCTTCTTCCACCTCGGCGCGGATGCGTTCCTCGGGCGCGGCGTTGTCCAGCAGGCCCGCGGCGGCTTCGATCAGCAGGTCGTCGTGGCCGTTGACGAAGGCCGGGTAGCGGAACTGCCGCGTGAGCAGCACCGTGCGCTGGCCCAGGTGGTAGGGCAGCAGCGTGGCGCCGTTGCCGCGGTCGTAGGTCTCGCGGTGCATGCGCTGCCACTCGCCGTCATTGCGCCGCCAGTCGAAGGCGGTGGTGCGCAGCGTGTACCAGTTGTCGGACAGGAGGGTGACTTCGTGCACCCGGACGCGGTCGTGAATGGTCATGGCGGCGAGCATAAAACTGAGTTCGTGCAATATCAAGAAGATTCGTGCAATAGCGTGCAAACCCGTTACCATCGGCCCATGCTCACCCGACCGCGCAAGCAACACATCCTCTCGGTCCTGCGACGCGACGGCCAGGTCGTCGCCAAGGCGCTCAGCGAGGAACTGGCCCTGTCCGAAGACACCATCCGCCGCGACCTGCGCGAGCTCGCGGCCGAAGGGCTGCTGCAGCGCGTGCACGGCGGCGCGCTGCCGGTCGCGGCGGCCGAGGCCGACTTCAGCGGGCGCCAGCAGCTCGCGCCCGACGAAAAAGTGGCCATCGGCCGCGCCGCCGCGCGCCTCGTGAAGCCGGGGCAGGTCGTGTTCATCGACGGCGGCACCACGGCCGTGCAGCTGGCGCGCCACCTGCCGCTCGCGCTGCAGGCCACGGTGGTCACGCACAGCCCGTCGGTGGCGGTCGAACTGGCGGCGCACGCCGGCATCGAGGTGGTGCTGATCGGCGGGCGCCTCTTCCGGCATTCGATGGTGGCGGTCGGCGCGGCGGCCATGGCGGCCATTTCGCGCATCCATGCCGACACCTACTTCATGGGCGCCACCGGCGTGCACGCCGAGGCGGGCCTGACCACGGGCGACGCGGAAGAGGCCGAGATCAAGCGCGCGCTGATGGCCGCGGCGGCCGAGACCGTCGTGCTGGCCTCGTCCGAAAAGCTCGGGGCCGCGTCGGCCTGGGTGGTCAGTCCGCTGACAGGCGCGACGCAGCTGCTGGTGGCGCCGCAGGCCCCCGAGCAGGCGCTGGCGCCGCTGCGCGCGGCCGGGCTGGCGATCCTGCGCGCCGACGAGGCCGGCTGATTCGCCCCGCCCCTGCGCGGCCGGGGCCTGCCCTCGATAATGGCGGGATGCCCGCCGCGCCCCCGCAGACCTCCCCGCCCCTCCTGTCTCCCCGCATGCTCGGCATCGGCGCGGCCGTGGTCACCGTCGTGGTCTGGACCGCCTTCATCCTCATCGCGCGCGCCTCGGCCGCGCGCTCGCTCACGCCCTTCGACCTGGCCTTTGCGCGCATGTGCGGCGCCAGCCTGGTGCTGGTGCCCTGGGGCGCGTGGCTGGCGACGAAGCACCGCGGCGCGGTGTCCTCGTTCTTCGGCCTGTCGCCGCTGTCGCTGCGCGTGACGGCCACCGCCGGC
The DNA here is from genome assembly GCF_059423965.1 of Variovorax sp. GW458-11-26-14-LB1. Lineage (NCBI taxonomy): Bacteria > Pseudomonadati > Pseudomonadota > Betaproteobacteria > Burkholderiales > Comamonadaceae > Variovorax > Variovorax sp. GW458-11-26-14-LB1. The sequence continues at coordinate 22,109 of NZ_JBWKYW010000047.1, forward strand.
ATCTTCGGCGGCGTGGCCTACGCCCTCATCGCCTACAGCGGCTTCTTCTTCGCGCCGGCCGGCCATGCGGCCGTGCTGATGCCCGGCAGCCTGCCGCTGTGGACCACGCTGCTGGCCGCGCTGGTGCTGCGCGACCGCATCACGCCCACGCGCGCCATCGGCCTGGCGATGATCGTCGCGGGCGACCTCGTGGTCGGCGGGCGCAGCCTGCTGCACGCCTTCGAGGGCGGCGAGGTCTGGAAGGGCGACCTGATGTTCATGGGCGCCGCCTTCTGCTGGGCCTGCTACAGCGTGGTGGCGCGCCGCCATGGGCTGGACGCCGTGCGCGCGACCATCGCCATCACCGTGTTTGCCTTGATGACCTATGTGCCGGTCTACACCTTGCTGGTGGCGTCGGGCGCGGTCGTGAGCCACATCGGCAGCGCGCCGTGGGGCGAGGTCGCGTTCCAGATGGCCTTCCAGGGCGTCGGCTCGGTGGTGATCTCGGGCATCACCTTCACGAAGATGATTCAGCACTTCGGCCCCGTGCGCACCACCATGATCACGGCGCTGGTGCCGGGCCTGTCGGCCTTCGGCGCGGTGCTGTGGCTGGACGAACCGATGCACTGGAGCCTGGTCGCCGGCCTCGCGCTGGTGACGGCCGGCATCCTGTTCGGCGTGCGCGCGGCGGCCGTGCGCGTGGCGCCGGTCTGCCCGACGCCGTGCCCGGCGGGAATGGGGCGTCCGAATGTCTGACAAGCTGCTGGCCTTCGACACGAGCACCGAGCACCTGTCGGTCGCGGTGCGCCACGGCGACCGCGTGCTGGCGCACAGCGGCGTGGGCGGCGCGCAGGCGTCGAGCACGCTGCTGCCATTGATTCGCGAGTTGCTCGCCGACGCGGGGCTCGCGCTGGCCGAGCTCGACGCCATCGTCTTCGGGCGCGGCCCGGGCTCCTTCACCGGCCTGCGCACCGCCTGCTCGGTGGCGCAGGGCCTGGCCTTCGGCGCCAAGGTGCCGCTGCTGCCGGTCGACACCCTGCTGGCCGTGGCCGACGAGGCCCGCCATGCCTTCGGCGCGCAGCGCGTGGTGGCCGTGCTCGATGCGCGCATGGACCAGCTCTACGCCGCGCACTACGACTTCGCCACCGCCGGCCCGTTCGGCGGCGACCCCGAGCCGCTGCTGCTCGCCCCCGAGGCGCTCGAGGTGCCGGCCGGCTGGGCGCTCGCCGGCAACGCCTTCACCGCCTACGGCCCGCGCCTGGCGAGCGCCACGACCCGCCACGAAGTGCTGCCCACGGCCGCCGCCATGCTGCGGCTGGCGCCCGCGCTGCTCGCGGCCGGCCGCACCGTGCCCGCAGCACAGGCCTGGCCACTGTATGTTCGCGATAAAGTGGCGCAAACCACCGAGGAACGCGCCGCCATCAAGGCGGCGGCCGCCGTTCCGCCGAACCCCGCATGAGCGCCGTCCTCCAGTCCGTCGAAGCCCGTCTTGAACCGCTCACCGTCGAGCGGATCGATGCCGTGTGCGCGGTCGAGCAGACGGCCTACACGCACCCCTGGACGCGCGCCAACTTCACCGATTCCATGGCCGTGGGCTACCACTGCCAGTGCCTGCTGGCGCCCGGCGTGGCGCCGGGTGTCGAGTCGCCCTGCACGAGCCTGGGCGAAACGCTGATCGGCTACTTCGTCGCCATGAAGGGCGTGGACGAGGTGCACCTGCTCAACATCACCGTGGCGCCGGCCTTCCAGCGCCAGGGCTGGGCGCCGCTCATGCTCGAGGCGCTGGCCGGCTGGTCGCGCGGCGAGGGCGCGCTGTGGCTCTGGCTCGAGGTGCGCGAAAGCAACCGGCGCGCGCTCGACATCTACCTGCGGCAAGGCTTTCGCAGCGTCGGCGTGCGCAAGGGCTACTACCCGGCGTTCGACGGCAAGCGCGAAGACGCGGTCGTCATGAGCATGCGCCTCAACGAAACAGGCTCCGCCTGGGGAGCTTTGCGATGACGGACACCGCGGTCCACACCCTGCGCCTGGATGCGCGCCAACGCGCCATGCTCGACGAGATGGGCGTGAAGGTCTGGTGGCCCGTGCCACCGGAACCCGAGATCGAAGTCGAAGCCGAGCCGGAGGCTCCCGTGGCCGCTGATTCGGGCATGCCCGACATGCCCGAAGGCCCGCCGTTGGAACTCGACGAGCGCGACCAGCCGTACGACGCGCCGCCTCCGCCTCGCCCGGCCCCGGCGCCTGCCGCCCGCCCCGTGGCCGCCCCGGCACCGCGTCCCGTGGCGGCACCGCCCGTCGCGCAAGGCGCCGCCGTGCTGGTCGAAGCACCCTCCCGCCTGTACGCCGACAAGGCCGATGCCGCGGCGCCGGTGCAGGGCGGCTGGCTGGTCGTGGCCGACATGCCGCCCGAGGCCGACGGTCGCCACGGCGAGCCCTTCGCGGGCGACGCCGGTCGCCTGCTCGACAACATGCTGCGCGCGCTGAAGCTGCACGACGGTCGCACGCCCGTGCACCTGATGCGCACGCACCGCGGCGTGGCCGCCGGCCAGCCCGGCAGCCCGCAGCCGATCGACGCCGCCTTCGACGCCCACGCGGCGGCGCTGGCGCCCAGCATCGTGCTGGCGATGGGCCCGCTGGCCGCGCAGAGCCTGATGCAAAGCCGCGATCCGCTGGGCAAGCTGCGCGGTCGCGCCGTGCCGCTGGCGTCGGCCAACGGCGTGCCGGTGGTCGCCACGTACCACCCCGCCTACCTGCTGCGCAACCCGGCCGACAAGGCCCGCGCCTGGGCCGACCTGTGCCTGGCCGCGGAGCAGGCCACCCCTTCGGCCTGAGGCCGGCGGGCGGGGTCCGTAAAATCGGGCCCCATGACTTTCCTCGACAAGCTGGCCGCTGCACAGCAAACCAACGGTTCGTTGCTCTGCGTGGGCCTCGACCCGGAGCCAGCCAAATTCCCGGGGGCGTACAAGGGCGACGCCAGCCGCATCTATGACTTCTGCGCGCGCATCGTCGACGCGACGGCCGACCTGGTCATCGCCTTCAAGCCCCAGATCGCCTACTTCGCGGCCCACCGCGCCGAAGACCAGCTCGAACGCCTGATGGAGCACATGCGCCGCAACGCGCCCCACGTGCCCACCATCCTGGACGCCAAGCGCGGCGACATCGGCTCCACCGCCGAGCAGTACGCGCTCGAAGCCTTCGAGCGCTACGGCGCCGACGCCGTGACCCTGTCGCCCTTCATGGGCTTCGACTCGGTCGCGCCGTATCTCCAGTACGAAGGCAAGGGCGCCTTCCTGCTGTGCCGCACCAGCAACCCCGGCGGTTCCGACCTGCAGGGCCAGCGCCTGGCCAGCGTCGAGGGCCAGCCCTTCCTGTACGAGCACGTCGCCCGCCTGACGCAAGGCCCGTGGAACCTCAACGGCCAGCTCGGCCTCGTGGTAGGCGCGACCTACCCGGCCGAGATCGAGCGCGTGCGCGAACTCGCGCCGACGGTGCCGCTGCTGATCCCGGGCGTCGGTGCCCAGGGCGGCGACGCAGTCGCCACCGTGCGCGCCGGCTGGCGCGCCGACGCGCCGATCATCGTGAACTCGTCGCGGGCGATCATCTACGCCTCGTCGGGCGAAGACTTCGCCGACGCGGCGAAGAACGCGGCGCGCACCACGCGCGACGCATTGGAAGCAGCGAAGCCCTGACGGGCCTTCAGTTCCGCCGCAGGCGGGTGAAGAGCTCGAACTCCCAGTTGCGCATGCCCAGCAGCAGGGTGTAGCCCTCGCGGTCCTTGGCCGACAGCTTCTGGTCGGTCTGGTGCTGCTGCGCAAAGTCTTGCGCCACGCGCTGCAGCCGCTCCATGAAGGCGGGCGCGAGCGACCGGCTGATCGAGCCGTGCACCAGCAGCAGGCCCTCGGCCGGGCCGTCGAAGCCGCCCTTGTAGTAGTCGAGCACCACGTTCTCGCGGAAGAACTCCATCACCGGGCCGTGCGGGCGCCAGCGGAAGGTCTTCGCGAGCTTCAGGCGGTACCGGTTGAGCGGGCGCAGCTCGATGATGCCGATGCGGTCCAGCTGCGCCAGGCAGCCGATGCACTCGGCCTCGGTGATCCGGTACGACGACACGATCTGCTCCAGCGTCCACTGGCTCAGCACGCTGATCGCCACCAGCAGCAGCTTCTTGTCCTTGACCACGGCCTTTTCCTGCTCGTGGGTCAGCTCCTTCAGCAGCGGCTGGGCGTCGGCCACGCGCCGCGCCAGCTCGGCGAAATCGATCTTCAGGGCGCGGCAGATCGCATCGACGCGCGACAGCGGCATGTCGCTCTTGGCCAGCATGCGCTTGACGCTGGACTCCGCCATGTCCAGCGACCGGGCCAGGTCGGCATACGTCATGCGGGCGCTTTTGAGTTCGTTCTTGAGGGCCTGGACCAGGTCGACGGTGGTGCTCATGAAGGGAGGGTACGGGTTGAAGGTATAGAAAAAGGATACCGAAGGGAGTGAAATAGTGCCTCGTATCGATTCTCGATGCCTGGGGGAGGGCTGGCAACTAGATTCCACCCGCCAGCCACCACCCCACCGAGGAACGCCATGCTTCTGCCCACCCTGACACGTCGCGAACGCGGACTGTTGTTCACCTTCGCGCTGCTCTTGCTGATCGCCTTCTTCGGCCCGGCGCTGCCGGCCGCCGACGTGGCGATCGCCTCCGTGTTCGCCGACAACCGGCCGCTGTTTCATCTGCCCAACGCGATGGACGTGCTGAGCAACCTGCCGTTCCTGGCCATCGGCTGCCTGGGGCTGTACCGGCTCAACCGCATCGACCGCTCGCACCAGGAGGCGCTGGCCGGGTTCCCGCTGGCGCCGCCCGCCAACGACCCGCCCGACAACACGCTGGACTGCGCCTGGCTGTTCTTCGCCGGCCTGATCGCCACCGCCGCCGGCTCGGCCTTCTATCACCTGATGCCCGACGCGCCCCGCCTCGCCGCCGACCGCGCCGGCATGGCCGTGGCCTTCGCGGGCCTGATCGGCATCGCCGTCTGCGAACGCGTCAGCCAGCGCGCCGGCTGGCCGGCCGCCTGGTTCGTGCTCACGGCCGGCCTGCTGGCCGCCGAGGTCTGCCAGGAAACCGGCAACGTGCTGCCCTGGGCGCTGGTGCAGTTCGGCGGCATGGCGGTGGTGCTCACGCTGGCGCTGGCCACGCCGATGCGCGGCGCCGTCGGGCTCAAGCTGGGCTGGGTGATCGCGTTCTATGTGGTGGCCAAGGCCTTCGAACTGGGCGACCACGCCATCTACGAAGCCACCGGCCACCTCGTGTCGGGCCACACGCTCAAGCACCTGGTGGCGTCGCTGGCCGGCCTGCCTGTGCTGATGGCGCTGTACCGTCTTGAAAAGGGCTGGCGCGCCACCCTGCTGCGGCACAATCCCGACCCAGCCGCCATCGCGGCATGACGCGGCTTGGCCACTGGAACGCCGGTGGCGCAGCGGTAGAAGACAAAGAGGAGATTGCATCGCATGACAACCCCCGCCGCCGCCGCGACTGCGCCCGTGGTGCATGAGCCCAACGCCCACGCGAACCAGTTCGCCCTGCTCGGCCAGCGGCGCTTCGCGCCCTTCTTCTGGACCCAGTTCGCGGGCGCCGCGAACGACAACCTCTTCAAGTTCGCCTTCACCGTCATGGTGACCTACCAGCTGCAACTGAGCTGGATGCCGCCGGCCATGGCGGGGCTGGTGATCGGCGCGCTGTTCATCCTGCCCTTCCTGCTGTTCTCGGCCACGGCCGGGCAGCTGACCGACAAGTTCGACAAGACGAAGATGATCCGCTTCGTCAAGAACCTCGAGATCGCGATCATGGTGATCGCCGCCTGGGGCTTCGTGCGCGCCGACGCGGTGGTGCTGCTGGGCTGCGTGTTCCTCATGGGGTTGCACTCCACGCTGTTCGGGCCGGTCAAGTTCGCCTACCTGCCGCAGGTGCTCGACTCGCGCGAGCTCACGGGCGGCAACGGCATGGTCGAGATGGGCACCTTCGTCGCCATCCTGCTGGGCCAGGTGGCGGGCGGGCTGCTGGTGGCGATGCCGCAGATCGGCCACACCACGGTGGCCGTGGCCTGCCTGCTGCTGGCGTTGGTGGGGCGCGGCGTGGCGCAGGCCATTCCGCCCGCGCCGGCCACCGACCCCAGCCTGGTCATCAACTGGAACCCCTTCAGCGAAACCTGGCGCAACCTGATGCTGGCGCGCGAGAACATCGTGGTGTTCCGCTCGCTGCTGGGCATCTCGTGGATGTGGTTCTTCGGCGCGGTGTTCCTGAGCCAGTTCCCCAGCTTCGCGAAGGAAGTGCTGCACGGCGACGAGCAGGTGGCGTCGCTGCTGCTGGTGGTGTTCTCGGTGGGCATCGGCGTGGGCTCGCTGCTGTGCGAGACGCTGAGCCGCCGGCAGGTCGAGATCGGCCTCGTGCCGCTGGGCGCCATCGGCATGAGCGTGTTCGCCATCGACCTGTACTTTGCCTCGCGCGCCTTGCCGCCTTCGGCCGGCATGGGCCTGGGCGCTTTCGTCCACCAGGCCGCGCATTGGCGCGTGATGGCCGACCTCGCGCTGCTGTCGCTCTTCGCGGGCCTGTACAGCGTGCCGATGTACGCCCTGATCCAGTTGCGCAGCCAGCCCACGCACCGCGCGCGGATCATCGCGGCGAACAACATCCTCAATGCGCTCTTCATGATCGGCAGCTCGGTGCTGGCGGGCGCGCTGCTGGGCGCGGGCTTCACCATTCCGCAGATCTTCCTGTTCACCGGCATCGCCAACGCGGTGGTCGCGTTCTACATCTTCATGCTGGTGCCCGAGTACCTGCTGCGCTTCGTGGCCTGGGTGCTGTCGCGCTTCGTGTACCGCTTCGACATCAAGGACGACCAGCACATTCCCACCGAGGGCGCCGCCGTGCTGGTGTGCAACCACGTGAGTTTCATCGACGCGGTGCTGCTGATGGCGGCGAGCCCGCGCCCGATCCGTTTCATCATGGACCACCGCATCTTCAAGGTGCCGGTGCTCGGCTGGCTGTTCAAGCTGGCCAAGGCCATTCCGATCGCGCCGCAGAAGGAAGACCCGGCCGCTTACGAGGCGGCCTTTGCCAAGGCCATCGGCGTGCTGCGCGAGGGCGACCTGCTGGGCATCTTCCCCGAAGGCGCGATCACGCGCGACGGCGAGCTGCAGCCCTTCAAGGGCGGTGTGATGAAGATCCTCGAGGGCGCACGCGCCGAAGGCATCGAGCCGCCCGTGGTCCCGATGGCGCTGACCAACCTCTGGGGCTCGTACTTCAGCCGCATCGAGCTGCGCGGCGGCCAGCAGGTCGCCATGACCAAGCCTTTCCGCCGCGGCTTCTTCAGCCGCGTGGGCCTGCGCGTGGGCCACCCTGTGGCGCCGCAGGAGGTGCAGCCCGAGACGCTGCGCCAGCGCGTGGCCGGCCTGCTGGCCACCTGAGGCGTGCGCCCCAAAGTATCTCTTCGGGATACTGCGGGATGCCAGGATCGCAACTGGTTGAAGTATTCGAGCCCCGCGGCGTGAAGGCGAACCATCATTCGCTCACCTTCACTGCGCAGCGAGGCCTTCATGCAACCCCTCTCATCCTCCACCGTTTCGATCACCCAGCGCGACCTGCCGGCTTCGCGCAAGACCGCCCTGGCGCGGTCGATGGCCGCCCTGGCCTTCGCCGCCTGCGCCGCGTTCGCGGGTGTCGCGACGCCGCTGCCCGCACGGGCGCAGAGCGAGGCCTCGGCCGCGCTGTCGCTGCTGCCCGTGGCCTCGGTGGTCGGTGCTGCGTCGGTCGTCGGCGCCTCGGCCACCGCGGTGGTCGCCGTGCCCGCGGCGCTGTCGGTGGGTGGCTCGGTGCTCACCGTGATCGCGGTCGAGGCCTCGGTCGACGGCACCGTCTACCTGCTCGAACGCGCCTCGGACGGCGCCCGCGCCAGCGTCAAGGTGATGGGGCGTGCCACCCGCGGCGTGTCGGTGGTTGCCGGCACGGCCGTGGTCGTCAGCGTGATCGGCACGGGGGTCGTGCTCTCGGCTGCCGGCGAGGTGCTGGCCTTCGTGCCCAACGCGGTCGGCCGCGCACTGCTCCACAACGAAAGACTGTCGTGAAACCCGCCCTGCGCCCCGCGCTGCTGCTGGCGTTCGCCATCGCTGCGGTGCTGCCGCTGCAGGCGAATGCCGGCCGCTCGTGCGAACAGGTCAGGCCGACGCCGGCGCTGATCGTCAAGGGCATGCAGCTGGCCGAGCGCACCTCGCAGCAGCTCGACGCCAGCGGCGCGCGCGTGGTCATCCTGGCGCGCGCCGGACAGGACCTGAGCAAGTACGGCCTGCGCTATTCGCACCTGGGCATCGCCTACAAGACCGACGAGGGCCCGTGGCGCGTGGTGCACAAGCTCAATCACTGCGGCACGGCGGTGGCCGCGGTCTACCGGCAGGGGCTGGGCGAGTTCTTCCTCGACGACCTGTGGCGCTACGAGGCCGCCTGGTCCGTGCCCACGCCGGCGGTGCAGGCGCAGCTGATGGCCGCGCTGCGCGAGCCCGATGCGCGCCTCGTGCGCCTGAACGTGGCGCCCTACAGCATCGTGAGCTACGCCTGGGGCCAGAAGTACCAGCAGTCGAACCAGTGGGCCATCGAGACCCTGGCCGCCGCGATGGAACCCGCCACCATCGGCACCCGCGCGCAGGCGCAGGCCTGGCTGCAGTTCAAGGGCTACGAGCCCACCACGCTGAACCTCGGCCCGTTGACCCGCCTGGGCGGTCGCGTGGGCTCGGCCAACATCGCTTTCGACGATCATCCGAACGAGAAGCGGTTCTCGGACCGCATCGAGACCGTGACCGTCGACTCGGTGTTCACCTGGCTGCCGCGCGCGGGCCTGGGCGCGGCGCCAGTCACACTCAAGCTCTGAGCGAAACGAAGAAAAGAAAGAAGGAAAGACCATGAGCAAATCCCTGCGCCTGTCCGAGAAGTGGTTCCGCCGCGGCCTGTGGCTGGTGGCGTTCGTGTTCGCGAGCTTCCTGATCGGGCTGGGCAGCACGATCGTGGGCGACCTGCCGCAGGTCGAGCGCGTGCGCGTGCTCGACGACTTCATCGACAAGCCCGCCGCCGAACCGCTGCGCGCCACCATCAAGGCCTCGGAGGCCGTCGAGCTGCAGGCCGCGCGCGACCTCGACCAGGCGCAGCTGCAGCTCAACACCGCGCAGCAGGCCAGCGCCAATGCGCGCGAGACCTTCGGCAACTGGATCGCCACGCGCCGCGCCACCGCGCAGCCCGACCAGGACACCGAGCTCATCGCGCGCACCAAGGCGCTCGACGCCTTCAAGCAGAAGGAAGACGCGGCGCAGCGCAAGGCCGACGCCCAGCGCCAGATCGCGCTGGACGCGCGCCAGGCCGAGCAGCGTGCGCGCGCGGCATTGGGCGTGCTGGAGCACGACGCGCAGCAGCGCCTGGACGCCGAGTACCGCCGCGTCGAACTGCGCGTGTTCGGCTACCGGCTCGCGCTGACCCTGCCGCTGCTGCTGGTGGCCGGCTGGCTGTTCGTGAAGAAGCGCAAGAGCACCTACTGGCCCTTCGTGTGGGGCTTCATCTTCTTTGCGCTGTTTGCCTTCTTCGTCGAGCTGGTGCCCTACCTGCCGAGCTACGGCGGCTACGTGCGCTACGTGGTAGGCATCGTGCTCACGGTGCTGGTGGGGCGCTATGCCATCGTGGCGCTCAACCGCTACCTGGCGCGCCAGAAGCTCGCCGAGCAGCAGCCCGACCAGGTGCGCCGCGAAGAGCTGAGCTACGACGTCGCGCTGGCCCGCCTGGCCAAGAGCGTGTGCCCCGGCTGCGAGCGGCCGGTCGACCTGAAGAACAACGAGATCGACTTCTGCCCGCACTGCGGCATCGGCCTGTTCGACCACTGCGGCCACTGCAGCACGCGCAAGAGCGCGTTCTCCAAGTTCTGCCACGCTTGCGGAACCTCGGCCGCTGCACAGGCGCCGCATACACCTGTGACCGGCACTGCGCAATCGGTCACGCCGGGCGCGCCGGTTCAGCCGGCCACGTAGCGAAAGCGCCGCACGGTCGTGCTACAACCCCGGGCTGCGTCACGCAACGCCGTGCCGCGGGTTTTCCCATTCACATTGACGGAGCACACCCATGAGCATTTTCGGCAAGATTTTTTCCAAGATTTTTCCGTCGGCCAACGCCGCTGAAGTCGTCGCCGCACCGCCGGCGGCTGCACCCGGCGCGCCGGCCGTTGCCGCACCGCCGCCCGCGATCCCGCTGGGCGACGTGCCCGCCGTCCTGGACGCGATGCCAGGTGCCGCCGGCCTGAACTGGCGCACCTCGATCGTCGACCTGCTCAAGTTGCTGGGCCTGGACAGCAGCCTCGCCGCGCGCAAGGAACTGGCCAGCGAAATCCTCTACAGCAACGGCGAACCGGGTTCGGCCGAATGGAACATCGGCCTGCACAAGCAGGTGATGAGCCGCATCGCCGCCAATGGCGGCACGCTGCCGGCCGAACTGCGCGACTGATCGTCCCGCCACCCACGCAGCAAAAAGCCCGGCATGCCGGGCTTTTTCTTTGGGGCGACCGTTAGTTGAAGTGCTTCAGGTCCAGCCTGCGTCCACCACGTAGTCCTGCGCGGTGCACATGCGCGAATCGTCGGCCGCGAGGAACAGCGCCATCGCGGCGATGTCTTCCGCCATCACGCGGCCCGGCAGGCATTGCGCCGCATCGATCTCCGCGGCGGATTCGGGCTTCACCCACAGCTTGATCTGCCGCTCGGTCATCACCCAGCCCGGCATGATCGTGTTGACCCGGATGTTCTGCTTGCCCAGGTCGCGCGCCAGCGAGCGCGTGAGGCCGATCACGCCCGCCTTGCAGGCCTGGTAGACCGGGTAGCCGCGGCCCTTCATGAGCCAGCTGATCGAGCCGAAGTTGACGATCGAGCCGCCGCCCAACGCGCGCATGTCGTCGGCCACGGCCTGCGCGGCAAAGAACTGGTGCTTGAGGTTGACGGCCACGAGGCGGTCGAAGTCGTCGCTGGTCACGTCGGCCATCTCGTGGCGGCGGTCGTTGGCCGCGTTGTTCAGCAGCACCGACACCGGCCCGAAGCGCTGGCGCACCGCGTCGATGGCGGCGGCGAGCGCGGCCGTGTCGGTCACGTCGCAGGGCACGAACAGCGCGGGGTGCGCGCTCTGCAGCTGCGCGGCGAGCGCATCGCCGGCGGCGGTGTCGAGGTCGCAGAAGCCGACCTTCGCGCCTTGGGCATGAAAAGCCCGCACCAGCGATTCGCCGATGCCGCTGGCGCCGCCCGAGATGAACACGGTGCGGTCGGCCAGCGAGGGGTAGCGGGCGGTATAGGCCGTGGGTGGGGAGGCGTTGGTCATGAGGGTGAGGACAACCGCAGTGAAGACAGGGCAAGCGTACCGGATGACGGCGTCCCTGGTACCGGCCGGGCCTCCACCCGGCGTATGGCTTCCGGCCTGTGGGCAGTGCGCCGTGGCAGGCATACGCTTCGGCCCATGAGCTCCTTCAACCGCCGCTTCGTCTTCTGCCTCGCGCTGCTTCCGGCCGCCTTCGCGGCGCGGCACGTCCGCGCGCAGGCACCGGCACCGGCGCCCGTGCTGCTCTTCAAGGTGGTCTCGCCGCGCGACGACATCGTGGTGGGCATCGAGGCGGCCCAGCTGGGCGCCGGCGCGGCGCCGCCCGTGCAGCGGCTGGCCGCCATGCTGGCCGAGAAGGGTCAGCTCACGCTCTGGCAGTACGCCTCGCACAAGGACGCCAGCGGGGCGCTGGTGCAGGCGCCGCTCAGGCAGGTCGTGGTCTTCAGGAACGAGCTGCTGCGCATCGAACCCTACGCGACGCCCCTGGCCATCAGGCCGCCGGGCGCCGCAAAGTCCTAGACGCCGCGCGCGCGATCGGACTTGAACCGTGCGCGGAATTCCGTGAACGTGCCCGCGTCGAGCGCCGCGCGGATCTCCGTCATCAGGTTCAGGTAGTAGTGCAGGTTGTGGATCGTGCACAGCATCGGGCCGAGCATTTCGCCGCAGCGGTCCAGGTGGTGCAGGTAGGCGCGGCTGAAGCCTTCGCGCCCGCCGTCGTTCCAGCTCACGCCCGAGGTGCCCGCGCAGGCGTGGCAGGTGCAGCTCGGGTCGACCGGCTGCGGGTCGCTCTTGTGGCGCGCGTTGCGCATCTTCAGGTCGCCGAAGCGCGTGAACATCGTGCCGTTGCGCGCATTGCGCGTGGGCATCACGCAGTCGAACATGTCGACGCCGTCGGCCACGCCCTGCACCAGGTCCTCGGGCGTGCCCACGCCCATCAGGTAGCGCGGCTTGTTCGCGGGCAGCCGGTGCGGCGTGTGGCCCATGATGTGCAGCATCTCTTCCTTGGGCTCGCCCACGCTCACGCCGCCGATGGCGTAGCCGGGGAAGTCCATGTCGACCAGCGCCGCCAGCGACTCCTCGCGCAGGTTCTCGAACATGCCGCCCTGCACGATGCCGAACAGTGCGTTGGGGTTCTGCAGGCGCGTGAACTCCGCCTGGCAGCGCTTGGCCCAGCGCAGGCTCAGTTCCATCGAGACGCGCGCCTCGGCCTCGGTCGTGATGTGGCCCTTGGTGTCGTAGGGCGTGCACTCGTCGAACTGCATCACGATGTCGCTGTTCAGGATGGTCTGGATCTGCATCGAGACCTCGGGCGTGAGGAACAGCTTGTCGCCGTTGACGGGCGACGCGAACTTCACGCCCTCTTCGCTGATCTTGCGCATCGCGCCCAGCGACCACACCTGGAAGCCGCCCGAGTCGGTGAGGATGGGCTTGTCCCATTTCTCGAACTGGTGCAGCCCGCCGAAGCTCGCCATCACGTCCAGGCCCGGGCGCATCCACAGGTGGAAGGTGTTGCCCAGGATGATCTGCGCGCCCATCTCTTCGAGGCTGCGCGGCATCACGCCCTTGACGGTGCCGTAGGTGCCCACGGGCATGAAGATCGGCGTCTGGACCTTGCCGTGGTTGAGCGTGAGCGTGGCGCGGCGCGCGTGGCTGTCGGGGTCGGTCTTGAGGAGTTCGAAGTTCAGCATGATGTCGTTCAGTCCTGGGTGCGTGCGAGCAGCATGGCGTCGCCGTAGCTGAAGAAGCGGTAGCCGTTGGCGATGGCGTGGGCATACAGCGCCATCACGCGCTCGTAGCCCGCGAAGGCCGAGACCAGCATCATCAGCGTGCTCTTGGGCAGATGGAAGTTGGTCACCAGCACGTCGACGTGTTCGAAGGCGAAGCCCGGCGTGATGAAGATGCGCGTGTCGCCCGTGGCCTCGCCGCTTTTTGCCCACGACTCGAGCGTGCGCACCGTGGTCGTGCCCACGGCGACCACGCGCCCGCCGCGGGCCTTGCATTCGGCAATGGCGCGCTGCGTGGCCTCGGGCACTTCGTAGCGCTCGGCGTGCATCGTGTGTTCGGCGATGTTCTCGGTCTTCACCGGCTGGAAGGTGCCGGCGCCCACGTGCAGCGTGACGTTGGCGCGCTGCACGCCGCGCGCTTCGAGTTCGGCCAGCAGGCCTTCGTCGAAATGCAATGCGGCCGTGGGCGCGGCCACGGCGCCGGGCACGCGCGCGAACACGGTCTGGTAGCGGCTCTCGTCGTCGGCCGAATCGGTGTGCGTGATGTAGGGCGGCAGCGGCACATGGCCGCAGCGCTGCATCAGCGCGTACGGGTCTTCGCCCGCGTCGCTCTCGAAGCCGAAGCGGAACAGCGCGCCGTCTTCCTCGGGCCAGCGGCCCAGCAGCGTGGCGCGAAAGCCGCCCACCATCTCGAGCGTGGTGCCCACGGGCGGCTTCTTGCTGACCTTCATGTGCGCGACCACCTCGTGGCCCTGCAGCACGCGCTCGACCAGCAGCTCGAGCTTCCCGCCGGTCGGCTTCTCGCCGAACAGGCGCGCCTTGACCACGCGTGTGTCGTTGAAGACCAGCAGGTCGCCCGCGCGCAGCAGCGAGGGCAGTTCCTTGAAGATGCGGTCGGCCGGGGCGGGGCCTGTGCCATCGAGCAGACGGGAGGCAGTGCGTTCGGTGGCCGGGTGTTGTGCCACCAGCTCGAGCGGCAGATGGAAATCGAAATCGGAAAGCGTGAAGGCGCGCATGGTGCTTGAGGGCCGGACGGGCCCGTGCCAAGGAGGCATGGGAAGAGAAAAAGGCGGAGAGCGGCGATTGTCCCATGGCCCGGAATCACGGGCGCCGCCGGGGGTTGCCGAGGCAGAATCGATGCATGGTCGATTCTTCCGTCGCGCGTGTCACGCCGTCCCCTGCCCCTCCTTCCGAAGGCGAGCTCTTCAAGAAGATACTGGGCGGCGCCTGGATGGGGCTGCACCCCGACATCCGCCGGCGCTTCGACAAGAACCCCCTGCCGGGCAAGGCGCTGCACTACCTGGGCGCGCTCAGCGAGCTGCGCTGCTCGCGCTTCGGCAAGCTCTTGGGGCACCTCACGCAGCCGATGATCCAGGGCGCGCTGATCCCCTACAGCGACAGCCACTTCCCGGTCGAGATCCAGGTCTACGCCCGGCCCGACGACCCGGCCATCTACAAGCAGCGCATCTACCGCCTGCACGGCCGCCAACCCATCCAGTTCACCAGCTTCATGCGCGAGAGCGAACGCGGCGAGGTGCTGGAGTACGTGGGCATGGGGCTGGGCATGAAGCTGGTGCTGAGCGTGGAACCCAACGGCAGCCTGCATTTCCAGAGCGACGGCTATTTCTGGGAGCTGTTCGGCTGGCGCATTCCGCTGCCGGGCCTGTTCACGCCGGGCAAGACTTTTCTCTGGCACCACAACGAGACGCCCGAGCGCTTCAACATCCGCATCGAGATCCGCCACTGCCTCATGGGCACGACCTTCACGCAGGTCGGCGTGTTCGAGGAAGTGCCGGAGCCGCAGGCGCAGGCGGTGTCCGCATGATCGACACGCACCTGCTGGCCCTGCAGCTCATGGCGGCGCAAGGCGCGCTGGGCGCCTTCGACACGCTCTACCACCACGAAGGCACCGAGGCGCTGCCGCGCCGCGGCACGGCGGGGCGCGAGCTGGCGATCCACGCCACGCGCTCGTCGATTTATTGCGCGCTGTTCCTCGGCCTGTCGGCATGGGCCTGGCACGGCGCGTGGGCGTGGGTGCTGCTCGTGGTGTTCGGCGTCGAGATCGTGCTCACGCTGTGGGACTTCGTGGTCGAAGACGGCAGCCGCCTGCTGCCGCCCACCGAGCGCGTGACGCACACAGTGCTGGCCATCAACGCCGGCGCGTTCATCGCGCTGCTGGCGATGAGCGCGGTCGGCTGGGCAGCGCAACCGACGGCGATGGTGTGGCAGCCGCACGGCTGGCTCAGCGCCTTCCTGGCGTTGTGCGGCGTGGGTGTCGGTATCTCGGGCCTGCGCGACGGCTTCGCGGCGCGCGCCTTGTTCAAACAGCAGAAGCAGGCGCAGGTGCGCGCCGTCGAGGCCCCGGTGCATTTCGGCACGACGCCGCAGCAGGTGCTGGTGACGGGCGGCACCGGCTTCATCGGCCAGATCCTCGTGCGCCACCTGCTGGACGACGGCCATGCGGTGACGGTGTGGACGCGCGACGCGCGCGCCGCCGCCTGGGGCTTTGGCGGCGCGGTGCGCTGCGTGCAGTCGCTCGACCAGATTCCCGCCGCGGACGCCGTCGACGTGGTCGTCAACCTCGCGGGCGCACGCATCCTCGGCCAGCGCTGGAGTGCACGGCGCCAGCAGCAACTCCTGCAAAGCCGCGAAGGCCTGACGCAGCAGCTCGTCGCATGGATCGCCACGCGCCCGCGCAAGCCGTGGCTGCTGCTCTCGGGTTCCGCCATCGGCTACTACGGCGTGCAGCCGCAGGGCGACGCCGCCGAACTCACCGAAGACGCGCCACCGCAGAACATCTTCATGTCGACGCTGTGCCAGCGCTGGGAGCGGGCCGCGCACGCGGCCGTGGCGCACGGCGTTCGCGTGGCCTGCCTGCGCTTCGGCTTCGTGCTGGGCCACCAGGGCTCGCTGCCGCAGCTGCTGATGCCGGTGCAGCTGGGCATGGGCGGGCGCCTGGGCAGCGGGCGGCAGTGGCTGTCGTGGGTGCATGTGCATGACCTGATCCGCGCCATCGCGCATGTGTGGACGGTGACGGAGTCCGCCACCGACCCTGTCGCCGCGCAGGCCTTCAACGTCACCGCGCCGGGTGCAGTGAGCCAGGAGGCCTTCACCCGCGTCGCCGCCGGCGTGCTGCACCGCCCCTGCTGGATGCCCACGCCCGCCGCGCCCGTGAAGCTGCTGCTCGGCGAGCAGGCCGACCTGCTGCTCGAAGGCCAGCGCGTGGTGCCGGCGCAGCTGCTGCGCAGCGGCTTCCAGTTCATGTTCCCCGATGCCCGCAGCGCCTTGACGGACCTTTGCCGTCCACGCTAGAAGCCTTGTCCGTGCCCGCCAAGAAAGAACCGACTCCCCCCGCCGCGCCGGCGTCACCGCCCGGCACCGGCCTGAGCCTCGTGCAGCGCGCGCTGCGCAAGCTCGGCCTCGTGCGCGACATCGACTTCGCGCTCTACCTGCCGATGCGCTACGAGGACGAGACCCGCATCGTGCGCCTGGCCGACACGCGCGACGGCGACATGGCGCAGGTCGAGGGCGTGGTCACCGAGTGCGAGGTGGTGTTCCGACCGCGCCGCCAGCTCATCGCCACCATCGACGACGGCAGTGACACCTGCCAGCTGCGCTTCTTCAACTTCTATCCCTCGCAGCAGAAGCAACTGGCGGTGGGCGCCCAGGTGCGCGTGCGCGGCGAGATGCGCGGCGGTTTCGTGGGGCGGCAGATCATGCACCCGACCGTCAAGGCGGCCGGCACGGCGCTGCCCAACGCGCTCACGCCGGTGTACTCGACCGTGGCCGGGCTCGCGCAGCCGGTGCTGCGGCGCGAGGTGCGCTCGGGCCTGGCGCGCGCGCTGCTCGACGAGACGATTCCGGTGCAGATCGGCCTGCGCGGCGCGTGGGACCTGCGCAGCGCGCTGAGCTTCCTGCACTACCCGACGCCCGACGTGTCGATCGCCGCGCTCGAAGACCACAGCCACCCGGCGTGGCAGCGCATCAAGGCCGAGGAGCTGCTGGCGCAGCAGCTCTCGCAGCTGCAGGCGCGGCTGGAGCGCGCGGCGCAGCGTGCGCCGGTGCTGCCTGCGTCTACCGACGCGGCGGCGAGTTCGCTGCATGCGCAGTTGCTCGCCGTGCTGCCCTTCGGCCTCACTGGCGCGCAGCAGCGCGTGGGCGAGGAGATCACGGCCGACCTGCACCGCCAGGTCCCGATGCACCGCCTGCTGCAAGGCGACGTGGGCTCGGGCAAGACCGTGGTCGCGGCGCTGGCCGCGGCGCGCTGCATCGACGCGGGCTTCCAGTGCGCGCTGATGGCGCCCACCGAAATCCTCGCGGCCCAGCACTTCGGCAAGCTGGTCGGCTGGCTCGATCCGCTGCTGGCCGAGCGCGGCCTGCGCGTGGCCTGGCTCACGGGCAGCCAGAAGAAGAAGGAACGCGACGAGATGTCGGCCGCTGTCGAAAGCGGCGAGGCCGCGCTGGTCATCGGCACGCACGCGGTCATCTCGGAAAAGGTGCGCTTCAAGAACCTGGCGCTGGCCATCATCGACGAGCAGCACCGCTTCGGCGTCGCGCAGCGCCTGGCCTTGCGCGGCAAGGCGGGCGGCGACCTCGAACCGCACCTGCTGATGATGAGCGCCACGCCGATTCCCCGCACGCTCGCGATGAGCTACTACGCCGACCTCGACGTCTCCACGCTCGACGAGCTGCCGCCCGGCCGCACGCCCATCGTCACCAAGCTGGTGGCCGACCACCGGCGCGACGAGGTCATCGACCGCATCCAGGCGCAGATTTCACAAGGCCGGCAGGTCTACTGGGTCTGCCCGTTGATCGAGGAGAGCGAGGCGGTCGACCTGCGCAACGCCACCGAGACGCGCGACGAACTCGCGGGCACGCTGGGCGACCACATCCAGGTCGGCCTGCTGCATTCGCGCATGCCCACGGCCGAGAAGCAGGCGGTGATGGCCGCCTTCACCGCCAACGAGATCCAGGTGCTGGTGAGCACCACGGTGATCGAGGTGGGCGTGGACGTGCCCAACGCCTCGCTGATGGTGATCGAGCATGCCGAGCGCTTCGGCCTCTCGCAGCTGCACCAGTTGCGCGGGCGCGTGGGGCGCGGCGCGGCGGCCTCGGCCTGCGTGCTGCTCTATGCGCCGGGCGACAGCGGCCGCGTGGGCGAAGCGGCGCGCGCGCGGCTCAAGGCCATGGCCGAGACCGGCGACGGTTTCGAGATCGCGCGGCGCGATCTCGAGATCCGTGGCCCCGGCGAGTTCCTCGGCGCGCGTCAGTCGGGCGCGCCGCTGCTGCGCTTTGCCGACCTCGCGACCGACACGCTGCTGCTCGACTGGGCGCGCGAGCTCGCGCCGGTGATGCTGCAGAAGCACCCCGAGCTGGCGCAGCGCCACATCGACCGCTGGCTCGGCACCAAGGCCGAGTACCTCAAGGCCTGAGAAGGTCGAGGAGTCCGTCGAGCCCGCCCTCGTCGATCGACAGCATGGCGGCCTCGCGCACCAGGGGCTTGGCGTGGTAGGCCACCGACAGCCCGGCCACACGCATCATCGGCAGGTCGTTCGCGCCGTCGCCCACGGCGATGGCCTGGGTCGGCGATATGCCCATCGCGCGGCAGCATTCGAGCAGCTTGTCCTTCTTGGCCTCGCCGTCGCAGATGTCGCCCCAGGGCTGGGGCAGCATGCGCCCGGTGAGCCGGCCGTCTTCGATCTCCAGCACGTTGGAGCGCGTGTCGTCCAGCTGCAATCGATCGCGCAGGCGGTCGGTGAAGAAGGTGAAGCCGCCGCTCAGCAGCACGACACGCAGGCCGGCTTGCTTGCACGCGGCGATCAGCGTCTCGGCGCCGGGGTTCAGGTGCAGGCGCTGGTCGTACACGGTCTGCAGCGTCGACAGCGGCACGCCGCGCAGCAGGGCCACGCGCCGGCGCAGGCTGTCCTTGTAGTCGGTGATCTCGCCGCGCATCGTGGCCTCGGTGATCGCCGCGACCTCGCGGCCGCAGCCCGCGATGTCGGCGATCTCGTCGACCGTCTCGATGTCGATCAGCGTCGAGTCCATGTCGAAGGCGATCAGCTTGAAGTCCGACAGCCGCAGGGTGGGGGAAGAAGTGGTCTTGTTCATGGCGTGGGGTGTGCGGCGTTCCAGTGCTGCGTGCCGAGCCAGTCGACGAACTGCCGTGCCAGCGCGGCCACCGGCCCTTCGGTGCGATACAGCGCATAGACGCCCGAGGCCGGCAGGCGCGGCTCGGGAAACACAAGGCGCAGCCGGTCGGTGCGGATGTCTTCCTCGAGCAGGCACCAGGGCGCCAGCGCGAGCCCCAGGTCGTTCATGGCGGCCTGCATGCAAAGAAACTGGTGGTCGAACACGGGGCCCGGCAGCTGGGGCGGCACGCGCACGCCGGCCAGCTCGAACCAGCGCGGCCAGTTCTCCACTTCGCCGGCGGCCTGCAGCAGCGGGTGGCCCAGGCAGTCGGCCATGCTGGCGATGCGGTGTCGCTCGATGAAGCGCGGCGATGCCACGGCCACGAGGTGGTCGTCCAGGCAGCGCACGCAGGTGTGGTCGGGGCGCTGCATGGGAATGCGGCGGATCAGCACGTCGCTGCCGGCCTCGGCCTGGTCGAAGAATTGGCGGCCGAGGGTCGACAGCTGCACGTCGGTCTGCGGCGCCAGGGCCTGGAAGCCGGCCAGCCGCGGGATGAGCCACTTCATCGCCAGCGAGGGCGTGGTGCACACGCGCAGGCTGGCGCGCTGGTGGGGCGACTTCAGCGCGGCCGTGGCGCTGGCGATGCGGTCCAGGCTGGCCTGCACCTCGGCGAAGTAGTCGCGCGCATGCGGCAGCAGCGTCGCGCCGCGGGCCTCGCGCGCGAACAGCGGCTGGCCCAGGTAGTCCTCCAGCAGGCGGATCTGCTGGCTGACGGCGCTGTGCGTGATGCTGAGTTCGTCGGCGGCCGCGGTGAAGTTGGCATGGCGCGCCGCCGCTTCGAAGGCGCGCAGCGCCTTCAAAGGGGGGAGGCGTCGGGTCACCACATGCGTACCTTGGCGAGCGGGCTTGTCTTCCTCATGTTCTTTTCGTGTTCGGTTGCGTGCCGCCCGGGGTTGGAGGCCGGCGCGCATCGTAGACCGGGAAGCCTGCAGAAAAACTAACCGGCCGCCTTAAAAAATACGGCTGGTGGCACGCAGGGGGCGCACCTAGCATCGCGCTTCCTTCCACCCTGAACAAGAGACATGGCTTCCATCACCATCGACAACGTCGTGAAGCAGTTCGCCAACCAGACGGTGCTGCAGAACCTGTCGCTGCATGTGCCCGATGGCGCCTTCTACACCCTGCTGGGCCCCAGCGGCTGCGGCAAGACGACCCTGCTGCGCTGCATCGCAGGCTTCAACGAACCCGACGGCGGCCGCATTCTTTTCGACAAGGACGACGTGACGCGCGTGTCCACCCACCACCGCGACATCGGCATGGTGTTCCAGGACTACGCGCTGTTCCCCGACAAGACGGCGTTCGACAACGTGGCCTACGGCCTGCGTGCGCGCAAGGTGCCCAAGGCCGAGATCGCCCGGCGCGTCAACGAGGCGCTGGACAAGGTGAGCCTGCTGGCACTGGCCGACCGCTACCCCGCGCAGATGAGCGGCGGCCAGCGCCAGCGCGTGGCGCTGGCGCGCGCGCTGGTGATCCGCCCGCGCGTGCTGCTGATGGACGAGCCGCTGTCCAACCTCGACGCCAAGATGCGCCTGCAGATGCGCGACGTGATCCTGGACCTCGTGCGCGAGGCCGGCATCACCACCGTGTTCGTCACGCACGACCAGGAAGAGGCGCTGGCCATGTCCGACCGCATCGCCATCATGGACCGCGGCAGCATCGCGCAGCTGGGCACGCCCGAAGAGCTGTACGGCACGCCGGTGAACGCCTACGTGGCGGATTTCATCGGCTCGGCCAACGTGATCCCGGTGCCGGCCGAGTCCGCCGGCGGCGCCGCGTCGCACGTGCGCTACCAGCTGTGCGGCCAGCAACTGGACGGCAAGCAGGGCGGCGCCGCGCTGGGCGCGCAGGGCATCCTCATCGCGCGCCCCGAGGCGCTGTCGCTCATGGCGCCCGCGCCCCACGTGCCCAACGCCATCGCGGGCGAGGTGCTGCGCCGCCAGTACCTGGGCTTCAAGACCGCCTACCGCATCCGGCTGCACGACCAGTCGGAGATCCGCGTCGAGCTGCACGCCGGCAACATGGTGGCCGACTTCCAGGCCGGCGATGCGGTGCAGGTGCTGGTGCCGGCCGACAGCCGCGTCGTCGCCGCCTGAACGGACACGCACGCCATGAAAATCAACTGGTGGCCCTGGGGTTTCCTGACCCTGCTCAGCCTCGTGCTGTTGCTGTTCTTCGTGTTCTACCCGCTGGGCACGCTGTTCGTGAACAGCGTGCGCGACGAGTCGGGCGCGTTCTCGCTGTCCGGCTTCATCACCTTGCTGCAGGACAGCGAATACCTGCTCGCGTTCCGCAACACGCTGGTGCTCGGCGTGTCGGTCACGGCCTGCACCGTGGCCGTGGGCGTGCCCTTCGCGTACATGGTGGCGCGCTACGACTTCCCGCTGAAGAACCTGGTGGCGGTGCTGCCGATCATGACCATCGTGATCCCCGAGATCATCGTCGGCCAGTCGTGGCTGCTGCTGCTGGGCAACAACGGGCTGGTGACCAACCTGCTCGCGGGCGCGGGCATCACGCTGCCGACCTTCTACGGCTGGACCGGCATGGTGTTCTCCATGACCCTGGTCTACTACACCTACATCTACCTGGGCGTGCTGGCCGCGCTGCGCGGCTTCGACGGCCAGCTCGAAGAAGCCGGCCTGAGCCTGGGCACCTCGCCGCTGGTGACCAAGCTGCGCGTGCTGGTGCCGGTGATCCTGCCGGCGGTGCTGGTCAATGCGCTGGTGGTGTTCACGCTGGTGGTGGGCAACTTCGCGCTGTCGGTGGTGCTGGGCAGCAGCGTGCCGCTGCTGTCGGTCATGACGTACAACGCCTTCGTCGGCGAGATGGGCGGCAGCCCCACGCTGCAAAGCGCGATGTCGGTGGTGTCCATCGGCATCGTGGCCATCGTGCTGTTCTTCCAGAAGCGCGTGGTCGAACGCAAGATCTACACGATGACGCAGGGCCGCGCGCCCGCCGTGGTGCGCGTGCGCTCGGGCGCGGCGGTGTTCTACACGCTCAGCGTGGGCGTGATCATCGTGCTGTCGATGCTGCCGCTGCTCATCGTCTTCGTGGGCGCTTTCACCGAGACCAGCGGGCCCGTGATGCGCTGGGGCCAGTGGTCGCTGTCCAGCCTGGAACGCGCGCTGCGCGGTGCGCCCGAGCCGATCATCAACTCGCTGAAGTTCGCCTCGATGGCCACCGTGGTGGGCGTGGCCTTCGCGGTGCTCGTGAGCTACCTGACGATCAAGAAGCGCAACCCCTTCACGCAGCTGCTGGACTACATCGTGGTGCTGCCGCTGACCATCTCGGGCACGGTGCTGGGCATTGCGCTGGTGCAGACCTTCAACACCGGCTGGCTGGTGCTGGCGGGCACCTCGGGGATCATGGTGCTGTGCTACACGGTGCGCCGCCTGCCCTTCGCGGTGCGCAATGCGTCGTCGACGCTGTTCAACATCTCGGACTCCATCGAGGAGGCCTCGATCAGCCTGGGCGTGTCGCCGCTGAAGACCTTCTTCAAGGTGCTGCTGCCGGCCATGAAGGCCTCGATCATCTCGGCCGCCATCCTGATGTGGGTGACCACGATCTCGGAGCTGTCGGCCTCCATCGTGGTCTACACGGGCGGCCTGGAGACCATGCCGATCGCCATCTTCCGCCAGGTCGACGGCGGGCGCCTGGGCCTGGCCTCGGCCTACGGCGCGGCGCTGGTCAGCGTGATCCTGCTGCCCATCGTGGTGGCGATCAAGGTGTTCCGCATCAACCTCTTCTCCAGCAAATGACCCACCCATTCACTTCAACCTGCGAGGTTTTCATGTCCTTCAAGTCCCTGGCGAAATGCGCGTTCGCGACCCTGGCCCTCACGGCGGGCATCGCGGGTGCGCAGACGGTGGTGCTCTATTCGTCCAACAACACCGAGACCGTCGAGACCGCGCTGGCCGTGGTCAAGAAGAAGGCGCCCGGGCTCACGGTGCAGCAGGTCACGGGCGGCACCGGCACGCTGATGAAGCGCATCCAGGCCGAGGCCAAGAACCCGCGCGGCGACGTGCTGTGGAGCGGCGGCTTCGGCACGCTGGGCGCCTACAAGGACCAGATGGCGCCCTACAAGTCGCCCGACCTCGCGGCCGTGCCCGCGGCCTTTCGCGGCCCGAACGACCTGTGGGTCGGCACCAACGTGCACGTCATGGTGATGATGGTCAACGAGCGCCAGCTCAAGGGCATGCCCGCGCCCAAGACCTGGTCGGACCTGATGCGCCCCGAGTGGAAGGGCAAGTTCGCCATCACCGACCCGAGCAAGAGCGCCACGGCCTACATGCTGGTGTATGGCCTGCTCAAGCAGTTCGGCCGCGACGGCCTGGGCAAGCTGGCGGCCAACGCGGTCGTCACCGCGTCGTCGGGCAGCACCTACAAGGGCGTGGCCGCCGGCGAGTACCCGGTGGGCCTGACCATCGAGTACGCGGCGCAGGAGTACGTGGCGGGCGGCCAGAAGGAGATCAAGCTGGTCTATCCCACCGAGGGCAGCTACCTGGCGCCCGAAGGCATGTTCATCGTGAAGGGCGCGAAGAACATGGACGCCGCCGTCGCGCTCTACAACGGCCTCCTGAGCAAGGAGACGCAGCAGGAGCTGCTGGTGAAGAACTTCCGCCGTCCGGTGCGCAGCGACATCGCGGTGTCCAAGCTCACCTCGCTGCCCGACCTGAGCGCCATCAAGGTCTTCCCGCTCGACCAGGAAGCGGCCTCGGCGGAGTACGAGCAGCTCGTGGCGCTATGGAACCTGGCGGTGAAGGCGCGGTGACGAGCACGGCGAAGGCGCCTTCGACGCCGGTCAGCGCCTTCGATCTGTTCAAGATCGGCATCGGCCCCTCGAGCTCGCACACGGTCGGGCCGATGATCGCGGCGCGGCAGTTCGCCTGCCTGCTGCAAGCGCGGGGCCCGCTGCCGCAGGTGGCCGCGCTGGTGACGCAGCTGTACGGCTCGCTGAGTGCCACCGGCCGCGGCCACGGCACCGACCGCGCCGTGCTGCTCGGGCTCGCAGGCCACCGGCCGGACCGGATCGATCCCGACACCATCGAGCCCACCATCGCCGCCATCCGGCGCGAGCGGCGACTGCACCTGCTCGGGACGCACGCCGTGGCGTTCGATGAGAAAGAGCACCTGCTCTTCCTGCGCAAGAGCCTGCCCCGGCACCCGAACGGCCTGCGCTTCATCGCGCTGGATGCGCAGGGCCAGGCCCTGGTCGAGGCCGACTACTTCTCGGTCGGCGGCGGCTTCGTCGTCGATGCACAGGGCGAGAGCGTGCGCAACGAAGCCGGCGTGCAGCGCCCGGCACCGGCCGCCTTGCCCTTCGCCTTCGACACCGGCGCGGAACTGCTCGCGCAATGCCGGGCGCAGGGCCTGTCGATCGCCGCGCTGATGATGGCCAACGAAACGCAGTGGCGACCGCAGGCCGAGGTGCGATCGGAATTGCTGCAGGTGTGGGACGCGATGGCCGGTGCCGTGCGGCGCGGCTGCGCGAGCACCGGCACCCTGCCCGGGCGCATGCAGGTGCGGCGGCGCGCGGCCGATCTGTTCGGGCAGCTGCAGGGCAATGGCCCGGCGCAGGCCGCGCCCGACCCGCTCGCGGCGATGGACTGGGTCAACCTGTACGCCATGGCCGTCAACGAAGAGAACGCGGCCGGCGGGCGCGTGGTCACCGCGCCCACCAACGGCGCGGCGGGCGTGATCCCGGCGGTGCTGCACTACCACCAGCGCTTCTTTCCCGGCGCGGGCGACGAAGCCGTGGTCGAGTTTTTGCTCACCGCCGCGGCCATCGGCATCCTCTACAAGAAGAACGGCTCGCTCTCGGGCGCCGAGGTCGGCTGCCAGGGTGAGGTCGGCGTCGCCTGCTCGATGGCGGCGGGCGCGCTCGCCGCGGTGATGGGCGGCACGCCGGGGCAGGTCGAGAACGCCGCCGAGATCGGCATGGAGCACAACCTGGGCATGACCTGCGACCCGGTCAGCGGGCTGGTTCAGATCCCGTGCATCGAGCGCAACGCGATGGGCGCGGTGAAGGCCATCAACGCGGCGCGCATGGCCTTGCGCGGCGACGGCTCGCACTTCGTGTCGCTGGACAAGGTCATCCAGACCATGATGCAGACCGGCGCGGACATGAAGACCAAGTACAAGGAAACATCGCGCGGCGGCCTCGCCGTGAACATCGTCGAGTGCTGACCGCCGCGCGGTCGGCCATTCAACCTGCAGGCCGGCGCGTGAGCGCGAGGATCAGCCCGAAGCCGACCATCATGCTGCCGCTCACGCGGTTGAACCAGCGCATCGCGCGGCTGCCGTTGGCCAGCCGGCGCATGCGCGCGCCGAGCAGCGCATACAGCGCGATCGCGATCAGCTCGAACACCAGGAAGGTCACGCCCAGCAGCACGTAGCTCGACGCGTACGCACCGGGCACCACGAACTGCGGGAAGAAGGCGGTGAACACCAGGATCGCCTTCGGGTTGCCGGCCGCCACCGTGAACTCCTGGCGCACCAGCGCGCGCATCGACGGCGGTGCGGCCTCGTGCGCCTGCACCTGCGCGGTCGGTGCCGGCGCGCGCAGCAGCCGGACGCCGATCCACACGAGGTACGCGGCGCCGATGTACTTGATGACGTCGAAGGCCAACTCTGAAGCCACCAGCACCGCGCCCATGCCCAGGCCCGCGATGGCGATCATGACCGCGAAGGCCACGAGCCGGCCGCTCGCCGCGATCACGGCCGGCGACACGCCGTGCTTCGCGCCGTTGGTGACCGACAGCAGGTTGTTAGGGCCGAACGCCATGTTGATGGCGAAGCAGGCGGGCAGGAACAGCAGGTAGGCGGACAGGGTCATGGCGCATCCGGCGGTGGGGGTGGCGGGGTGGTCATTATTTCAGCAGTCCGGGGCGGCGCGTCGCTCTGCCTGCGGTGCTCGTTTGCCCTCGCGCGCACCCCACGAATCACCAAGGCGCCGCTGTGCAGCGTTGGTGGGCGCGTCCTTCATCTCGCGGGTTTGCACCAATTTCATGACGAATATGGTGGGGCATCATTCGATTAATTGTTCAACAAAACAGTAATCTAAGCTCAACCAAGATCAAATGGTTGAGACCTGAATGCATGGTGGTGTTGACCAATTTCCGAGGCTCACGGCAACCGGCCGCGAGGCTTTCCTTGTCTGCACACACCACATTCATGGGAGCGATTCGTCATGGCAAGCGACTTTCATCCGAGCCCCTCTGCGGGGGACGACTGCGAAGCGAAGGACGCAGCGGGCGTCCCGCAGGGCGGCATCTCCTGGCGTCGGAATGCACTGGGGCTGGGCATCTGCGCGGCGGTACTGGCGGGATGCGGTGGTGGCAGCGGAGGTGGCGGGGCTGACCCGGCCACCGTCGCGGCCATTGCAGCAGCGATCGCCGCTGCCAACGCACCGCCGCCCGCACCGCCACCCACGACGAATCCCCCACCACCCGCGCCGCCGGCGATCCAGGCCAGGTGCGCGATGGACACCGGCGTCGCGGCCTCGTACGAAGAGCAGCGCCTGCCCAACAAGCTCAGCGCCAGCGATGCGGCGAGCTTCTCGCAGCAGGTGCTGCAGGCCAGCGGCTTCGACAAATTCGGGCCGGCGTTCGCACTCAAGCTGTGCAAGGACGGCCTGGCCGGCGCGTCGAGCTACGACGCGGCCGTGGCCCTGCTGAAGGCCGAGGGCCAGCAGCTGTGGCAGGCCGCGGTGGACCGGGTGCAGGGCCGCAAGGTCGAGGGCAGCCTGCCGCAGAGCGACGACCGCATGCTGTACTGGGCGCGCCTGACGATGACGTTCGCGCTGCGCCAGTGGAAGCCCGACTTCCCGCTCGACGACGCACAGCGCGCCGCACTGGAGAACGAATTCGAGCGCGCGTCGCGCGGCCAGTACGCGATCGACTTTCCGGAAGGCGCGGGCCACAAGCGCATCCTCGTCAGCGGCTTCGATCCCTTCACGCTGGGCACGCCGGGCGTCCACGACAACCCGAACATCCGCATCGGCAATCCCTCGGGCGCGACCATCCTCTCGCTGGACGGCAACACCGTGGCGCTGGGCGACGGCACCACGGCGGTCATCCGCACCTTCATCCTGCCCGTGAACTACCCGCCCTTCCTGCAGGGCATGCAGGAAGACACGCTGGGGCCGTGGTTCAAGCCCGGGCCCAAGCGCGTGGACGCATCCATCTCCATGAGCCAGGGCGGCGGTGCCTTCCACCTGGAGCACTTCAACGGCCGCTACCACCTGGCCAGCATCCCGGGCAACGACAACGTCTGGCCCGCCTGCATGGACGGCGACAGGTTCCCGTCGGTGCTCGACTGCGACATCTATCCGCCGGAGCGCTGGCTCGGCTTCCTGCCGCGGCCCTGGGCCAAGGAGACGCCGCCGCAGTTCACGGTGTCGACGCTGCCGTTCCAGGCCATGATCGACGCGAAGACGGGCGAGGGCGTCATCAACCGCGACACCGGCACGCCCGGCGGCTGGGACGTGCTGCGGCGCGACACCTACAGCGTGCAGCCGTGCAAGAAAGACGCGCTGGGCCCGCTGGACAACAACTGCGCCAGCCGGGGCGGCGGCGGCAACTACCTCTCCAATGCGAGCGCGTACCGCAACACGCTGCTGCGCGACACCTTCAAGCTGAACATTCCCGCCGGGCACATCCACACGCCGGTCATGACGCGCTTCGGCGCGGGCAGCGACGGCAAGATCACGGATGCAACCTTCGAGGGCTTCCGCGACTCCATCGTGGCCCAGGGCCGCAACCTGGTGATCGCGATGGCGAAGACCCTGTCGGCGCCGGCACCCTGACAACGTTGCATCACAAGAAGGCATGGACATGAAACACCAACTCTTCATCGGCATCGTCGGCCTGGCGTTGTCGGGCGCGGCCCTGGCCCAACCCACCGAGAGCTTCTACCTGATGCGCAACAAGGTCAGCGGCAAGGCCGTCTGCGCGCAGCATCCGATCAGCCCCGACTGGGTGCGCGAGGCCGGACCCTTCAAGGACCAGGACTGCAAGGTCGCGGACAAGCCCGAGCCCCGGCGCTCTGACCTGCCGGCCAGCCCGCTCGAGCTGGCCCCCAAGAAGAAGGAATAGCCGGCTTGGCCGTCGGCGCCACGGCGTGCATGGATTGCACGCCGCGGCTTCGCCTCGTTCATTCGTTTTCTCTCCCTCTCTTTTCCCTCTTTGCACTCCTGGAGCGTTTCCATGCGAAATCCCTACGCGCACGCCGTCGTCACTGCCTTCGCGGGCCTGGCCTTTTCCCTCGGCGCCCACGCCCAGACCAAGTGGGATCTGGCCAATGCCTACCCCGCGACCAACTACCACACCGAGAACATCACGCAGTTCGCCAAAGACGTGGACGCGGCCACCGGCGGCAAGCTGAAGATCACGGTGCATGCGAACGCGTCGCTGTTCAAGGCGCCCGAGATCAAGCGCGCCGTGCAAAGCGGCCAAGCCCAGGCCGGCGAGATCCTGCTGGCCAACTACGCCAACGAGAACCCGATCTACGCGCTGGACGGCGTGCCCTTCCTGGCCACCACGTATCCCGAGGCCCGCAAGCTCTACGACGCCTCCAAGCCCGCGATGGACAAGCTGCTCGTCGCCCAGGGCATCAAGGTGCTGTTCGTGGTGCCGTGGGCGCCGCAGGGCATCTACACCAAGAAGGAGATCGGCTCGGTGGCCGACCTGCGCGGCATCAAGTGGCGCGCCTACAGCCCGGCCACGGCCAAGATCGCCGAGCTCATCGGTGCACAGCCCGTGCAGATCCAGCAGGCTGAACTGAGTGCGGCGATGGCCACCGGCGTGATCGAGAGCTACATGAGTTCGGGCTCCACCGGCTACGACACCAAGACCTTCGAGCACATCAAGAACTTCTACGACACGCAGGCCTGGATTCCGAAGAACGCGATCCTTGTGAATGCCAAGGCGTTCGATGCGCTCGATGCGACCACCAAGGCGGCAGTGACCAAGGCCGCGGCCGACGCCGAGGTGCGCGGCTGGAAGGTCGCGCAGGAGAAGAACGACGAGTACAAGCGCCTGCTCGCCGAGCGCGGCATGAAGGTGCACAAGCCTTCGCCCAAACTGGACACCGACATGCGCCAGGTCGGCGGCATCATGCAGGCCGACTGGCTCAAGGCCGCCGGTGCCGATGGTGCGTCCATCGTCGACACCTACAAGAAGAAGTAAGCCGTGCGCCGCTTCCTCGATCGCCTGTACGACGGTGCAGGCGCGCTGGGCGCTTTCTGCGTCTTCCTGATCTTCGTGCTGATGATCGTGGCCGGTGTGGGCCGGCAGATGAACTGGCACGTGAGCGGGCTCAACGACATCGTCTCCTGGCTGTGCGCTGCTGCGGCCTTCTTTGCGATGGCGCATGCGTTCCGGCATGGTGACTTCGTTCGCGTGACGCTGCTGCTGGACGCAGTGCCGCTGAAAGTGCGGCGTGTGCTGGACGTGATGTGCCTGCTGATCGCGGCAGTGTCGGTGGCCTACCTCACCTACTGGGCCACCAGCTTCACGTACGAAAGCTACGAGTTCGCGGAGATGGCCACAGGGTTGGTGGTCATTCCGATCTGGATTCCGCAGTCCGCCTTCGTGATCGGCTGTTGGCTGCTCCTGATCGCCATGCTCGATGAGCTGGTGGGCGTGGTGCGCGGCGAGAAGCCCAGCTACCAGCGCGCCATCGAAGAGCGGCACGCAGCCGGCGATTTTTCCTCCGACGTCTGAACGCTCCCTATGCTCGAAACCCTGCTCATGGGCGCGCTCTTGCTCGCCATCATGCTTCTCTTGCTCGCCGGCGGCGTGTGGATCGCCATGACCCTGGCCATCGTCGGCTGGGTCGGCCAGGCCTTCTTCACCAACACACTGCCCGGCAAGAACCTGTTCTCGGCCTTCTGGGAAAGCAACGCGAGCTGGGAGCTGGCGGCGCTGCCCCTGTTCATCTGGATGGGCGAGATCCTGTTCCGCACCAAGCTCAGCGAAGAGATGTTCGAAGGCCTGAGGCCGTGGCTCAACCGCGTGCCCGGCCGGCTCATGCACACCACCATCCTCGGCTGCGGCGTGTTCGGCTCGGTCTCGGGCTCGTCGGC
>NZ_JBWKYW010000048.1:0-52436 GCF_059423965.1 Variovorax sp. GW458-11-26-14-LB1
CTCGCGGACACCGCCGCCCCCCAAGCCCCGAGCAGCCCATGACCCACACACCCGACACCGCCGAGGTCCGCCAGCTGCTCATCGTCGAGGACGACGAGGCCTTCGCGCGCACGCTCGCGCGCTCGTTCGAGCGGCGCGGCTACGTCGTGCTGCATGCGCGCAACCTCGAGGAGGTGGAAGCGCTGCTCGAGGAAGGCGACGGCCCCTCGCCCGGCTACGCCGTGGTCGACCTCAAGCTCAACGGCGAGGCCTCGGGCCTGGCCTGCGTGCAGATGCTGCACCGGCACGATGCGGAGATGCTGATCGTGGTGCTCACCGGCTTCGCGAGCATCGCCACCGCCGTCGAGGCCATCAAGCTCGGCGCCTGCCACTACCTGGCCAAGCCCTCGAACACCGACGACATCGAGGCCGCCTTCGGCCGCGCCGCCGGCACCACCGAGGTCGAGCTGACCAACCGCTCCACCTCGATCAAGACGCTGGAGTGGGAGCGCATCCACGAAATGCTGGCCGAGACCGGCTTCAACATTTCGGAAACGGCGCGCCGGCTCGGCATGCATCGGCGCACATTGGCACGCAAACTCGGCAAACAGCAGGTCAAGTAACATGATCTGCCGGTTTCGCGAATTCTTGCGGAACCAACACCGATCCCGGAGGCTCTGTTCCTGATGACGAATAGCCCGCCGCTGCAGCTGCAGCCCGCCCGTTCCACCGATCTGCAGAAAAAGCAGGCGTCCGCCGCGCGCGACCAGACCGCGATGGAAGAGCTCTTCAACGCCCTGAGCCACGGCCTGGGCCTGTTGCTGGCGATCGCCTCGCTGCCGATCCTGGTCTATAGCGCCGCCCAGAAGGGCCAGGCCGCGGCCGTGGTGGGCGCCTCGCTCTTCGCGGGCACGGCCATCGTGCTGTACCTGATCTCCACGCTGTACCACGCGCTGCCGATCGGCCGCGCCAAGGCCTGGTTCAACCGGCTCGACCACGCGGCCATCTACCTGTTCATTGCGGGCAGCTACATGCCCTTTCTGTTCGGCGTGCTGCGCGGGCCCTGGGGCTGGACGCTGTTCGGCGCCATCACCGCCGCCGCCGTGCTGGGCGTGAGCGCCAAGCTGTTCAACCGCCTGCAGCACCCGCTGTGGTCCACCGGCCTGTACGTGGCGATGGGCTGGATGGCACTGATGGCGGCGGTGCCGCTGTACGAGCGCATGTCATCGGCGGGGCTGGCCTGGCTGGTGGCCGGCGGGCTGTTCTACACGGCCGGGGCCGTGGTGTTCCTGTTCGACAACAAGGTGCGCTACGCGCACTCGGTGTGGCACCTGTTCGTGCTGGCCGGCAGCACCTGCCACTTCTTCGCCGTGCTGTGGCACGCGCACGGCTGACCGATCTTCCTCAGTAGTGAGGCGGGAGCTCGTCGCGCAGGTTGCGCGCGCCCCCGTCCTGCCCTGCGTTCTGGCTTTGCAGCCGCAGCTGCGCGACCTGCAGGATCAGGTTGTCGATCTGCTGCTGTTGCCGGTAGATCGTCATGTTCAGCTGCTCGAGCAGGTCTTCGGCATAGCTCGACTTGATCTCGAGGTCGTTCAGGCGCTCTGTCACGTCGTTCGGTGAATGTTCCATGCCGCTATTGGACAGGAAGATCCACCGCTTCTTGTTGACACTGCGCCCCGATCAGCGCCGGACCTTCGCCTCGAGCAGGTCGCCCATGCCGATGCGCCGGGCGAAGTCGATGCGCACGCGCTCCGACACCTCGAAGACCTCGGCCGCACCGTCGCCCACGAAGTCGATCAGCGAACGCATCGGCCGCGTGCCGGCCGGCAGGCCCACGATGCGCACGATGTCGTCGGCCACGGCCTGCGGATCGGCATGCTCGGGTGTGAGCGCGGACAGGCGCTCGCCGATGCGGTCCATCACGCCGTCGTAGCGGCTGTAGGCGGCGGCAATGGCCGCATCGGAGGGCTTGCCCGCACTCGGAAAGTGATCGGTGCCCCGGGTGAACGCGCCCGGCACGACGATCGAGGTCTCGATGCCGAAGCGCGCGATCTCGTAGGCCAGCGTCACGGCCAGCGAATCCATGGCCGCCTTGGCCGCGCCGTACGGGCCCATGAACGGAGGAAAGCCGCCCTTGGTGGTCGTGCTGCTGATCCACAGCATCAGCCCCGACTCCTGCTGGCGCAGGTACGGCAGCACCGCGCGGTTCACGCGCTGGGCGCCGAGCACGTTGGTGTCGAACACCTGGGCGATGTCTTCCGGCGTGAAGGCCTCGGTCGGCCCGACCACGAGATGGCCCGCGTTCTGCATCACCACATCGAGGCGGCCCTGCGCCTGGACGATGGTCGCCGCGGCGGCTTCGGCGGAGGCCTGCGACAGCACATCGAGTTCGATCGGATGCAGCTGAAGCCCCTGGGCCGCGGCCAGGGCACGCAGCTCGGCCGCGCGCGCCTTGTTGCGGCCTGCGATGTCGCGCATGGAGGCATAGACGATGTGGCCCGCTTCGGCGAGCGCCCGCGCGCTGAGCTTGCCGATGCCGGAGCCGGCGCCAGTGACGAGGATGACGGATTGCATGAGGGAACCCCTTGAATGAAGGTGAGAGGGAAGAAAGGAAAGTCCGGGGTCAGTGCACGCGGCGCTGCAGCAGGTGCGCCACCCACGCCGCCATCGATCCGAGTGCCGCCGCGCCGGCCAGCGTGGCGAACAGCGACAGCGAAGGGGGCTGGTGGACCGCGAAGAACGCGATCAGCCCGAGGAAGTAGCACAGCAGGTTGTTCAGTCGCGGCACGCTGCGCATCGACACCACGAGAAGCGCCACGAACAGCACCACCACCGGCAGCGCCGCGGCGCCCGCGATCGGGGCCAGCGCGGCGATGGCCAGGGCCGCGCCCTTGCCGATCAGCAGGCCCAGGCTCACGCAGACGAGGTTGAACACGCCGTCGCGTGCGGTCGCGCCGCGGGTGTAGAACGCCACCCAGCCGACGAACATTGCCCACACGGGCAGTTCGAGCACGAGCGCCATCGCCGAGGCGACAGCGGCCACCACGGCCGCGGCGGCCGTGAACGCCGTGTAGGCGAGGCTGAAGAAGCGCGGGGTGGCCGCGCGGGGTGAAGGCGGATGCATGGTGCGTGCTCCGTGGATGTCGTGGGAAGCCACTGGTCAGGCCACGCCGCCGTTGGCCCGCAGCACCTGCCCGTTGACCCATCCCGCATCCGGCCCCGCCAGGAACGACACCACCGAGGCGATGTCTTCCGGCTGGCCCAGGCGCTGCAGCGGTGGCATCTGGGCGAAGGCCTGGATCTGCTCGTCGGTCTTGCCGTCCAGGAACAGCGAGGTCGCGACCGGGCCCGGCGCCACGGCGTTCACCGTGATGCGTCGGCCGCGCAGCTCCTTGGCGAAGACGTGCGTGAAGGCCTCGACCGCCGCCTTGGTGGCGTTGTAGATCGCGTAGCCCGGCATGTGCAGCGCGAGCGTGGTGCTCGAGAAGTTGACGATGCGCCCGCCCTCGGCGAGCCGGGTCGCGGCCTCGCGCAGGGTGTTGAAGGTGCCGCGCACGTTGATGTCGAAGGTGTGGTCGTACAGCGCGTCGCTGTGCGCGGCCAGCGGCGCGGTCTGGAGCACGCCGGCGTTGTTGACCAGCACGTCGACCGGGCCGAGCTGCGCTTCGACGGTGTCGAACATCGCGCGCACCGCGTCGGCGTTCGCCACGTCGGCCTGCACCGCGAGGGCGCGGGCGCCGGTAGCCTTCAGTTCGGCGACCAGCGCTTCGGCCGGCGCAGCGCCTGCAGCGTAGTTGACGGCAATGGCGAACCCGTCGGCGGCGAGCCGGCGGGCGATGGCGGCGCCGATGCCGCGCGAGGCGCCGGTGACGAGGGCGACGCGGGTGGGCAGCGAAGCAGAAGTGGCGGTGGTGTTCATGGCGCGATTCCTTGGGGTGGTGAGTGGATGAAGCGAATGGTCGGCCATTCCACCCAAAAGATAATCAGCACCCATTCGTCAATAAAATTCCATTTACTTAAACAATAGGCGCGAAGGGCGACCCCATGGACCGCTTCCAGGAAATGCAGGCCTTTGTGCGCATCGCCGAGCGTCAGAGCTTCACGCAGGCCTCGGACGACCTGCAGATTCCGCGCGCCACCCTCACCACGCTGATC
Source organism: Variovorax sp. GW458-11-26-14-LB1 (assembly GCF_059423965.1). Taxonomy (NCBI): domain Bacteria; kingdom Pseudomonadati; phylum Pseudomonadota; class Betaproteobacteria; order Burkholderiales; family Comamonadaceae; genus Variovorax; species Variovorax sp. GW458-11-26-14-LB1. Next base: position 4,135 of record NZ_JBWKYW010000048.1, read on the forward strand.
CAGCGGCTCGAATCGCGCCTGGGCGCCCGGCTGCTCGAGCGCACCACGCGCACGGTGCGCCTCACGCAGGACGGCGAGGCCCACTACCAGCGCTGCGTGCGGCTGCTGGCGGACGTGGAAGAGGCCGAGGGCGCGTTCACCCATGCGGCGCCCCAGGGCCTGCTGCGCGTGAGCCTGCAGGGCACGCTGGCGCGGCACTTCGTGGTGCCGGCGCTGCCCGCCTTCCTCGCCCGCCATCCGGGCCTGCAGCTGCACATCGGCGAAGACGACCGGCTGGTCGACCTGGTGCGCGAAGGCGTCGACTGCGTGCTGCGCGCCGGCCCGCTGCAGGACTCCTCGCTGGTCGCGCAGCGCGTGGCGCTGCTGCCGCAGGTGACGGTGGCGAGCCCCGGCTACCTTGCGGCGCACGGCGAGCCCGTCGACCTGGCCGCGCTGGCTTCGCACCGCGCGGTGCACTACGTGTCGAGCAGCACGGGCAAGGCGCTGCCGCTCGAGTTCACGGTCGACGGTCAGGTGCGCCCCGTGCAACTGGCCGCCACCGTGTCGGTCACAGGCGCCGACCTGTACACGGGCGCTGCCGTCATGGGCCTCGGGCTGGTGCAGGTGCCGCGCTACCGCGTGGCGGCCGAGCTGGCGGACGGGCGCCTGCAGGCGGTGCTGCCGGGCTTCGCGCCGCCGCCGATGCCGGTCTCGGTGCTGTATCCGCAGAACCGGCAGCTGTCATCGCGGGTGCGGGTGTTCACGCAGTGGCTGCGCGGTCTCTTCGCAGAAGACACCGCGCAGGGCTGAGCACCGCGCCCGACATGCTTCAGGAAACCGGGCACTCCAACGTCGCCTCCGGGTGATGCGACGGCATCTCCCCGCGCAGGAATGCAAACACCACCACCGCTGTCAACACAGTCACCCCGGCCAGCACGCACAGCAGCGTCCCGAACGCGGCGCCATACGCATGCAGCAGCCCCGCGCGGTCCATGCCCGGCAGCAAGGCCAGCGCTTGCGCCAGGTCGCCCGTCGCCACGCGCTGCGCCGCCTGCGAAACCGCCACGGACGAAGGCGACGATGACGCCGTCAGCTGCAACGCCACGAGGGCCGTGAGCCCCGCCCCCACCAGCGCCAGCGCAATGCCCTCCCCCGCGACCCGCACCGTGTTGAAGATCCCCGATGCCATGCCCGCCCGCTCGCGTGGCACCACGCTCACGGCCAGGCCGTCCATCAGCCCCCAGGGCAGGCCGATGCCCGCGCCGATCAAGAGCAGCGGGCCCACGAGGCCGTGCAAGGGCGTGCCCGGTGCACAGCGGCTGAGCCACACGAGCCCCGCTGCGCACACCAACAATCCCGCGGCCGAGATCACGCCTGCAGAGAACCGGTGCGCGAGCCACGCCGCCAGCGTCGGCACCACGAGGATCGGCCCCGACAACGCGAACATGAAGCCGCCCGCCTCCAGCGCGCTGCGCCCTTCGAGCCCGATGAAGCGGATCGGCAGCAGCACCAGCAGCACGACAAAGCCGTAGGCCGGCGCCGCGGCCAGCAGCTGCACGCCGACGAAGCGCGGAAAACGGAACAGCGACAGGTCGAGCATCGGATGCGCAGCGCGCCGCTCGATGGCGATGAAGGCCGCGCCCATGGCCAGCGCGCCGGCCAGCGCCGCGAGCACCCACGGGCTGCCCCAGCCGCTGTCGGGCGCCTGCAGCACGCCCAGCGTGAGCAGGCTCAGCGCGGCCGTGAAGCTGAGCGTGCCCGGCACGTCCAGCCCCATCGCCTGCGGGTTGCGCGACTCGTGCATGCGCGGCGCGGCCAGGCCCAGCGCAACGAGGCTCACGGCGCCGGGGCTCAGCATCACGGCGTGCCAGCCGACGGTGTCGGCCAGCCAGCCCGAGAGGATCGATCCGCACGACAGCCCCACGCCGAACGAGGTGCCGATGAGGCTGAACGCCCGCAGCCGCGCCGGCCCGTCGAACACCTGCGCCAGCGCCGCCGTGCCGGCCGCGAAGGCCGCCGCCGAACCCAGCCCCTGCACGACACGCGCGAGGTCGAAGGCGACGATGCCCGGCGCCAGCGTCAACAGCGCGCTGCTCAGCGCCACCACCGCCAGGCCCAGCAGGAAGACGCGCTTGCGCCCGTACGCATCGGCCAGCGCGCCGGCCGCCATCAGCGTGGCGCCGAAGCTCAGCATGAAGGCGTTGGTGACCCAGTTGAGCTGCACCGGCGTGCCGCCCAGCGCGTCGCGGATCGCGGGCAGCACCACGGCCGGGCCGGTGAAGCTCAGCGGCATGCCGAGCGCGGCCAGACAGACGGCGGCGAGCAGCCAGGCCTTGTTGGAATCGGGGGAGGACATCGGGAGGGCTTTCACGCGGGAGAAGGAAAAGGGGAATGCGTGAAGCGAAGATAAAAAGGATTCAATGAAACGAAAATGGGCCCTCAGCTCCTCACACTGCCAACCCCAGGTTGCCAATCAAGCCCATGGACAGCTTCAGCGGACTCGAATCCTTCGTGCGGGCGGCCGACCTGCAGAGCTTTGCGCGGGCAGGCCGCGACCTGGGCATCTCGGCCTCGGCCGTGGGCAAGAACGTCGCGCGGCTGGAGGCGCAGATGGGCGTGCGGCTGTTCCACCGCACCACGCGGCAGGTGCGGCTCACGGCCGAGGGCGCGATGTTCCACGAGCGCTGCCGCCGCATCCTCGACGAGCTCGGCGATGCGCGCGCCATGCTGCAGGACGCCGTCGCCACGCCGCGCGGCTGCCTGCGCGTGAGCCTGCCGACCATCGGCTACCGCTTTCTGCTGCCGATCCTGCCGGCGTTCAAGGCGCGCTTCCCCGAGATCGAACTCGACCTCGACTTCAACGACCGGCTGGTCGACGTGGTGGCCGAGGGTGTCGACGTGGCCATCCGCAGCGGCGAGCTGGTCGACTCACAGCTCGTGGCGCGCCGGCTCGGCCCGTTCAGCTTCGTGCTCGCCGCCTCGCCGGCCTACCTGGCGCAACACGGCGTGCCGCAAGTGCCGGCCGACCTCGCCCGTCACAGCTGCCTGCGCTACAAGTTCGTGACCGGCGGAAAGATCGAGGACTGGGACCTGCCCGGCCTGCCGCCCCAGCTGCCGCCGGGCCTGGTCTGCAACAACATGGAAGCCATGCTGGGCGCCGCCGTCGCGGGCCTGGGCATTGCGTACATGCCCGACTTCCTGGCGCGCGACGCGCTGCGCCGTGGTGAACTGCAGCGCGTGCTCGCCGCGCACCTCGTGCGGCAGGGGCAGTTCTCGGCGCTGTGGCCGTCGAGCCGGCAGCTGTCGCCGAAGGTGCGGGCGTTTGTCGACTTCGCGAGCGAACACATGTTCAGGGACGATGGCTCGGAAACATCGAAAGACTGAATTCAGACCATAATCGGTCCGATCGACAACCGCAGGTGAACCCCATGAACTTCTCAACGCAGGTCAAACCCATCAGCTATCTCAAGAGCCATGCCGCGGACATCGTGAAGACCCTCTCGGACACCCGCGAGCCTCTGGTCATCACACAGAACGGCGAAGCCAAGCTCGTGGTGATGGATGTCCGCTCCTTCGAAGAGCAGGAAGCGACCCTCGCGTTGCTGAAAGTGCTGGCACTCGGCAACCGCGAAATCGAACAAGGCCAATTCCGGTCCGCGGACGATGTGTTCGCCGATCTGGACCAAGAAGACGCCCCATGAAGGTGGTGTTCCTGCGGTCCGCCGAAGCCGACCTGAAGGACCTGAGGCGCTACCTGCTCAAGAACTTCGGCGCGGACACCTGGGCGGCGAGCTACGCCAAGATCAAGCAATCCGTCGCGATGATCGCAGCCCATCCCCAGGCAGGCCGGATTCCCGAGGAACTGGAAGACCTGAACGCGGCCCAGTACCGGCAGGTCATCTCGGGCATGAACCGCATCATCTACGAGGTGCGACTGGACACCGCCTACATCCACGTCGTCTGCGACACGCGCAGGGACCTGAAGGGCCTGCTCATGCGGCGCCTCGTGGGCGCCGTGTGAGCCCGATGCAGTACGCGGCCTGAGACGTCCGGCGTACGCCTACGCCGCCGCTTCCACCAGCTGACGCTCCGCCTGTTCGCCGACAGTCACGGCGGGTGCCTCGACAGGCGCCACGGGCTTCGCCTGGCTCAGCGCCAGCGCCACCTGCAACGGATACAGCGTGCGCACATCGCCCTCGGCCTTGTTGCTCACCGTCGTGCCGGCGGCCTCGCTCATGCGGGCCGTGCGCACCGCGTCGAGCCGGTGGGTCGGCACCATGAACGGCGAGTGCGTCGTGTAGAGGATCTGGTTGGCGAAGTCGTGCTCCAGATGCGCCAGCAGATCGGCCTGCGAATGCGCGTGCAGGTGCAGGCCGGGCTCGTCCAGCAGCAGGATCGCATCGGCCACGCCCTTCGTGTCCGCGAAGAACGCGACGTAGAACGAGAAGAACCACTGGAAGCCGCGGCTGCGTTCGTCGAGGTTCACTTCCACCTCGTAGGCGGCGTTGGGGTCGGACACCAGCGTCTCCAGGTGCTGCCCGTCGAGGTTGAAGCGGACCTTGAGTTCGCGGTCCTTCCACACGCGGCGGATTTCCGACGTGACGACCGAGCCCGCCCGGTTCACCAACTGATTGCGCGTCGCCAGGTCGTTCTTCGCCAGCAGGTCCTGCAGTTGCTGCGGATCGAGCCCCGCCACCTGGCACAGCTTCTCGAAATTGCGCTCGCCCGCCGTGCGCTCGCCCCAGCCCTTGCGCGTGAGGTACTCGGCGATGTTCTGGCGGCCGGGCAGCGAGGCGTAGTCCTCGACGTAGATGAAGCGCGGCAGTTTCTCCAGCACCCAGGCGCGGGCGCGGGCCAGCGCGGGCTGGTCGTTGTCGATCGTGCGTGCCAGCTCCTCGAGCTCGGTCAGCATCTGCGCCTGCTTGTCGGCGATCTCGGCGCCGGCCGTGGCCAGCGCCTGGCGCAACGCCTGCAGTGCCAGCAGCGCGCCGGCCGACCACTTGACGAAATCGGGGCTCGGGATCATCGCGGCGTCGAAGGCGTCGGCCTCCTGTTCGAGCGGCGCCTTCAGCTCGTCGGCGACCTTCTCGGCCGCGGCCTTCACGGCGGGCACGATCTTGCGCACCTTGGCCTTGATGTCGCTCACGTCGATCGACAGCGGGCCCAGGCCCTCGAAGCCGGTCGTGCGCGTGGCGCCGTAGCCGCGGCCGGCCGTGACCTGGCGCACGCCTGCCGCGCGCGGCAGGATGGCGGCGAGCGCCAGCTGTTCGGAGGCGTCCAGGTCCCAGCGCGTGTGCACCACCGGGGTGTCGTCGGTGCATTCGTCCAGGCGGCGGTGCCGCGGAAAGTCCTTGATGGGGCTGAGTGCCGTGAGCCCGTCGGTCGGGTTCAGGCTGTGCAACGCGCGCAGCAGGTTCGACTTGCCGCTGTCATTTCGGCCGAGGATCGCTGTGATCTGGGAGGAATCGATGGAGCCGCTGTCGTGGATCGAGCGATAGTTGGTGATCTGGAATGACGCCAAGCGCATGCAGGAATTTCTCTTCTGAATTGAATACGGGGCCGGGGAATGTATTGCATCCCCGGCCCCGTCCTGCCGATCGCGGAAGAAAAAAACTGTACGGGCCTGCCGTGCCCTACTCGGCCGCGCGGCGCAGCGTGTCGACCACCGGCCGGCGCAGCACATCGCGCAGGCCCCACCACCCCGCCGCCAGCGCGAGCACCGCGCCGGCCAGCGCGCCCGCCACCGGCACGAGCGGCGAGGCGGTCCAGGTGAACTCGAAGACGTAGCGCGCCAGCCCCCAGCCGATCACCGAGGCCACGATGCTCGCCAGGAAGCCCGCCAGCAGGCCCACGCCCACCAGCTCGGCGCGCTGCACCTGCCGCAGCAGACTGGCGCGTGCGCCCACCGCGCGCATCACGGCGAACTCGCGCGCACGCTCCTCGCGCGTGGCGGTCACGGCGGCGAACAGCACCACCAGCCCGGCCGCCAGCGTGAAGCCGAACAAAAACTCGACCGCGCGCACCACCTGGTCGAGCACGCGCTGCACCTGGTTGATGGTGGCGCTCATGTCGACGTTGGTCACGTTGGGGAAGCTGCGCACCAGCGCGTTGTCGAAGCCGCGCGTCTCGGGCGCGCGGAAGGCGCCCATGTAGGTCACGGGCACATCGGCCAGCGAGGCCACGGTGTACATCACGAAGAAGTTGGCGTGCAGCGAGCCCCAGTCGACCTTGCGCAGCGAGGTGATGCGCGCGTCGTTCTGCATGCCGCCGATGTCGAAGCGCAGGGTGTCGCCCAGCTTCAGGCCCAGCGTCTCGGCCAGGCCTTCTTCCACGCTCACCTCGTTCTTCGCCTCGGGCGTCCAGGCGCCGGCGGTGACGCTGTTGTGCGCGGGCGCCTCGGTGCTGTTGCTCAGGTTGAACTCGCGGTCCACCAGGCGCTTGGCGCGGTCCTCGGTGTAGTCGTCGGGTGTCACGGGCTTGTCGTTGATCGCCACCAGCCGGCCGCGGATCATCGGGTACCAGTCGAACTTGGCGACGCCCGCGTCGCGCAGCGTCTTCTGGAACGCCTCGCTCTGCTCGGGCATCACGTTGATGACGAAGCGGTTGGGCGCATCGGGCGGCGTGGCCTTGCGCCAGCTCGCCACGAGGTCGGTGCGCAGCAGCACGAGCAGCACCAGCGCCAGCAGGCCCACGGCCAGCGCGCTGACCTGCACCACGGCGTAGGCCGGGCGCGCCGAGATCTGCCGCGTGGCCAGCACCAGCCAGCGCGGCGCGGTGGTCTCGCTGACGCTGCGGCGCAGCACCTTCACGGCGAGCCAGCTCAGCAGCGCGAACACGGCCACGGCACCGGCAAAGCCGCCGACCGCAATGAGGCCCAGCTTGAGGTCGCTGCTGGCCGCCATCAGCAAGGCCGCGAAGCCCGCCACGCCGATGCCGAGCACGGCGAGCGATGCAGGCTTGAGCCCACCCACGTCGCGCCGGATCACGCGCAGCGGCGGCACGCGCGCCAGCTGCAGCACCGGCGGCAGGCCGAAGGCGAACAGCAGCGTGAGCCCCATGCCCAGGCCGAAGGCCACCGGCCACAGCGTGGCGGCGGGCAAGGCGGTTTCGACCAGCCCGGCCAGCAGCAGCACGAACACGTAGTGGACGGCAAAGCCGATGGCCACGCCGATCGCGCTGGCCACGGTGCCGATCACGGCGAACTCGAAGGCGTAGGCCGCGGCGATGGTGCGCTGGCTCTGGCCCAGCACGCGCAGCATGGCGCAGTCGTCCAGGTGGCTGGCCGCGAAGCCGCGCGCGGCCAACGCCACGGCCACGGCCGACAGCAGCGCCGCGAGCAGCGCGACGAGGCTCAGGAATTTCTCGGCGCGGTCCAGCGTCTGGCGCATCTCGGGCCGACCGCCCTCGAAGGAGTCGAGCCGCACGCCGCGCAGCTCGCCCTTCTTGATGGTGGCGTCGGCCCATTCGGTGAAGCGCTTCACGGCGGCGTCGTCGCCCGCCACGGCGTAGCGGTAGCCCACGCGGCTGGCCGGCTGCACGAGGCCGGTGCGCGCCACGTCGGCCTGGTTGAGCATCACGCGCGGCGAAAAGCTCATGAAGCCCGCGCCCCGGTCGGGCTCGAGCGTGATCACGCGGCCCACGCGCAGGCCGGTGTCGCCCAGCAGCAGCGTGTCGCCGACCTTCAGGCCCAGCGAGTCGAGCAGCGAGGCATCGACCCAGACCTCGCCCGACGCCGGCACGTCGCGCGTCACCGTGCCCGCGCCCTCGGCCGTGGTGGCCGTCTGCAGGTTGCCGCGCAGCGGATAGCCCGGCGTCACGGCCTTCAGGGCCACGAGCTTGCTGGCACCGCCCTGGGCGTCCTCGGCCCGCGCCATGGTGGGAAAGCCGAAGGTGCCGGTGCCCGCAAGGCCCAGCGACTTCGCCTGTGCGATGAAAGTTTCGGGCGTCGGGTTGTCGCTCACGACCACCGCGTCGCCGCCCAGCAGCTGGCGCGCGTCGCGCTGCAGCCCGCCCTGCAATCGGTCGGCGAAGAAGCCGACCGCCGTGAGCGCGGCCACGGCCAGCACCACGGCCACGATCAAGAGGCGCAGCTCACCGGCGCGCAGGTCGCGCCAGAGCGTGCGCCAGCCAAGGCGAAGGGAAGCGTTCATGGCGCGAACGATAGCCGACGCCTACCGGCACCGGCGGACTCAAGGGTTATTGGAAAGGGCCGCGGGGTGTTGCCCGCTGCGCGGACCTGTCGCACGATGCGAAAAAACGAAGGAGCGCGTGTCGATGACGACCCCACCCGCCCGGCGGCGCCCCGGCTCAGGGCAACACGACGAGGCCCGGCGCGCCAGCTTCCACGCGACCGATGACCGCCGCCTGCCCGAAGCCTTCGTTGCGGAAGATCTCCAGCACCGCCTCGACCGCCTCGGGCGCGCAGCTCACGAGCAGCCCGCCCGAGGTCTGCGGATCGGTCATGAGCGCCTGCGCGGTGGCCGGCAGGCCTTCGTGCAACTGCACGTCGGCGCCGTAGCCCGCCCAGTTGCGGCCCGACGCGCCGGTGACCAGTCCGCCGCCGGCCATGGCGATCACGTTGTCGAGCAGCGGCACACGCGACCATTCGACCACCGCCGCGAGCCCCGCGCCGCGCGCGAGTTCGAGCGCGTGGCCGGCCAGGCCGAAGCCGGTGACGTCGGTCAGCGCATGCACGCCGTCGAGTGCCGACAGCGCGATGCCGGGCGTGTTGAGCTTGGTCGTGTTCTCGATCAGCTGGCGGTAGCCGGCCTCGGACAGCTGCTGCTTCTTGAGCGCCGCCGACAGCACGCCCACACCCAGCGGCTTGCCCAGCACCAGCACGTCGCCCGCCTGCGCGTCGGCGTTGCGCCGCACGCGCTTGGGGTGCACCAGCCCCATCGCGACCAGCCCGTAGATCGGCTCGACCGAATCGATGGTGTGGCCGCCCGCAATGGGAATGCCGGCCGCGCGGCACACGTCCTGCCCGCCGCGCACGATCTCGGCGATGACTTCCACCGGCAGCTGGTTGATCGGCATGGCGACCAGCGCCAGCGCCATGATCGGGCGCCCGCCCATCGCGTAGACGTCGCTGATCGCGTTGGTCGCGGCGATGCGGCCGAACTCGTAGGGGTCGTCCACGATGGGCATGAAGAAATCGGTGGTGGCGATCAGCGCCTGCTCGTCGTTGAGCCGGTAGACTGCCGCGTCGTCGGCGGTCTCGATGCCGACCATGAGCTCGGGCGGAATCAGCCCGCCCGCATGGTTCTTGAGGATCTGCGACAGCACGCCCGGCGCGATCTTGCAGCCGCAGCCGCCCCCATGCGAGAAGCTGGTGAGCCGCAGCGGCGCCAACGGATTCAGGAGCTTGGAAGGTGCGGCTTCGATCATGGCAGCGGGTCGGTCGAATGGAACAAGCCGCGATTATCGAAGCCCGCACCGCCGTCTGCCCGAGTGCCCCGACACACCCTTTTCTTTTTCCACTGAACGCGTCATCACACCATGCAAACGAAACAAACCGTGTCCCGGCTCGCGCTCGCGCTGGCCCTGTCCCTCACCGCCGTGGGCGCCTTCGCCCAGGGCGTGCTGCGCGTGTCGGCCATTCCCGACGAGGCGCCCACCGAGCTGCAGCGCAAGTTCACGCCGCTGGGCGACTACCTGAAGAAGGAAACCGGCATGGACGTGCAGTTCACGCCTGTGACCGACTACGCCGCCGTGGTCGAAGGCCTGGCGACCAACAAGATCGACCTGGCGTGGCTGGGCGGCTTCACCTTCGTGCAGGCGCGCATCCGCACCAACGGCGGCGCGGTGCCGATCGTGCAGCGCGCGGAAGACGAGGTGTTCACCAGCAAGTTCATCGTGCCGATCGACAGCCCCGCCAAGACCCTGGCCGACCTGAAGGGCAAGACCTTCGCCTTCGGCGCGCCCTCGTCCACCTCGGGCAGCCTGATGCCGCGCTACTTCCTGCTGCAGGCCGGCATCAACCCCGAGAAGGACTTCAAGACGGTCGCGTTCTCGGGCGCGCACGACGCCACCGTGGCCTTCGTGGCCGCCTCGCGCGCCGAAGCGGGCGTGCTCAACGCCTCGGTGTGGGACAAGCTGGTCGAGGCCAAGAACCCCAACGCCGCCAAGGTGCGCGTGCTGGCCACCACGCCGACCTACTACGACTACAACTGGACCGTGCGCCCGGGCCTGGACGCCGCCGTGACGAAGAAGCTGACCGACGCCTTCCTGAAGCTGGACCCGGCCAACCCGGCGCACAAGGAGATCATGGCGCTGCAGCGCGCGAGCAAGTTCATTCCCACCAAGTCGTCGAACTACGACGGCATCGAGACGGCGGGCAAGTCGGCCGGCCTCATCAAGTGAGCGGAATGCGCGGATGAGTTTTTCGCTCGACAGCGCGGGCGTGGTGCACCCCAACGGCCAGCGCGCGCTGGCCGGGGTGACGCTGGCCGCGCGCGACGGCGAGCGCATCGCCGTCATCGGGCCCTCGGGCGCGGGCAAGACCACGCTGCTGCGCGTGCTCGGCGCGGCGCTGCGGCCCGGTGAAGGCCAGGTGCAGGCGTTGGGCCAACACCCGTGGCGGCTGCCGGCCCGTGCGCTCAAGCAGCTGCGCGCGCGCATCGGCACCGTGCACCAGGCGCCGCCGATCGCGCCGCGCCTGCGCGTGGTCACGGCCGTGCTCGCGGGCCGGCTCGGCCAGTGGTCGACGGCACGCGCGCTGGGTTCGCTGTTCTACCCGTCCGACATCGCGGGCGCGCACGCGGCGCTGGCCCGGCTCGCGCTCGAAGACCGGCTGTTCGACCGCTGCGACCGCCTCTCGGGCGGCCAGCTGCAGCGCGTGGGCATCGCCCGCGTGCTGTACCAGCGCCCCGCACTGCTGCTGGCGGACGAGCCGGTGTCGGCGCTCGACCCCACGCTCGCGCACGCGGCCGTGGGCCAGCTGGTGGCGCAGAGCGAATCGACCGGCGCCACGCTGGTCGCGTCGCTGCACGCGGTCGACCTGGCACTGCGCTGGTTTCCGCGCATCGTGGGCATGCGCGACGGTCAGGTGGCCTTCGACCTGCCGGCCGCCGAGGTGACGCCGGCGCTGCTTGAGGCGCTCTATGCGAGCGAAGGCGGCGTGGCGACGCAGGGCCCGCTGCCGGTTGCACCGGTGGCCGGCACCGCCGAGCCGGCCTTCCACCGGCCGGACTGCCCGTGACGGCGACACTCGCCCGCCCCGCCCTGCGCGATCCGCACGCGGGCCGCCGCCTGGCCGGCTGGCTCGCGGCACTGGCCGTTGCGTGGCCAATGCTCGCGCTCTCCGAATTCAAGCCCTGGGCGCTGTTCGGCAGCGGCAACCTCGCCGTCATCGGCGGCTTTCTTGCGGGCTTCTTTCCGCCCGACAGCTCGCCCGCCTTTCTCGCGCTGCTCGCCAAGGCCACGCTCGAGACCCTGGCCATGGCCACGGCCGGCACCGCCATGGCGCTGCTGATCGGCGCGCCGCTGGGCTTCGTGACCACGCGCGCGCTCTCCATCTCGCGCATCGGGCCCGGCCCCGGCCGCGTGCAGGCCGGCATCGTCCGGCAGGCGGCGCGCTGGCTGCTGATGGTGCTGCGCGCCATTCCCGAGATCGTGTGGGCGCTGCTGTTCGTTCGCGCGCTCGGGCTCGGCCCCGCGGCCGGCGTGCTGGCGCTGGCCATCACTTACGGCGGCATGCTGGGCAAGGTCTACGCCGAGATCCTCGAATCGACCGACACGCGCCCCGCGCGCGCCCTGCTCGAAAGCGGCAGCGGCCGGCTCGCGGCGCTGTGCTACGGCCTGCTGCCGCACACGGCACAGGAGCTGGCCTCGTACACCGTGTACCGCTGGGAATGCGCGGTGCGCGCCTCGGTGGTGATGGGCTTCGTGGGCGCGGGCGGCCTCGGGCAGCTGATGGACCAGTCGATGAAGATGCTCAACGGCGGCGAGGCCAGCAGCATCCTGCTGGTGTTCCTCGCGCTCGTGCTGCTGGCCGACATGCTGAGCAACGCGCTGCGAAAGCTCCTGGCATGACGACGCTGCCGCCACGCCCTCCTTTGTGCCTGCGCTGCTGGCTCGCCGTGGGGCTGATCGCCGCGGCCGTGGTCGCGAGCTTCGTCTACCTGGGCATCGACTACGGCGCGCTGGGCTCGGCCGAATCGCTCCGGCTCATGGGCAAGTTCATCGCCGAGTTCTTCCCGCCCGACGTGTCGCCCGAGTTCCTGGCCAAGGTCGGCCACGGCGCGTTGCAGACGCTCGCGGTGTCGGCACTGGGCACCGTGCTGGCCGCCGTGGCGGGCGCCGTGCTCGCGCTGCCGGCGTCGGGGCGCATCGGCGGGCCGCTGCGCCACGGCGCGCGCTTCGTGCTCAACTTCCTGCGCAGCGTGCCCGAGCTGGTGTGGGCCGCGCTGATGGTGCTGGCCGCCGGCATCGGGCCGTTCGCGGGCGCGCTGGCGCTGTCGCTGCACACGACCGGCGTGCTCGGGCGCCTCTTCGCCGAAGCGCTGGAGAACGCGCCGCGCGAGCCCGAGCAGGCGCTGACGCTCTCGGGCGCGGGCCCGGTCGCCGCCTTCAGCTACGCCAGCCTGCCGATCGTGCTGCCGCAGTGGGTGGCCTACACGCTCTACCGCTGGGAAATGAACATCCGCATGGCGGCCGTGCTGGGCTTCGTGGGCGGCGGCGGGCTGGGCCAGCTGCTGTACTTCCACCTGTCGATCTTCCAGCAGCAGCAGGCGATGACGGTGCTGATCGCGATGTTCGTGCTGGTCACCTTTGTCGACTTGGCGAGTGCTCGCTTGCGAAAAGGCTTAGGTCCCGCCTACGCCTGAGTGGCCGACAATGGCGGCATGAGGTCCCTTCAGCCATGAGTCATCGCCAACCCGTCCGGGTGGCGGACCGCCACGCCTTCGATTCGATCATCGACGCCCGCTCGCCCGCCGAGTTCGCGCTCGACCACATCCCCGGCGCCATCAACTGCCCCGTGCTCAACGACGAAGAGCGCCACATCGTCGGCACGGTCTACGTGCAGACCGGCGCCTTCGAGGCGCGCCGCATCGGCGGTGCCATGGTGGCGGCCAACATCGCGACCCACCTGCGCGACACGCTGGCCGACCGGCCCGAGAAGTGGAAGCCGCTGGTCTACTGCTGGCGCGGCGGCATGCGCAGCGGCTCGATGGTCACCTGGCTGCGGCTCGTGGGCTGGGACGCGCAGCAGCTCGCGGGCGGCTACAAGAGCTTTCGCCGGCACGTGATCTCGCAGCTCGACGCGCTGACGCCGCAGCTCGACCTGCGCGTGGTCTGCGGCGCCACCGGCAGCGCCAAGACGCGCGTGCTGCACGCGCTGGCCGAACGCGGCGCACAGGTGCTCGACCTGGAAGCCTTCGCCAACCACAAGGGCTCGCTGCTCGGCGCGCTGCCGGGCGTGCCGCAGCCTTCGCAGAAGCACTTCGAGACGCGCATCGCGACCGTGCTCGAAGCCATCGACCTCTCGCGCCCGCTGTATGTCGAGGGCGAGAGCGTGCGCATCGGGCGGCTGTCGCTGCCGCTGTCGCTCGTGGCGCAGATGCGCGCCGCGCCGTGCATCGAGGTGGAGGCCACGCCCGAGGCGCGGCTGGCCTACCTGCTGCGCGACTACGCCTACCTGGGCGACGACCGCGCGGCGCTCGCCGAGAAGATGGGCGTGCTCAAGGAACTGCAGGGCAAGGAAACGGTGACGCGCTGGCAGCAGTGGGCGCACGAGGCCGACCTGCCGCATCTGTTCGCCGAGCTCATGTCGTTGCACTACGACCCGCACTACCAGAAGTCGCAGGAGACGCACTTTCGCGCGTGGGCCAGGCGCCAGCGCGTGGGGGCGACCGACCTCTCGGATCAGGGCATCGAGGCCGTGGCCGACGCGGTGCTGCTGCTCGCCAATCCACCCGTCGCACCAAGCCCGTCGGCGTAGAGCACGCCGCGCGGCGCGCGGCACAGCCCCCAGAACCGCAGGCCGCTGAGCTCGGCCATGCGCACGCCCATCGCGGTCGGCGCCGAGATGGTCGCCATCGCCGCGATGCCCAGGCGCGCGCACTTGCGCACCAGCTCGTGGCTGCCGCGGCTGGACATCAGCACGAAGCCGGGCTCCTGCAGCCGATTCGCACGGGCCAGCGCGCCGAGCAGCTTGTCGAGCGCGTTGTGGCGGCCGACGTCTTCCATGAGGTCGGTGAGTTCGCCGTCGACCGTGGCCCAGGCCGCCGCGTGGATCGCGCCGGCTTCGGCATTGAGCACCTGGCGCGGCGGCATGGCGGCGAAGGCGCGCAGCACGGTGGCCAGGTCGATGCGTTCGATCCAGTCGCGTGGCGGCACGCGCTGCGGCGACAGGTCGAGCCCCGCGAAGCTTTCGACGCCGCACACGCCGCAGCCGGTGCGGCCCGCGAGGCTGCGACGGCGGTCCTTCAGGCGTTCGAAGCTGCGCGTGGACACTTCGAGCTGCACCTCGATGCCGGGCATGCCTTCGGGCAGGCCCGCATCGAGGGCCTCGACCGTTCGCACGTCGATGCCGCGGCAATCGGCGGCGCTGTCGAGGATGCCCTCGCTGAGTGCAAAGCCCAGCGCGAAGGCCTCGAGGTCTTGCGGCGTGGCCATCATCACCGCGTGCGAGACGCCGTTGAACACCAGCGCCACCGGCACCTCGGCGGCCAGCGTGTCGTCGCGCACCACGCCCTCGGGCGCGAGGCCGCGCTCGCCGAAGACGTGCACGGCATGCCGCACGAGGGGCGGCAGGGCGTCGGGTTCGGGGGTGTTTTCCATGGCCGCGGCCATTGTCCGCTCAGTCTCGGCTGTCGTCAGCCGGCAGGCTCTCGGCGACCGCGCGCCCGGCGTCGGTGAGGTGCGCGACCCAGCGATCGTCCAGCTGCACCACGCGCACCCAACCCGGTCCGCGCACGCCGCCGAGCGCGGCATCGCCCATCAGCGTGAGCTGGCGCATGACCACGCTCGCGCCCTGCCCCAGCCGCTTGCCCAGGCGCGGCAGCGACATGCCGCCTTCGCCCGGAGCTTCGGCCAGCGCGCGCAGGATCGCGATGGAAAAGGCGTCGGCGTCGAACCCGGAATCGCTCATGCCGCCACGGCGTCGGCCTCCGCCGCGACCGGCGCCACATGCAGCGACAGCACCACGGGGATCGACTTGGACGTCGGCGTACCCGCGTTCTCGGCCACCGACGACAGCGGCACCAGCGGGTTCGTCTCGGGGTAGTAGGCCGCGAGGTTGCCGCGCGGGATGTCGTACGCGACCAGCTTGAAGCGATCGGCCCGGCGCTCCTGCCCGTCGCTCCACACCGTCTGGATGTCGACCCAGTCGCCGTCCTTCATGCCGAGCTGGCGGATGTCGTCGGCGTGGATGAACACCACGCGGCGCTGGCCGAACACGCCGCGGTAGCGGTCGTCCATGCCGTAAATGGTGGTGTTGTACTGGTCATGCGAACGCGTGGTGAGCAGCGTGAACACCAGCGTGTCGCGCTGCGACGCGAAGCGCGCGCGGGCGCGGTGGGCGTGCGTGTCCAGCGGCACGGCGTGCGTGAAGAACACGGCCTTCTTCGACGCGGTGGCCCACACGCGCTCGCTCGCCGTGTTGCGCAGGCGGAAGCCGCCGGGGTGCGCCACGCGTGCGTTGAAGTCCTTGAAGTCGTCGAACACGGCTTCGATCTTGTCGCGGATGCGGGCGTAGTCTTCCACCAGCCAGAGCCACGGCGTCTTGCTGCGCGCGCCGATGGTGGCTGCAGCAAGGCGCGCCACGATGGCCGGCTCGGACAGCAGGTGCTCCGACGCGGGTGGGTTGATGCCCATCGAGATGTGCACCATGCTCATCGAGTCTTCGACCGTCACGCCCTGCGGACCGTTGGCCTGCATGTCGATCTCGGTGCGGCCCAGGCACGGCAGGATGAGTGCCTCGCGCCCGTGGATGATGTGGCTGCGGTTGAGCTTGGTCGTCACGTGCACCGTGAGGTCGCACTGCCGCAGCGCCTTCCAGGTCTGGTAGGTGTCGGGCGTGGCCGCCGCGAAGTTGCCGCCCAGCGCGAAGAACACCTTGCCCTTGCCGTCGAGCATGAGCTGGATCGCCTCGACCGTGTCCACGCCATTTTTGCGCGGCGGCTCGAAGCCGAACACCTGCTGCAGCCGGTCGAGCAGCGCGGCCGGCGGCTTTTCCCAGATGCCCATGGTGCGGTCGCCCTGCACGTTGCTGTGGCCGCGCACCGGGCAGGCGCCCGCGCCTTCGCGGCCCATGTGGCCGCACAGCATGAGCCAGTTGCCGATCATCTGGATCGTGGCCACCGAATGCTGGTGCTGCGTGATGCCCATGCCCCAGCAGGCGATGACCCGCTTCGCGCCCAGGTACACGTCGGCCGCCGCGCGCATCTGCGCTTCGCTCAGGCCCGATTCCTGCGCCAGCAGCGGCCACGATTCGGCGCGCAGGTCGTCGGCCAGCGCTTCGAAACCCAGGGTGTGCTCGGCGATGAATGCGTGGTCGAGCACCGAAGGCTCGCCGCGCGCCACCGCCGCGTCTTCGCGCTCGATGACGTGCTTCATCATCCCCTTCACCGCCGCGAAGTCGCCGCCCACGCGCAGCTGGAAGTAGTGCGTGCTGATCGGCGTGGAGCCCAGCGTGGCCATCTCCAGCTTGTCCTGCGGGTCGGCAAAGCGCTCCAGCCCGCGCTCGCGCAGCGGGTTGAAGCTCACGATGCGCGCGCCGCGCTTGGACGCCGCGCGCAGCTCGCCGAGCATGCGCGGGTGGTTGGTGCCCGGGTTCTGGCCGAAGATGAAGATCGCGTCGGCCTTCTCGAAGTCTTCCAGCGTGACCGTGCCCTTGCCCACGCCCAGCTGCGGGCGCATGCCGCTGCCGCTGGGTTCGTGGCACATGTTCGAGCAGTCGGGAAAGTTATTGGTGCCGTACTCGCGCACGAACAGCTGGTACAGGAAGGCCGCCTCGTTGCTCGCGCGGCCCGAGGTGTAGAAGATGGCCTGGTTCGGGTCGGGCAGCGCGTTCAGGTGCTGCGCGATGCGCGCGAAGGCGTCGTCCCAGTCGATGGGCACGTACCTGTCGCTGGCCGCGTCGTAGGCCATGGGGTGCGTGAGGCGGCCCTGGTCTTCGAGCCAGAAATCGCTCTGCTGAGCCAGCTCGGCCACCGTGTGCTTCGCGAACAGCTCCGGGCCTGCGCGCCGCGCGGTGGCCTCCGCGGCCACGGCCTTCACGCCGTTCTCGCAGAACTCGAAGGTCGAGGCATGGTTGCGGTCGGGCCAGGCGCAGCCGGGGCAGTCGAAGCCGTCGGGCTGGTTGGCCGAGAGCAGCGTCTTCGCGCCCTTGACCGGAATGTCCTGCCGCAGCAGCGCATTCGTCACGCTGCGCAACGCACCCCAACCACCGGCAGGGCCCTTGTAAAACTCGATCTTCTGCTCGCTCATGGCGGCAGTGTTGGCCTGCGGGGGCGTGGCGTCAAATTGAATCGGGACATGCGGCGATTCAAAATGGAAATGATGGAGGCTCAGGCCTCGCGCGCACCACCCATCAACAAGCCCCGCAGCTTGCTGCGCAGCGGCGTCTCCTCCACCTCCTGCACCCCGGCAATCTCCCGCAGCGCAAAGTCGCGGCTGTCGGCGTTGTGCAGGTCGATCTCCCGCACCACCTGCCCGTCCTTGTAGACAAAGGCCACGTCGGCCAGCGCCAGCACGTCCTCGATGTCGTGCGTGATCATCAAAACCGGGATGCCCCATTGCTTGCGCACCTGCGCGAGCTCGTGGCGCAGCTCGGCGCGCAGCATGGGGTTGAGCGCGGCAAAGGGTTCGTCGAGCAGCAGCACCTGCGGCTCGCAGGCCAGCGCGCGCGCCAGGGCCACGCGCTGCTGCTGGCCGCCCGAGAGTTTCTGCGGCCGGCTGTCGGCCAGCGCGGCGAGGCCGAAGCTGGCCAGCAGCGCCTGCACGCGCTCGGCGTCGCGGGCCGGCAGCGTGCGGCGGTGCCACGCGGTGAGCCCGAAGGCCACGTTCTCGCGCACCGTGAGGTGCGGGAACAGCGCGTAGTTCTGGAACAGGTAGCCGATGCGGCGCGCCGGCGCGGGCACGTCGATGCGCTGGGCCGCGTCGTACAGCGTGCGGCCATCGAGCCGCACATGGCCCGCCGACGGATGCAGCAGGCCGGCGATGGCCTGCAGGGTCAGCGACTTGCCGGCCCCCGAGGGGCCGTAGAGCGCGGCGAAGGGAACGTCGGTCTGGAAGCGCACGGCGAGGTCGAAGCGCCGGGCCCCGTCCTTCACCGTGAGCTGCAGATCGACATCGATCATGGCTTGCCGAAACCGTAGCGCGTGAGCACTTCTTGCGCGGCCGGTGTCGCGAGGAAGGCGATGAAGTCGCCGGCCAGCGCCTTCTGCTTGCTCTCGGCCACGACGGCGATGGGGTAGGTCACGGGCGTGTGGCCGGTGGGCGTGAAGGCGACCTTGACCTTATCGCCGGCCACGGCCGCGTCGGTGCGGTACACGAAGCCAGCCTCGACCTCGCCACGGCTCACGTAGTCGAGCACCTGGCGCACGCTGTCGGCCTGCACGAACTTGGGTTCGAGCGCGGTCCACAGGTTGGCGTTGTCCAGCACCTGCTTGGTGTAGCGGCCGACCGGCACGGTGGCGGTCTTGCCGACGGCGATCTTCTTCACGTTCGCACCGCTCAGGTCCTGCAGCGACTTCAGGCCGACGGCGCCCTGCGCGGGCTCGACCAGCACGAGGCTGTTGGTGACGAAGTCCTTGCGGGTGGCGGTGTCGATGAGCTTCTGGTCGTTGCCGCGGTTCATCGTCTCCTGATCGGCGCTGGCGAACACGTCGACCGGCGCGCCTTGCCCGATCTGCTGCAGCAGCACGCCCGAGGCCGCGAAGTTGAAGCGCACAGTGCTGCCCGCCTTGGCGGCTTCGAACTTGGGACCGATTTCCTTGAACGCGTCGGTCAGGCTCGCGGCGGCGGACACGGTGATCTGCTGCGCGGCGGCCGCAAACGGCAGGGCCAGGGCAAGCACGACAGACAAAAGACGCAACGGACGCATGGGCACAGTCTCCTGGAAAAAAGGGGAATCAACGAAGCGAAAAGAAGCGGTTCGACACGACCAGCACGGCAATCGACAGCACCGACGTGACGACCACCAGCAGCAGCGCCAGGTCGTCGTGGCCGGCCTGCACGGCGTCGTAGATGGCCATCGACAGGGTCTGGGTCTGCTTGGGAATGGAGCCGGCCACCATCAGCGAGGCGCCGAACTCGCCCATGGCGCGCGCGAACGCGAGCAGCGTGCCGGCCAGGATGCCGGGCCAAGCCAGCGGCAGCGTGACGCGCAGGAACACCGAAAACGGCGACTGGCGCAAGGTGCTGGCGGCGGCTTCGAGCGAGCGGTCGACGTTCGAGAACGCCGCGCTGGCCGACTTGAGCACCAGCGGCAGCGCCACCACGGCCGACGCCACCACGGCGCCGTGCCAGCTGAAGATGATGGTGTAGTCGAAGTGCTCGCGCAGCCAGGCGCCCAGCGGGCTGCGGCGCCCTGCCGCCACCAGGATGGCGTAGCCGATCACCGTGGGCGGCAGCACCAGCGGCAGCATGAACACGGCCTCGAGCACGCCCGAACCGGTGAACTGCTTGCGCGCGAACACCCAGCCCAGCGCCACGCCCGCGACCAGCGCCAGCAAGGTCGCGACCGCCGCGACCTGCAGCGACAGGACCAGCGGCGACCAGTCGGTGGTGACGATGAGCGAAGATGTGGTCGTCGTGTTCATTGAGATACGGCGCAATTGTTACATGAGCGGCCTTCTGGTTCCCACGGGGATGCACGGATGCGCCGGTCTTCATATACTGGCGGATACAGCGTTGGAGACTTTGTCCATCCGCCCCATGCGCCTTTCCCCTCATGACACCGTTGTCCGCTCGACCTCCGGCAGGCCCGAGCTTCGCCATGTGACGCAGGTGCACGAATGGCGCATCGAGCGCACGCTGGACGCCGGCGGCTTCGTGCTGTCGATCATCGCGCCGGGCGGCGAGAGCCAGTCGTTCCTGGTGGCGCCGGGCGACGCGCAGGACATCGGCGAGGTGCTGCGCCGCAGCGCCGCGTGGACCGACCGGCGCGGGCCATGACAACGATGTGGCGCCACATGACGGGTGCGGAACGCATCCTCGAAGTCCTGCTGACACGGCGCTCGGTGTCGCCGCGGCGGCTGCAATCGCCCGGCCCGAACCCCGACGAACTCGACGCCATCCTTCAGGCCGGCCTGCGCGCGCCCGACCACGGCGGGCTGCATCCGTGGCGCGTGATCGAGTTCCGCCCGCAGAACCGCGAGGCGCTGGCCTGGTGCTTCGAACAGGAAAAGCTGCGCCGCGATCCGCTCGCCAGCCCGACCGACCTGCGGCGCGCCCGCGAGCACGCCACGCGTCCGCCGTTGCTGCTGGGCTTCGTGGTGTCGCCGCGCGAGCGCAGCAAGATCCCCGCGCGCGAACAGTGGCTGGGCGCCGGCGCGGCGCTGGGCAACCTGCTGGCCGCCGCGCACCAGCTGGGCTACGGCGCCATCGTGCTCAGCGGCGAGCGCTGCTTCGACGAGACGCTGGTGCGCCAGGTCGGCGTGCAGCCGGGCGAGTACCTGGCGGGTTTCATCAGCATGGGCACGATCCGCGAGGCGCCGCCGCAGGCGCGCGAGACGCTGTCGCAGGACGTGTGGTCGTGCTGGCAGGGCGACCTGCTGCCGGGCGCGGCCGGCGAAGCGTCAGGCGACGGCGATCAGTCCATCCGGCCGTCGGAGCGCGTGCGCGGCAGCTGATCGAGCCGCGCGCCGAACCAGCCCACGCGCTCGGTCTCGCGCACGTCGAAGCGCGGCACGTAGGGCTTGATGTCCAGCACGGGCGTGCCGTCGGCCATGTCGTTGCCGCTGAAGTGCAGCGTCGTGCCCTCCACCGCCGTGAGCCGCACGATCGACAGGCCCAGCCGGTTGGGCCGCGCGGGCGCCCGCGTGGCGAACACGCCGTGCGTGGCGTCGTCCAGGAAGGGCACCACCTCGAGCCGTTCGTGCGCGCAGCGGTGCAGGTGCGTCACGAGGATCAGGTAGTCGAAGCCTTCGATGTCGCGCAGCCCCGGCGCGAACTCGGCGAACACCTCCAGGCGCCCCACTTCGTCGGGTGCGCCGGCCGTCTGGATGGGCATGCCCGAGGTTTCCGTGAAGCGGCTGCGCACGATGCCGACCGGGCGGCAGACGACGGGGTCGATGTCGGCGGCGTTCATGGCGCGAGCAGCCGTGTGAGCGCGCGAACGTCGGCCGCCGTCGCCAGGCGCGCGGCGTTCTCGATGGCGCGGTAGCGCTTCACGATGTCCTCGCCCACCGGCGTGAGCGCCGTGCCGCCGCCGCGCGAGCCGCCGGCGGCGGTGTTCACGGCCGGCGAAGCCAGCGTCTGGTTCATCTCGTCGATCAGCATCCACGCGCGGCGGTACGACATGCCGAGCAGGCGGGCCGCCGCCGAGATCGAACCGGTCTCGGCCACGGCTTCGAGCACGGCGATCTTGCCGGGGCCGATGGCGATGGTGTCGTCCCGGTAGATGCGCAGGCGGAACTGGGCTTTGGATTTCATGATGGCGCGAAGGGTAAACCATCCAGGTGCCGTCGGCACCCGTGCGCCGGGCTACGCGGCGTCGAGCGCGCCGCTGTGCTGGCGCGCCTGCGCCTGCCATTCGGGCGTCTGCAAGAAGGCCAGCGCCGCATCGAGCGCCCGCGCGGGCCGCACGCCCTCCTGCGTCATGAAGCCGATGGGCGTGCGCACCTCGGGCGCCACCAGCGGCAGCGCCTCCAGTTCGCGGTGGCTGCGCACGGCCGCCACCATGGCGCCGGGCAGCACGCTGCTGACGGTGCCCGCGCTCACGGCCAGCGCGAGCGTGAGCACCGAGTTGGTTTCGATGGCGGGCGCCACCGCGGCCACGCCGGCCTCGCGCAGGGCCTGGTCGATGATGGCGCGGTTGTGCATGTCGGGCGTGAGCAGGCACAGTGGCAGCGTGCCGGCTTCGGCCCAGGCGATGGGGCGGCCGATGCGCAGCCGGTCGGCCGAGGGCTTCTTCGCGCGCCGCAGCAGGAAGTAATGCTCGATGCTCTGCGGCCAGGCCTTGAGCTTGACGCCCGGCAGGTGCATGCGCTCGGTGTAGCCCAGGGCGAGATCGACCGAGAGGTTTTCCAGGCCCGTCTCCAGCTCCTGCGAACTCATGGAAAGCACGGCCGGCACGATGCCCGGATGGCGCTGCTGCAGCATCGCGGCAAAGCGAGACAGCATCGGGATCGCGGTGGGCACCGCGGCCATGCGCAGCCGTCCGCGCGGGTCGCCGGCTTCGCTGCGCAGTTCCTGCAGCAGCACCTCGTTGTCGCGCAGCATGCGCTGCGCCGTGGCCAGCACGCGCTCGCCTTCGTGCGTGAGGCCCACGTACACGCGGGAGCGCTTGACGATGACGACGCCGAACTCGCCTTCCAGCGCGCGCAGCGCGTTAGACAGGGCCGGCTGCGTGATGTGGCAGGCCTGCGCGGCGCGGCCGAAATGCTTGTGCTCGCTGAGTGCGACGAGGTAGCGCATCGAGGCGAGCAGGTTCATTGCGTGCGTCCTTCTTCTTGGGGGCTCTCGTCCGGGGCGCCTGCGCAGGCCCTCGCCCTGCCCCGCCTCGGCCTCAGGTGTTCTTGCTGATCGAGATCGTCGGGAACTTCGCGGAAAAGTCTTTCGCCTTCTCCGCGATCCCCACCGCCACGCTGCGCGCCACGGCCTTGTAGAGGCCGGCCACCTCGCCGTCGGGGTCGGACACCACCGTGGGCGCCCCGCTGTCCGCCTGCAGGCGGATGTTGATGTCCAGCGGCAGCGCGCCCAGGTAGGCCATCTGGTACTCGGCCGCCATCTTCTTGCCGCCGTCGGCGCCGAAGATGTGCTCGGCATGGCCGCAGTTGGAGCAGATGTGCACCGCCATGTTCTCCACGATGCCCAGGATCGGCACGCCGACCTTCTCGAACATCTGGATGCCCTTGCGCGCGTCGAGCAGCGCGATGTCCTGCGGCGTGGTGACGATCACCGCGCCCGTCATCGGCACGCGCTGGCTCAGCGTGAGCTGGATGTCGCCGGTGCCCGGCGGCATGTCGACGATCAGATAGTCGAGGTCTTTCCAGTTGGTCTGGCGCAGCAGCTGCTCGAGCGCCTGCGTGGCCATGGGGCCGCGCCAGATCATGGCCTGGTCGGCGTCGACCAGGAAGCCGATCGACATCACCTGCACGCCATGGCGCTCCTTGGGCTCCATGTTCTTGCCGTCGATGCTCTCGGGGCGCCCGTCCAGGCCCATCATCATGGGCTGGCTCGGGCCGTAGATGTCGGCGTCGAGCAGGCCCACGCTGGCGCCCTCGGCGGCCAGCGCCAGCGCCAGGTTGGCGGCCGTGGTGCTCTTGCCCACGCCGCCCTTGCCCGAGGCCACGGCCACGATGTTGCGCACGTTGGGCATCAGCTGCACGCCGCGCTGCACCGCATGGCTGATGACCTTGGTGACGATGTTGACCGACACGTTCTCCACGCCCGGCACGGCCTTGGCCGCGGCCACGAGCGACTTGCGGATGGCCGCGTGCTGGCTCTTGGCGGGGTAGCCCAGTTCGAGGTCGAACGAGACATCGCCCTCGGCGATCTGCAGGTTTTTGAGCGAGCGGGTCGCTGCGAATTCTTTGCCGGTGTTAGGGTCCGTGACGCTCTTGAGTGCGTCCATGAGCCCGTCGGGGGTGAGTGCCATTGATCAAACTCCTGAATGGCGGGTAGTCTATTCCGCCCGCCAAGCCCGTACCGGGACGCGCTCATTTCCCGTCCGAAAAACGCCGAAGAAGAAAAGACACCGACGCAATGCCCGAGACAAGCCCCGCCACCGGCCTGCTGCTGACAGGCGGCGGCGCCCGCGCCGCCTACCAGGTCGGCGTGCTCGAAGCCATCGCCGAGATCCGGCGCGACGCCGTGGCGGCGGGTGCGGCCATCGGCGGCGGCAACCCGTTCCAGATCATCACAGGCACCTCGGCCGGCGCCATCAACGCCGCGGCGCTGGCCTGCGGCGCCGACGACTTCGACCGCGTGGTCGCGCACATCGCGCAGGTCTGGGGCGAGTTCCGCGCCGAGCAGATCTACCGCGCCGACTCGCTCTCGGTGCTCGGCAGCGGCGCGCGCTGGCGCATGCTGCTCGGGCTGGGGCGCTTTGCGGCCAACTGGATGCGCATCAAGCCCAAGTCGCTGCTGGACAACTCCCCGCTGGCCGGCCTGCTGCAACGCCTGGTACCGCTGGACCGCCTGCCGCAGCTCATGCAGCAGGGCCACGTGCAGGCGCTGGCGGTCACGGCCTCGAGCTACAGCTCGGGCGAGCACGTGACCTTCTTCGAGGCGGCCGTGCCGATGGAGCCCTGGGTGCGCTCGCAGCGCCTGTCGGTGCGCGACCGCATCACGCACGCGCACCTGATGGCCTCCTCGGCCATTCCCTTCGTGTTCCCGGCCACCGCGCTGCCGATGCCGCCGGGCCACACCGAGTACTTCGGCGACGGCTCGATGCGCCAGTCGGCCCCCATCGCGGCGGCGATCCACCTGGGTGCGCAGCGCATCGTGGTGATCGGCGCGGGCCGCATGCACGAGCCGCGCGACGAGGACGCACCCAACACCCACAGCGGCTACCCGACCATGGCGCAGATCGCCGGCCATGCGCTGTCGAGCATCTTTCTGGATGCGCTGGCGGTCGACATCGAGCGCCTGCGCCGCATCAACCACACGCTGGGCCTGATCCCCGAAGAAGCGCGCGCCGCGAGCACGCTGCGCCCGCTCGACCTGCTGGTGATCTCGCCGTCGGAGCGCATCGACATGATCGCGGCGCGCCACGTCGACGCGCTGCCGGGCGCCGTGCGGCACCTGCTGGGCGGCTCGAAGGTCGCGGCCGACGTGAAGGGCGGCGCGCTCGCCAGCTACCTGCTGTTCGAGTCGGCCTACACGCGCGAGCTCATGGCGCTGGGGCACGCGGACGCGATGCGCCAGCGCGACGAGGTGCTGCGGTTCTTCGGGTGGGTGCCGAAATGACGGCGCACGCGGCCGGCTGACCGCGCGCCGCTCAGTCCGCCTCGTCCAGCAGCCCCAGCACCACGTCCAGCAGCACGTTCGCGCCCTGCGCCAGGTCGGCGCTCGCCGTGTGCTCCTTCGGGTTGTGGCTGATGCCGCGCACGCTCGGCACGAAGACCATGGCGGCGGGCGCGATACGCGCCATCATCTGCGCGTCGTGGCCCGCGCCCGAGGTCATGCGGCGGTGGCTCAGGCCGCGGGCGTGCGCGCTGGCTTCGACGAGGCGCACCAGCCGTTCATCGAACTGCACCGGCTCGAAGCGCGCCAGCGTGCGGGCTTCGATGGTCACGCCTTCGGTTGTTTCGAGTTGCCGCAGGTAGTCCGCCAACTCGCCTTCGGCGTCCTTCAGCGTCGCCTCGTCGGTGTGGCGCAGGTCGACCGTGAGCGTGGCGCGCGCCGCGATCACGTTGATGAGGTTGGGGTGCAGGTCGATCGCGCCGACGGTCGCGACCTGGCTGCCGCCGTAGCGGCGTGCCAGCTCGCGCACGAACACCGCGATGGCGGCGGCGCAGTAGCCGGCGTCGTGGCGCAGGCGCATGGGCGTGGTGCCCGCGTGGTTCGACTGGCCGGTGACGACGATCTCCTGCCACGAGATGCCCTGCAGGTCGGCCACCGCGCCGATGGTGACGCCTTCGGCCTCCAGCACCGGGCCCTGCTCGATGTGCAGTTCGACGAACGCATGCGGCACCAGCGCGCCGCAGGCCATGTCGCCCGCGTAGCCGATGCGCGCGAGCTCGTCGCCCAGCCGTGCGCCGTCGGTGGCGACGGTGTCGAGCGCCGCCTCGAGCGCCAGCCCGCCCGCGTGCACCAGCGAGCCCATCATGTCGGGCATGAAGCGCACGCCCTCCTCGTTGGTGAACGCGGCGACCACGAAGGGGCGCAGCGTCTGGCGCTGGCGTTCGTTGAGCCAGCGCACCGCCTCCAGGCCGGCCATCACGCCGTAGTTGCCGTCGTAGCGACCGCCCGCGGCGACGGTGTCGATGTGGGAGCCGGTCATCACGGGCTTCGCATCGGGCAGCTGGCCGGGGCGGATGCCGAAGATGTTGCCGATGCGGTCGATGCGCACGGTGAGGCCCAGGTCGCGCATCCATTGCACGAGCTGGTCGCGGCCTGCGCGGTCGGCGTCGGTGAGCGCGATGCGGCAGACGCCGCCTTGCGCGGTCGCACCGATGGCGGCGTGCGCGTCGATGCGCGCCATCAGCGCGGCTTCGGCGATGCCTTCGTGTTGCAGCCATTGCGCCTGCGCCGCCACGACTTCTTCGCCCGAGCGGCCGGTCAGCGCGCGGTACACGCCGGGCGCGGTTGCGCCCTCGGTGCTGAACAGCAGCACGCGCGAGCTGGCGTCGAGGCCGGCGGCGCGCACCAGTTCGGGGTCGGCCGCAAGCACCTGCAGCGCAGCCAGGCCGGCCGCGCCGGACTCGCCGACCAGCACGGGCACGTCGCCCGCCTCGCCCGTGGCGAAGGTGCGCATGGCGTGTTCGGCGTCGGCATCGGTCACGGTCATGAAGAGATCGACCGAGGGCTGCAGAAAGCGCCATGCGAGCGGCGAGGTCTCGCCGCAGGCCAGCCCGGCCATCACGGAATCGACGCTGCCGGTGGCGCGGTCGGGGCGACCGCTGCGCGCGCTCTGCAGCAGGCAGTCGGCCTGCTCGGGCTCGACGACGATCAGCGTCGGCCGCGCCGCGCCGTAGCGCTCCCAGAAATGGCTGGCCACGCCGGCCGCGAGCCCGCCGACGCCGCCCTGCACGATGACGTGGGTGAAGGGGCACGGCGCGCCGGGCGCGGTGTTCTCGAGCAGCTCGTCGACGAGGATGCCGTAGCCCTGCATCACGTCGCGCGGAATCTCTTCGTAGCCTTCGTAGGAGGTGTCGGAGACCACCTCCCAGCCATTCACCCGGGCCAGGCGCGCGGCCTCTTCGACCGAGGCGTCGTAGTTGCCGGCGATGCGCACGATCTCGGCGCCGAGCGCGGCGATGGGCGCCTCGCGCTCCTCGCTGACCTGCGCGTGCAGCACGATCACGCAGCGGCAACCCATGCTCTGCGCAGCCGCGGCCAGTGCGCGGCCATGGTTGCCGTCGGTCGCGCTGATGACGACGAAGTCGCGCAGCGCCTCGGCATGCCGGCCCGCGAACAGGTCGGCGGGCGTCCAGCCCCGTTCGGGCCAGCGGCGCAGCACCAGGCGCAGCAGGGCCACGGGCGCACCGAGCACCTTGAAGCTGCCGAGCGCGGAGCGGCGCGATTCGTCTTTCACGACCACCTGCGCGATGCCCAGTTGCGCGGCGAGCCGGGGCAGCGGCCACGCCGGCGTCGGCTGCGGCGAGAGCCGGTCCCAGGTGGACAGCCACTGGCGGCTCTCGCGGCCGCGTGCGATGGTCATGACGGCCTGCAGGGCCGCGTCGTAGCCGCGCCGTTGCGCGTGAGGGTTGGAAAAGAGCATGGGAAGAAAACCGGAAAAGAAGAATGGATCAGGCGGCAGTTCGCACGGGAAGCCGCAGCCGCACGATCTGCGCGAAGTAGCGCGCGCCCGTGGTCAGCACCGCATCGTTGAAGTCGTAGCGGCCGTTGTGCAGCGGCGTGCCGCCGGGCTCGCCCTCGGCGCCGTTGCCCAGGAAAACGAAGGCGCCCGGCACGGCCCGCAGGAAGGCGCCGAAGTCTTCCGAGATCATCATCGGCGCCACATTCGCGTCGACCTTTTCGGCGCCCACGACGGCCGTCGCGGCGGCCACCGCGGTCGGCACGCACTCGGCCCAGTTCACGGTGGGCGCGAACTCGTGCGTGTAGCTGAAGGTGCACTCCGCGCCGTGCATGCGGCAGATGCCCTCGCTGATCTCGCGCATGCGCGCCTCGAGCATGCGCTGCACGGCCGGGTCGTAGCTGCGCGTGTCGCCCTTGATGACCACGTTCGACGGAATCGCGTTGCGGATGCCGTCGGTGATGAACTCGGTGCACGACACCACGGCCTGCGCGCCGGGGTCGAGCGTGCGCGACACGATGGTCTGCAGCGCCAGCACGATCTGCGCGCCGATCACGATCGGGTCGATGCCCATGTGCGGCCGCGCGGCGTGCGTGCCCCGGCCGTGGATGTGGATGACGAAGTTGTCTTCGCTCGCCATCAGGCCGCCCGCGCGCGTGGCGAAGGTGCCGGCGGGCAGGCCGGGCATGTTGTGCAGGCCGTAGATCTCGTCGACCGGAAAGCGTTCGAACAGGCCGTCGTCCATCATGGCCCGGGCGCCGCGGCCGTGCTCTTCGGCGGGCTGGAAGATGAAGCGCACGGTGCCGTCGAAATCGCGCCGCTCGCGCAGCAGCTGCGCGGCACCGAGCACCATCGCCATGTGGCCGTCGTGGCCGCAGGCGTGCATGCGCCCGGGCGTGCCGGAGGCGTACGGCCGCTCGGTCGCCAGCTCGGTGATGGCCAGCGCGTCCATCTCGGCGCGCAGGCCGATCACGCCGGTCCCGCTGCCGACCGTGAGGCTGGCGACCAGCCCGGTGCCGCCGATGCCGGTGTGCACTTCGAGCCCTAGCGCCCGCAGCGCGTTGGCAATGAAGGCCGAGGTCTTCGCCTCCTCGAAGCCGGTTTCGGGCATCGCGTGCAGCTGGTGCCGCCAGCCGGCCAGCTGGTCGCGCAGGGGTGCGTCTGGAAACTTCATGGCGAGATGCTATTGACAACGCAGCGGGACAGGTGCGCAAAATGAGCCGCCGCCACGCAACGTTTTTGCGCGAAGCCTGCCCTTTCTCATGACACCCCTCGACGCCCTCGACCTGCACCTGCTCGAACTGATCCAGGCCGACAGCCGCCTCTCGCAGGGCGAGCTGGGCGAGCGCATCCACCTGTCGACGGCGGCGGTGAACCGCCGGCTCAAGCGCCTGCGCGACGAGGGCGTGATCCAGCGCCACGGCGCCGTGCTGTCGCCCGCCGCGCTCGGGCACCCGCTCACCATCGTGGTCGAGGTCGAGGCCGAGAGCGAGCAGATCGAACGGCTCGACGCCATGAAGCAAAGCTTTCGCGACTGCCCGCAGGTGCAGCAGTGCTACTACGTGACGGGCGAGTGGGACTTCATCCTCGTGTGCGTGGTGCGCGACATGGCGCAATACACGGCGCTCACCCGCCAGCTGTTTTTCCAGAGCAACAACGTCAAGCGCTTTCGCACGCTGGTGACGATGGACCCGGTGAAGGTCAGCCTGGATGTGCCGGTGTCGGCGGGGGCCTGAGGGCGCGGGCTCAGGCGGCGCGCGGCGTCACGAGCCCAGGCCGAACAGCGCCAGCAGGCCCAGAACGAACCAGCCGGCCTTCTTGGCGCTGTCGGCGCTTTCCTTCGAGATCGGCCACAGCCTGGCGCGGCGCCAGGCCCGGAAGTTGTTCGCCACCGCCAGGCCCACGCCAAGCAAGAGCAGCGGCGCCATGTCCCATGCAGCCGCTGCGATGCCCGACAGCACGATGATCAGCAGGCCCGCCACCCCGATCCCGCTTGAGGTGCTGGCCAGCACATGCGAGAGCTTGCCGCAAAGTCCGCACGCCGCGGGCGTTTCGCGGCTGGACCAGCGCTTGGCCATGGCGGCGATGCCCGGCTGGCGGCAATGAGGACAGGCGTAGGTCATGCGGCTCCCGCGAACGACGTGGAAGCCGACGATAGCCGATGCGCTCAGCGCGCCGACAACATCGACCGCAGCATCAGCAGCACCGCGCCGACGATCGGCGCCAGCGCCAGCAGCCGGCCGGGTTCGAAGGCCAGCCCGGCGACCGCGCCGAGCAGGCAGCCAGCCTTGATCCACATCGCCACCGCGCCCCAGCCGCGCCGATGGGTCACGGCGAGCGCAACCAGCGCGAGCCAGCCGATCGCGCCGCCAAGAACAGACAGCGTCCAGCTCAGCAGGTAGAACGCCGAGTCGGCATCACGGAACGCGAGCGCCGTGCCCAGGCCGCGCCAGGTGTGCCACCAGCCGTCGAACAGCAGGAAGCCGGTGGCCGAAGCGGCCCACCAGAAGAAGGCGTAGAGGCTGGCCACGCCGGCCAGGGCCGCCAGCCCGCCCAGCAGGCGGCGGGTGATGTCGTCGAAGGGCGTGTGGTCGCGCCAGGCGGCTGTTTGTCCGTGGTCCATGGTCGGAGCTCCATTGGGTTCGCAATGGGTCCGACGGTAGGCGGCGAATGTGCGGCCTGGATGAAGCCTTTGTGAAGCGGGAGGATCAGGCCTCGGGTACGTCCGGCGCGTCAGGAGAAATGCCCAGTTCCGAGCACACGCGCCCCAGCAGCGCCTTCAGCGATGCCACCTCGGTCTCCAGCCGCGCCACGTTGGCCTTGAGCGCCGCGACCTCGCCGAGCGAATCGCCGTGCGTGGCAAACGCGCCGTCGCCCGTTGCGCCCGGCCCCGCCACCTCTTCCGCCGGCGGCCCGCTCAGCAGGTGCGCCCAGCGGCTTTCGCGCGCGCCGGGCAGGCGCGCCAGCTTCACCACCAGCGCGCCGGCCGGCCGTTCGGCGAGTTCGTTGAGGAAGCCCTCGACCGACGAGATGTCGGCAAAGTTGTGCATGCGGTCGCAGGCGATGCGCAGCTCGCCGGCCGTTTGCGGGCCGCGCAGCATCAGCACGGTGAGCAGGATGACCGACTGCGACGGAATGCGCAGCACGCGGTCGGTGTTGTGCTCGTAGCGGAAGGCGCGCCCGCCGCTGGTCTCGGCCACGAGGCTGTAGCCCTTCAGGCTGTCGATGGCGGCCTGCACCTGCGACTCGCTGAGTTCGAGCACCGGGTTGCGGCTGGTCTTCTGGTTGCAGCCCGACACCAGCGAGTTGAGCGTGAGCGGGTAGCTGTCGGGCACGGTGCGCTGCTTTTCGGCCAGCACGCCGAGGACGCGGGTTTCGAGGAGGGACAGGACGGGCAGCGGTGTGGACATGGCTCTGGGAGAAAGGGCAGAAGTGAAAAGGCAGCCGGGCCTCAGGGCGCCACCACGGCCAGCATCGGCCCGAGGTCGCGCACGAAGTCGTTGCGCTGCAGTGTCTTCGAATAGATCGCCGACACGGTGCCGTCGAGGTACAGCGCGTCGCGGCAATGCAGCACGTCGCGCAAGTACAGCGCGAAGTCGTAAAAGTTCACCGGCGTCTCGGCAAGGACGAAGACCGCGGTGGTGCCCGACACGCACACGCCGTTGCGGGTCTTGCGCGAATCCGAATTCGGAATGAGCGCCGGGTGCACCGCGCCGTGGCGCAGCAGCAGCGGGCCCGACTGGGTCGCCAGCTGCACACCGCCCTTCGCAGCGATCGACGGGTATTCCGACGCCTCGACGATGCGCGGCCCCTCGGCCGTCACCAGGAACACGCCGTTGGGCTTGCGAAAGAAATTGCCGACGCCGTCGGCCAGATTCAAAGGTGCTTCTTCACGGCCTTCGCGCACCAGCAGCCCAACGGGTGCGAAGTCGGCGTGATACATGCCGGCGTTCGCCGCGAACAGCAGTTGTTTGTTGCGCGCCTTCAGCCAGGCCTCGAGCCGGTCGAAGCGCTTGAAGGCGGTGCCGGTGTCGTCGTTCAGGAACAGCGCGAGCTTGTCGGTGCGCAGGTCGACCTTGACGACGGTGTAGCGCGGCGGCGCGTCCACGGCGCCGGCAGCGGACCACGCCAGGCCGGCGAGCAGGAAGACCAGCGCAGGCAGCAGCAGTTTTTTCATGCGACGACCTGCGCTGCCTCTTTTTTGCTCAGCCGCCGTTGATGCGCGCGACCAGCGCCTTCGTGAAGGCCGCCGTGCCGGCGCTGCCGCCGAGGTCGCCGGTGCGCACGTTGTCCAGGTTGAGCGTCTGGTCGATGGCGGTGCGCAGGCGCGTGGCCAGCTCGGGCCGCTTGACGTGGTCGAGCATGAGCGCGGCCGCCAGCATCAGCGCGATCGGGTTGGCGATGCCCTTGCCGGCGATGTCGGGGGCCGAGCCGTGCACGGCCTCGAAGATCGCGGCGTTGGTGCCGATGTTGGCGCCGGGCGCCATGCCCAGGCCGCCGACCAGGCCGGCCACGAGGTCCGAGAGGATGTCGCCGAACAGGTTGGTGGTCACCAGCATGTCGAACTGCCAGGGGTTGAGCACCAGCTTCATCGCGCAGGCGTCGATGATCACGGTGTCGAGCTCGAACTGGCCCTTGTACTTCTCTTCGTACAGGTCCAGGCCAGTCTCCAGGAAGATGCCGGTGAGCGCCTTCATGATGTTGGCCTTGTGCACCAGCGTGACCTTCTTGCGGCCGGTGGCCACGGCGGTGTCGAACGCGTATTCGAGGATGCGGCGGCTGCCCTTGCGGGTGTTGACGCCGGTGGCCATGGCCACGGCGTGCGGGTCGCCGTCGATGGGCACGTAGTGCTCGTGGCCGATGTACAGGCCCTCGAGGTTCTCGCGTACCACGGTCAGGTCGATGTTGTCGTAGCGCCCGCCCGGGATGATGGTGCGTGCGGGACGCAGGTTGGCGTACAGCTGGAACTCCTCGCGCAAGCGCACGTTCGACGAGCGGTAGCCCCCGCCCGAGGGGGTTTCCAGCGGGCCCTTGAGCGCCAGGCGGGTGCTGCGGATGCTGTCCAGCGTGGCCTTGGGCAGCGGATCGCCCGAGGCCTTGACGCCGCCCAGGCCGGCGATCTGGGTGTCCCACACGAAGGGCGCCTTCAGCGCGTCGAGCGCCGCCAGGGTCGCGTCGACGATCTCGGGGCCGATGCCGTCGCCGGGGATGAGGGTTGCGGGAATCGAGGTGGTCATCGGCGGCGGCTCACTTTCAGTAAAGAGGCTGCGAGCATACGTCGCATGGGCGACACCCCCGCGGCCTTCGGGGTCACTCCGGGTACCCCGCGGCCGAGGTGAGCAGCCCCATGGCGGCGGCCGCGGGACGGGCCGCCTAAAATGCCCGGTTCCCGGACGCGGCCCCTGGCCGCCTCCACGGGCCCCGCGCCCCTTCCGTTCGTCACTCCCGAAAGCGCCCTCCCCGATGTCCGCCCCGCGCAAGCTCTTCGTCACCACCGCCCTGCCGTATGCCAACGGCAAGTTCCACATCGGCCACATGATGGAATACATCCAGGCCGACATCTGGGTGCGGAACCAGCGAATGAATGGCGCCGACGTCAACTTCGTGTGCGCCGACGACGCGCACGGCGCGGCCATCACCATCGCGGCCGACAAGGCCGGCGTGACGCCGCAGGCCTTCGTGGCCGAGATCGCCGCGGGCCGCAAGCCCTACCTCGATGGCTACCACATCGCCTTCGACAACTGGCACTCGACCGACGCGCCCGAGAACCACCAGCTGGCGCAGGACATCTACCGCGACCTGCGCGCCAACGGCCTCATCGAGACCAAGAGCGTCGAGCAGTTCTACGACCCGGCCAAGGGCATGTTCCTGGCCGACCGCTTCATCAAGGGCGAGTGCCCCAACTGCCACTCGAAGGACCAGTACGGCGACAACTGCGAGGTGTGCGGCGCCGTGTACGCGCCCACCGAGCTGATCAACCCGTACTCGGCGCTGTCGGGCGCCAAGCCCGAGCTGCGCAGCTCGGAGCACTTCTTCTTCAAGCTGTCGGACCCGCGCTGCGAGGCCTACCTGAAGGAATGGACCGCCGCCCCCGGCCACGTGCAGCCCGAGGTGCAGAACAAGATCCGCGAGTGGCTCTACAAGGACGACGAAGGCAAGGGCGGCCTGGGCGACTGGGACATCAGCCGCGACGCGCCCTACTTCGGCATCGAGATCCCCGATGCGCCGGGCAAGTACTTCTACGTGTGGCTGGACGCGCCCGTGGGCTACCTGGCCTCGCTGAAGAACCTGCTGGACAAGCGCTGCATCGAGCTGGGCGGCGACGGCATCTCGTACACCGAGTACATGGCCGACCCCGAGCTGGAGCAGGTGCACTTCATCGGCAAGGACATCATCACCTTCCACACGCTGTTCTGGCCCGCGATGCTGCATTTCAGCGGCCGCAAGGCGCCCAACGCCGTGTACGTGCACGGCCACCTGACGGTGAGCGGCGAGAAGATGAGCAAGAGCCGCGGCACCGGCATCGACCCGCTCAAGTACCTGTCGATCGGGCTCGATCCCGAATGGCTGCGCTACTACATCGCCGCCAAGCTCAACGGCCGCAACGAGGACATCGACTTCAACCCCGACGACTTCGTGGCGCGCGTCAACAGCGACCTCGTGGGCAAGTACATCAACATCGCCAGCCGCGCGGCCGGCTTCATCGGCAAGCGCTTCGGCGGCCAGCTGGGCGCGGTGTCGGCCGACGGCGAAACGCTGCTGTCCACGCTGCGTGCTGCGGCCTCGCAGGTGCAGTCGCTGTACGACGGCCGCGACTACGCCCGCGCGCTGCGCGAGGTGATGGCGCTGGCCGACAAGGTGAACGAGTACGTCGACCAGAACAAGCCCTGGGAACTGGCCAAGAAGGAAGGCGCCGAGGCGCGCCTGCACGACGTGTGCACGGTGTGCATCGAGGCCTTCCGCCTGCTCACGCTGTACCTGAAGCCGGTGCTGCCGGCGCTGGCCGTGAACGTCGAGGCCTTCCTGAAGATCGCCCCGCTGACCTGGGCCGACGCGGCGCAGGCCCTGCCGGCCGGCCACGCCATCGGCGACTACAAGCACCTGATGCAGCGCGCCGACCCCAAGCAGGTCGACAAGCTGTTCGACGTGCCCGAAGCCGCGGCTGCCGCGCCCGTTGCCACGGAAGCGCAGGAGCTGCCCGGCGGCGAAGCCATCGCGCCGACCATCACCATCGACGACTTCGCGAAGATCGACCTTCGCATCGCGAAGATCGTGGCCTGCGAGAAGGTCGAGGGCTCGACCAAGCTGCTGCGCCTGACGCTCGACGCGGGCGAAGGCAAGACGCGCAACGTGTTCAGCGGCATCGCCTCGGCCTACCAGCCGGAGCAGCTCGTGGGCAAGCTCACGGTGCTGGTCGCCAACCTCGCGCCGCGCAAGATGAAGTTCGGCGTCAGCGAAGGCATGGTGCTGGCCGCGAGCCACGGCGACGAAAAGGCCCACCCGGGCATCCACGTGCTCGAGCCCTGGGCGGGCGCGACGCCGGGCATGCGCGTGCGCTGACCCGAAGACAGACGAAAAGAAGAACTAGCCGAACTTGTTGTTCAACACGAGGTCGGCGAACACCTTGCCGCCCACCGAGATGTGGTCGCGCATCGCCTCCGCGGCGTTGTCCGCGTGGCCTTTCAGAATCCACTCGACCACCCGTTCGTGCTCCCGCTGTGAAGCGGCGAGCCGGCCGGGCTTCTCGAACATCCGCCCACGGTAGGCCGAGATGCGCAGGCGCACGGTCTGCGCCTGCTCCACGATGAAGGGGTTGCCGCTGGCGCGGTAGATCACGTCGTGCAGCGCGGCGTTGGCCTGCTGGTAGGCCTCGGCGTCGTCCGCCAGCGCCTGCGCGGCGGTGCCGGCCAGGGCGCGCAGCAGCTCCTCGCGCAGCGCCGGGCCGATGCGCAGCGCGGCCAGCCGCGCCAGCACGCCTTCGAGCTCGCCGAGCGCTTCCATCATCGCCACCAGTTCGTTCGCCCGCAGCTGGCGCACGTAGATGCCGGTGCGCGGAACGATGTCCACCAGCCCGCGCGCACTGAGCAGCAGCAGCGCCTCGCGCACCGGCGTGCGCGAGGTGTTGAAGCTCAGGGCCAGGGCCTTTTCGTCGATGGCCATGCCGGGCGACAGCACGCCGCCCAGGATGTCTTGTTCGAGCCGGGCGCGGATGCGGTCCTGCAGGCTGTGGGTGTCGAGGGTTTTCGCGGGTTGCATGGCGATCTGGATATTAGCTAACCTTCCAGATATATCAATTCATCTGTTTGGTACATCAATGTCTCCCACCCTCGCGATCGACGGCCATGTGGCCTACCTGACGCTGCACCGTCCCCAGGCCGCCAACAAGCTCACGCCGGACGATCTTCCCGTGCTGATCCGGCATGTGGACACAGTGAACCGCACGCCCGAGGTGCTGGTGCTGGTCCTGCGCGCCGAGGGCAAGTACTTCTGCAGCGGATTTGATATATCAGAGGTGGCCGCCCAGAGCCAGACCGAGGGCCGCAGCTTCGGCGAGATGGTCGATGTGTTCGAAAACTGCCGCGCCGTCACCATCGCGGCGGTGCACGGCGGCGTCTACGGCGGCGCGACCGACCTCGTGCTGGCCTGCGACTTCCGCGTGGGCGCTCGCAGCGCCGAGATGTTCATGCCGGCCGCCCGGCTCGGCCTGCACTACTACCAGAGCGGCATGGAGCGCTACGTGTCGCGGCTGGGGCTGGACACGGCCAAGCGCCTGTTTCTCACCGCCGAGAAGCTCGACGGCGCCGCCATGCGCGACTGCGGCTTTCTCACGCAGCTGGTCGATGACGCCGCCGCGCTCGATGCCGAGGTGCAGCGCCTGCGCACCGTGCTCGCCGGCATGGCGCCGCTGGCGCTGCTGGGCATGAAGAAGCACCTGAACCAGATCGCGCGCGGCACCGCCGACGCCGCCGCGATCTCGCGCGAGGTGCAGCGCACCGTCGCCTCCGAAGACCTCGCCGAGGGCGGCCGGGCCTGGCGCGAGAAGCGCACGCCGGTGTTCCAGGGCCGCTGAGCGCGCCCGCCCTTCCCTACACAAGACCCAGGAGACAAACCCATGAAGCAAGAACTGCGAGCCCTCTCGTTCGCCGCCGCCGCGCTGCTGGCCTCGGCCGGCGCACTGGCCGACACCTACCCCTCGCGCCCGATCACGCTGCTGGTGGGCTTCCCCGCCGGCGGCGGCGCCGACACCGTGGCGCGCATCGTCGGCGACAAGCTGGGCAAGCTGCTCGGCCAGCCGATCGTCATCGACAACAAGCCGGGCGCGGGCACCACCATCGCGTCCGACCAGGTCGCGCGCGCCGCGCCCGACGGCTACACGCTGCTGCTGGGCAGCGCCAACCTCTACGGCAGCGACAAGCTGCTCTACAAGAGCGTGAAGTACGACGGCGCGAAAAGCTTCGTGCCGATCTCGCGCTGGAGCTCCGCGCCGATGCTGCTCGCGGTGAACAAGGACGTGAGCGCCAAGACGGTGCAGGCGCTGATCGCCGAGGCGCGGCAGAACCCCGGCAAGCTGGCGTACTCGTCGTCGGGTGCCGGCGTGGTGACGCACCTGGCGGGCCTGTCGTTCGAGAAGGCGGCCGGCGTGCAGATGCTGCACGTGCCGTACAAGGGCGGCGCGCCGTCGATCCAGGCCGTGGCCGCGGGCGACGTGCAGCTCACCTTCGGCACGCCGCCCTCGGTGCTGCCGATGGCGCAGGGCCAGAAGCTGCGCGTGCTGGCCGTCACCTCGGGCCAGCGCTCGCCGCTCTTTCCCGACGTGCCCAGCGTGGCCGAGGCCGGCGTGAAGGGCTACGACTACACCTTCTGGTTCGGCCTCTTCGGCCCGGCCGGCCTGCCGCCGGAGGTGGCGCAGAAGCTGTTCGACGCCAGCGTGGCGGCACTGAACGACCCCGAGGTCAAGGCGCGGATGGAGAAGTCGGGCAACGAGTCGGCGCCGTCGACGTCGCTGGCCGAATTCCGTGCCTGGGCCCTGGCCGAAGGCGCGAAGTCGAAGGAACTCACCGAGCGCTCGGGCGCGAGCGTCGAATGAGCACGCACGCACCCAAGGCAGGCCCGCTGCAGGGCTTCACCGTCATCGACCTCACGCGCGTGCTCGCGGGCCCGTACTGCACGCTGCTGCTCGCCGATCTGGGCGCGCGCGTCATCAAGGTGGAACAACCCGGCCTGGGCGACGACGCGCGGCAGATCGGCCCCTTCGTCGAAGGCGACTCGGCCTACTTCATGTCGGTCAACCGCAACAAGGAGTCGATCGCGCTCGACCTGAAGGCGCCGGCCGACCGCGCGGTCTTCGAGCAGCTCTTGGCCACGGCCGACGTGCTGGTCGAGAACTTCCGGCCCGGCACGATGGAAAAGCTGGGCTACGACTGGCCGACGCTGCACGCGCGCTTTCCGAAACTGGTGTTCACCTCGGTCTCGGGCTTCGGCCAGACCGGGCCGTACAGCAGGCGCCCCGCCTACGACATGGTGGTGCAGGCGATGGGCGGCATCATGAGCCTCACCGGCCATCCTGGCGCGCCGCCGACGCGCGTGGGCGTGTCGATCGGCGACCTCGGCGCCGGGCTGTACGCGGCCGTCGGCACGCAGGCCGCGCTGCTGCAGCGCGGGCGCACGGGCGTAGGCGACCGGGTCGACGTGGCCATGCTCGACTGCCAGGTTGCGCTGCTCGAGAACGCGATCTCGCGCATGGAGGCCGAGGGCCGCGCGCCGGGGCCGATCGGCTCGCGGCACCCGTCGATCACGCCCTTCGACGTGTTCCGCGCGGCCGACGGCTGGTTCGTGATCGCGGCGGGCAACGACGCGCTGTTCCAGCGCCTGTGCACTGCGCTCGAGCTGCCCGCGCTCGCCGAGGACGCGCGCTTTGCCACCAACCCGGCGCGCTGCCAGCACCACGAGGCGCTGAAGCAGTTGCTCGAAGAGCGCCTGTCGACCGCGCCCTGCGCGCACTGGCAGGCGCTGCTGATGCAGCACAACATCCCCACCGGCGACTACAACGACGTGGCGGCGGTGGTGAACGACCCGCAGGTGCAGGCGCGCGAGATGCTGGTGCAGGTGCGCACGCAGGGCGGCCAGCCGCTCACGGTGGCGGGCAACCCGGTGCACGTCGGCGGGCTGCGCACGCAGGTGCGGCGGCAACCGCCACGGCTGGACCAGGACCGCGAGGCGATCCTGGCGTCACTCGCCCGATCCAGCGCTGCGGGTGCAGAATCCGCCCATGCAACGCAGTGACCGCCTCCGCCCCCTCGTCCTTTCTGCGCTCGGCCTCGCGAGTGCGCTGCTGCTGAGCGGCTGCGCGGTGGTCAGCGTCGCGAGCACCGCCGTGAGCGTGGGCGCCGGCGCGGTCGGCCTCGCGGCCGATGCCGCCATCGGCACCGCGCGCATCACCGGCAAGGCCGTGGGCGCGGCCGCCGACGCGGTGATTCCCGACAGCAAGGACTGACGGGCGTTCAGCGCGGCAAGCCGAGCGCCGCGAGGTGCGCAGGCGTGTGCTGCGCTTTTTCCTTGCGCACGAAGGCCGAGCGCAGCGCCGCGTGCGGCTCGGCGGGATCGAAGAAGTTGCGCCGCATGTGCGCCAGCTCCTCGTCGCGGTACGCCTGCAGCGGCTTGACTGCCTCGTCGTGCACACGCGCCGCCTGCTTGTCCGCCAGGCGCGCGGCCAGGTCCGGCGATGCCGCCAGTTGCGCGGCCAGCCGGCCGACCTCGTCACCCAGTTCTTCCGGCGCGGCCTGCAGCACGCGCTGCGCCAGGCCCAGCGCCACCGCGCGCTTCGCGCTCACCGGCAGCGCCGACTGCGTGAGCCGCGCGGCCTCGTCGGCGCCCACGCGACGCGGCAGGCTGTAGGTCCAGTACTCGGAGCCGTGCAGGCCCATGAGTTTGTAGTGCGGGTTGAGCACCACGCCGTCGCGGCACCACACCTCGTCGGCCGCGAGCGCGAGCATCACGCCGCCGGCCGCGGCATTGCCGCCCAGCGCGGCCACCGTGAGGCGGTCGGTGGTCGTGAGCACGGCCTCGACCAGGTCGTTCATGGCGTGGATGTTGGCCCACGACTCCTCGGCCGGATCGGCCGCCGCCTCGATCACGTTCAGGTGGATGCCGTTGGAGAAGAAGTCGCGCAGCCCGCCCAGCACCAGCACCGAGGTCGGCCGGGTGCAGGCGAAGCGGTAGGCAGCCAGCAGACG
The DNA here is from genome assembly GCF_059423965.1 of Variovorax sp. GW458-11-26-14-LB1. NCBI lineage: Bacteria > Pseudomonadati > Pseudomonadota > Betaproteobacteria > Burkholderiales > Comamonadaceae > Variovorax > Variovorax sp. GW458-11-26-14-LB1. Next base: position 43,942 of record NZ_JBWKYW010000048.1, read on the forward strand.
CCGGCATTGCGCGGTGCTCATGGCCCCGCCCGCGAACGAGAAGTTCAGCACGCCGACGGGGCCGTGCTCGCGGTAGCGGATGTCGGTCCAGGTGCGACGGCCGGCCGGCAGCTCGAGCGGCGCGGGCACCTCGGGCAAGCCGGCAGGCAATCGCGCGCCCAGCGCCTCGACGGCCGGCAGCTTGTAGCTCGGCAGGCGGGAGCCCGGCTCGCGCCAGGGCCGCAGCTGGGTGAGCCAGACCGCGCCGTCGACGGTGGCGCGGCAGACGGCGCCGGCGCGGGTGGCGATCAGCTCGCCGGGCGTACCGCGCAGTTCGTCCTCGGCATGGCCGCCGTGCAGGTACCACGGCGCGCCCAGCAGCTCGTCGAGCACGCCGGGCTGCGAATCGGCCGCGCGCAGCTGCCGCAGCACCGATTCGGTGGTCTGCGTGGCCCAGTCGATGCGGCGCTCGGCCTGCTTCATGAAGGGCCGCCAGCCGGCGGCGAGGTCGGCCGCCTTCTGCCGCTTCGGCTTGTAGGTGCCCGAGGCAAAACGCTCGACGGCCAGCAGCACGGCGTCGACGGCGGCATCGGCCACCTCGCCGCGGTACAGGTCGCTCTTGCCGGCCTGTGGCGGCACCTTCAGCGACGACCAGGCCCAGACATCGCCCGCGTCCATCTCGGCCACAGCCTCGAGCACGGTGACGCCCCAGCTGTCGACGCCGCCCTGCAGCGTCCGGTCGAGCGAGGACGGGCCGCGGTCGCCGGGCGGGCCCGGGTGCACGATCAGGCAGGTGTGGGCGCGCCAGACGTCCTCGGGAATCGCCGTGGTCAGCATCGGTGCGATGACGAGCGCGGGCGCGTGCTGGCGCACCGCTTCGCGCAAGGCCTCGTCGTCGCCGAGCGCCAGCACGATGCCTGCGGTATGGCCCCGGTCCTGGAGCTCGGCCAGCACGCGCTGCGTGAGGCTGTTGAACGCGCTCGCGACGAGCAGGATGTGCATGGGCGACCTCATTGACGTTTGTTTCTAAACGTCAAAAATGTATCTTTCAGCCTCGTCGCCGATAAGCTGACTGAAAGTACTCACCGCCGGGAAATCGCGGGGCCGCCGCGACGGCCGGGCCACAATGACCGCACATGTCGTCGCCGCTGAACCTCACCCGCTTTCGCCCCCGCCTGCTGGACACGATGGCCGGCTACGACCGGGGGCGGTTCCTGGGGGACCTGGGCGCGGGCGCCACGGTGGGCATCGTGGCGCTGCCGCTGGCCATGGCCTTCGCCATCGCCTCGGGGCTCAAGCCCGAGGCCGGCATCTGGACGGCGATCATCGCGGGCTTCCTGATCTCGCTGCTGGGCGGCTCGGCCGTGCAGATCGGCGGCCCGGCGGGCGCGTTCATCGTGATCGTCTACGGCATCGTCGAGCGCTACGGCGTGGCCAACCTGCTGATCGCCACCGCCTGCGCGGGCGTGCTGCTGTTCATGGCGGGGCTGTTCGGGCTCGGGCGGCTGGTGCGCTTCGTGCCGCTGTCGATCGTGGTGGGCTTCACCAACGGCATCGCGGTGCTGATCCTGCTGTCGCAACTCAAAGACCTGCTGGGCCTCACGGTGGAGCGCATGCCGGCCGACGTGTTTTCGCAGCTGCACGCCATGGCGCTGCGGCTGGACACCTTCAATCCGCACGCCTTCGCGCTCGGGCTGGCCTGCGTGCTCGGCCTGCTGGCGTGGTCGCGGCTGTTTCGCGGCGACTCGGCGCTGGCGCGCGCGGTGCAGCGCGTGGGCGGGCGCTGGGTGCAGACGCGCCCGGTGCAGATCGTCGGGCGCATCCCGGGGCCGATCGTCGCGCTGGTGTCGCTCACGCTGGTGTCGTGGGGCTTCGCGCTGCCGGTGGAGACCATCGGCACGCGCTTCGGCGGCATTCCCGAGGGCGTGCCGGCCTTCGCGCTGCCCGATTTCTCGTGGGAGACCGTCAAGCAGCTGGTGACGCCGACGCTGACCATCGCGCTGCTCGGCGCCATCGAGTCGCTGCTGTGCGCGCGCGTGGCCGACCAGGTCAGCGGCCAGCCGCGCCACGACCCGAACCAGGAGCTGATGGCGCAGGGCATCGCCAACCTGGTCACGCCCTTCTTCGGCGGCATGCCGGCCACGGGCACCATCGCGCGCACCGTGACCAACATCCGCTCCGGCGGCAGCTCGCCCATCGCGGGCATCGTGCATGCGGTCACGCTGCTGGTCGTGGTGCTGCTGGCGGCGCCGCTGGCGCGCCACGTGCCGCTCGCGGTGCTGGCGGGCATCCTGGTGTTCGTCGGGCTGAACATGGGCGAATGGCGCGAGTTCACGCCCGGCCAGCTGCGCCACTTCAGCCGCCACTACCGCCTGCTGATGCTCGGCACCTTCTTCCTCACGGTGGTGTTCGACCTGACGGTGGCGGTGCAGGTGGGCATCGTGCTGGCGTGCGCGCTCTTCATCCGGCGCATGAGCGGGCTGTTCAGCGTCGAACTCGTCACGCTGCAGCCGCCGGTGCTCACCTACCGGCTGTACGGCGCCATGTTCTTCGGCGCGGCGGCCAAGCTCGACGAAGCAGTGAACGCCGCGGAGCGCGCACCGCGCGGCATGACGCTGGTGCTCGACGCCACGCACCTGATCTACATCGACGCCACCGGCGTCGATGCGCTGCGGCAGTTGCACCGGGCGGTGCTGGCGCGCGACGGATTGCTGCGCATCGAGTCGCTGCAGCCACAGCCGCTCGAGGTGCTGGAGCGTTCGGGGTTTGCCGAGGAGCTGACATCGGGCCGGCCCGCAACGACCTCCTAGGCGAGGCTCCTCAGGCCTGCGCGGCCTCGCCGCACACCAGCCGCGCCATCTGCACCTTGCTCGTGACGCCGAGCTTGGCGTACACCTGCCGCAGGTGGTGGCGCACCGTCGCCGGAGAACTGTCGAGCCTGCGGGCCACCATCTTGTAGCTGTGGCCCTCGCCGAAGAGGCGAGCCACCTCGGCCTCGCGACGGCTCAGCACCGCCAGGGCCGAGACGCCGGGCGCCGGCGTCTCCCGCAGCCGCAGCGCCTGCGCCGAAACCAGGTGAGGCATCAGCAACTCCAGCAGCGCGTGCTCGCGCGCGCCGAAGCTCGCGGCTTCGCGGCCGTACAGCGACAGGTGCGTCCACCACGGCGAATCGGGCGCATGCAGCATCACGCTGAGCACCCGGTCGAGGCGATGGTCCGAAGCGAAGGCGCGCAGCGAGCCCACCGGCGGCAGCTCGTGCGACGCCATCGCCATGCCATGGCCCGGTCGTGCCATCACCGCGGCCACCATCGGATCGAGGTGGCGCACACGGCACCAGTCGGCCACGAAATCCGGCGCCAGCCCGCGCGTGTGGCCGTCTCGCGGCTCGAGCCGTCCGGCGGCGAACACCGAGCGGCCGAACCAGGCGGCATCGAACGCGATTTGGCCGGCCAGCCAGTCCAGCAGCCCGCCGGCGGCCGATGCCTCGGGCGCGGCGGCCCGCGGATACAGGTCGAGCAGCAGCGCGCCGAGCTGTGCGGCCGGAATGCACGACCCCGAAGAAGAACTGCTATGCGCCATGCGGCGCGATCTTAGGGGCCGCCCGCTCGCGGGCGGTTGCGGAGATTCCCGCATCGTTCATCTGAACGACTGCCGCTGCCGGACACCCCGCCCTACGCTGCACGGCGTTCCCACCTCACACACGAACAGGACCCCGTTGCCATGAACCTCGCCGACTACAGCCGCCTCGACGCCACCGGGCTGGCCGAATGCATCCGCCGCAAGGACATCAGCGCCGCCGAAGCGCAGCAGTGCGCGCGCCAGGCGGCGACCGCGCTCAACCCGCGCATCAACGCCATGGCCGAGCTTTTCGACGCCCCGCTGTCGCACGACACGCAGGGTCCGCTGGGCGGCGTGCCCTTCCTCATCAAGGACCTGGTGCTGCAGGCCGAGGGCGTGCGCTGCCAGGCCGGCAGCCGGCTGTTCGGCGACGGGCTGCCGGCTGCCGCAGACAGTGCGTTGATGGCGCGCTTTCGCCGCGCCGGCCTGGCCACGCTGGGGCGCACCTGGACCCCGGAACTCGGCTTCAACGCCACCACCGAGAGCGCCCTCGGCGGCGCGACGCGCAACCCGTGGAGCCTGGCGCACAGCGCGGGCGGCTCCAGCGGGGGCTCGGCCGCGGCGGTCGCCGCCGGCATCGTGCCCATGGCGCACGCCAACGACGGCGGCGGTTCGATCCGCGTGCCCGCCGCCGCCTGTGGCCTGATCGGGCTGAAGTCCAGCCGCGGCCGCATCAGCGCCGGCCCGGGCTACGGCCAGCCGCTGATGGGCTTGGGCATGGAGGGCGTGGTCTGCCGCACCGTGCGCGACGCCGCCGCTGCGCTCGACCTCATGCACGGCCCCGAGCTGGGCGATCCGTTCCTGATGGCCGCGCCCGCGCAGCCCTACGCACAGGCCATCCGGTCGGCGCCGCGCCGGCTGCGCATCGCGGTGAGCACGCAGTTCCCGGGCACGCAGCCGGCGACGCAACCCTGTGTCGACGCGGTGGAGGCGACGGCGCGCACGCTCGCCGGTCTCGGGCATGTCGTGGAATGGGCGACGCCGTCGTATGCGCACGAGGCCTTCTTCTCGGCCACGCGCACCTTCTGGTCCTCGTTGCTGGCGGCCGGCGTGGCGGGCGTGGCGCAGGCGCTGCAGATGCCGCTGGAGAAGGCGCTGGGCCAGGTGCAGGCCTGCACCCGCGCCACCGCCGAGCATGGGCTGCGCCTGAGCGCGCTCGACCTGGAACTGGCGCTCGCGCAGATGAATGCGGTCTCGCGCGAGGTGGCGCCCTTCTTCGCGCAGCACGACATCCTGCTCACGCCGACGATGCGCACCCCGCCCGTGGCGCTGGGCTACCTCGACCAGGACGACCCCGCGCGCGATGCGCAGGGCTACTTCGACCACCTGTTCGACTACGCGACCTTCACGCCGCTGGCCAACCTCACCGGCCAGCCGGCGATCTCGCTGCCCCTGGGGATGGCCGGCGACCTGCCGATCGGCGTGCAATGCATGGCGCCCATGGGCGACGAGGCCACGCTGCTGCAGCTCGCCGCGCAGCTCGAGCAGGCCATGCCCTGGGCCGCGCGGCGCCCGGCGCTGCACGCGGCGGCGCTGTAGGCAGCGCGCTCAGGGCGCTTCGGTGCCCCGGTCGGGCGACGACCCGCTGCGCACCACGCGCTGGTCGTCGTTCAGCGTGGCGGTGAAGACCATCGACGAATTCGGTGGCTGCACCCAGCGCCATTCCCATTCGGTCTCGCGCTTGAGCGCATAGGGCGTGACCTTGGCCGGCTTGCCCAGCAGCTTGCGCAGGTCTTCCATCATCATGCCGGGCTGCACCTTGGCGAAGTTCTCGGGCGTGAGCACCTGGCGCAGCGCGCTCATCTTGCCGTCGGCGCCGACGGTGATCATGTAGTTCTTCTGGCCCTGCGGCTGGCGGTTGAACTCCAGCACGCGGCCGTTGGGCACGTCCCAGACGTTCTCGGGTTCGCCGAAACGCGCGCGCACGTCGGCCTCGGTCGAGACGCCCTCTTCAAGCTCGCTGATGCGCTGCGGATCGCAGCCCGCGAGCCCGATCAGCGCCGCCAGCAGTCCTGCCACGAGGCCGATCCGGCCCTTCTGAAATCGTTGCATGCCGTCCCCGGTAAAATTCGAGCGATAAAGGTCCAGTCTATGTCCATCTTCCGCCGCCCCCACTACACCTCCGAGATCACGAACTTCATCGAGGAGATGAAGCAAAAGAAGCCGACGCTCGAGGCCGAACAGCGCGCCGGCCGCGCCCTGCTGTGGGACAAGCACCTCGACCGCAGCCTGCTCGAGGAGTACAGCGAAGCGCGCGTGCCGATGCAGCCGTACGTCTACCAGACCCAACCCAAGTGAATGGTGCCCACCCGGCATCCCGCCGCCCAGCCTGCGCGCACAGCTATTAAGTTGATAGCAACTTCCTCATGAGCGCAGACGAGGACAACGGCACGATCGTGGCCAGCATGCCCGAGGTCGTCGACCAGGTCGCCCTGGCCCGGCTCTACGGCGAGCCGCTGTTCGCGATGCCGAAGGACCTGTACATCCCGCCCGAGGCGCTGCAGGTCTTCCTGGAGGCCTTCGAGGGCCCGCTGGACCTGTTGCTGTACCTGATCCGCAAGCAGAACTTCAACATCCTCGACATCCCGATGGCGGGGCTCACGCGGCAATACCTGAGCTACGTCGACGAAATTCGCCAGACGAACCTCGAACTCGCGGCCGAATACCTGCTGATGGCCGCGATGCTGATCGAGATCAAGTCGCGCATGCTGCTGCCGCCCAAGAAGGTGGCCGACGGCGAAGAGGCCGAAGACCCGCGCGCCGAGCTGGTTCGCCGGCTCATGGAGTACGAGCAGACCAAGCTGCAGGCCGCCGCCATCAGCGCGCTGCCGACCTACGGGCGCGACTTCTGGAAGGCGCAGGTCTACATCGAGCAGTCGATCAAGCCGCGCTTTCCCGACGTCGACGTGGTCGAGCTGCGCGACGCCTGGGCCGACATCATGAAGCGCGCCAAGCTCGTGCAGCACCACAAGATCTCGCGCGAAGAGCTCAACGTGCGCGAGCACATGAGCATCGTGCTGCGCCACCTGCAGGGCCAGCGCTTCGTCGAGTTCGAGAAGCTCTTCGACGTCTCGCGCGGCGTGCCGGTGCTGATCGTCACCTTCATCGCGATGCTCGAGCTTGCGAAGGAGACGCTGATCGACATCACGCAGGCCGAAGCCTTCGCCCCCATCTACGTCCGACTGGCCTACTCGCCGGCCTGACCCAACCGGTTCCCACGCCTGTGACTTCCGCCGTTCGCGACTTCGATGTCCTCATTGTCGGCAGCGGCCTCGCAGGCCTCTCCGCCGCATTGCACCTGGCCCCCACCCACCGCGTGGCCGTGCTCACCAAGCGCGCGCTGAACGACGGCTCCAGCGCCTGGGCGCAGGGCGGCATCGCGGCCGTGCTGGCGGCGGGCGACAGCTTCGACGCCCACGTGGAAGACACACTGGTGGCCGGTGCCGGCCTGTGCGACCCCGAGGCCACGCGCTTCGTGGTCGAGGGCGCGCCGCAGGCCATCGGCTGGCTGCGCGAACTGGGCGTGCCCTTCTCGGAAGAAGGTGGCGACCTGCACCTGACGCGCGAAGGCGGCCACAGCCAGCGCCGCATCGTGCACGTGACCGACGCCACCGGCGCGGCCGTGCAGCAGGTGCTCATCGAGCGCGTGCGCCGCACGCCCAACATCACGCTGTTCGAGCACCACACGCTGGTCGACCTGGTCACCGGCACCAAGCTCGGGCTGGCCGACCCGTCCTGCCAGGGCCTGTACGCGCTGGACGACGAGACCGACGAGGTGCTGGCCTTCCGCGCACCGCACACCATCCTGGCGACCGGCGGCGCGGGCAAGGTGTACCTGTACACCACCAACCCCGACACCGCCACTGGCGACGGCATTGCCGCCGCCTGGCGCGCGGGCTGCCGGGTGTCGAACCTGGAGTTCATCCAGTTCCACCCGACCTGCCTGTACCACCCGCACGCCAAGTCGTTCCTGATCAGCGAGGCGGTGCGCGGCGAAGGCGGGCTGCTGAAATTGCCCGATGGCACGCGCTTCATGCCCAAGCACGACGAACGCGCCGAACTCGCGCCGCGCGACGTGGTGGCCCGCGCCATCGACTTCGAGATGAAGAAGCACGGGCTCGATTGCGTGTACCTCGACATCTCGCACCAGCCGCCCGCGTTCCTGAAGGAGCACTTCCCCAACATCCTGGCGCGCTGCCTGGAGCTGGGCATCGACATCACGCGCGAGCCGATTCCCGTGGTGCCCGCTGCGCACTACACCTGCGGCGGCGTGCTCAGCGACCTGGCGGGTCGCACCGACATCCCGGGCCTGTACGCCATCGGCGAAACCGCCTGCACCGGCCTGCACGGCGCCAACCGGCTGGCCAGCAACTCGCTGGTCGAGTGCATGGTGTTCGCACGCGCCGCGGCCGACGCCATCGCGCAGGCGCCGTCGCGCGAACGCGCCGCGCTGCCTGCCTGGGACGAAAGCCGCGTCACCGACGCCGACGAAGCCGTGGTCATCTCCCACAACTGGGACGAGCTGCGCCGCTTCATGTGGGATTACGTCGGCATCGTGCGCACCAACAAGCGCCTGGAGCGTGCGAGCCACCGCATCGCGCTGCTGCAGGCCGAGATCCAGGAGTTCTACGCGAACTTCCACGTCACGCGCGACCTGCTCGAACTGCGCAACCTGGTGCAGGTGGCCGAGCTGATCGTGCGTTCCGCGCAGGCCCGCCACGAGAGCCGTGGCCTGCATTTCAGTCGCGATTACCCTTCGCTGGCCGAGCCCACCGCACCCACCGTGCTGGTGCCGCCGGTCGACTGAGCCCACCCTTCGTCACCTTTCGATCACCCTCAGGATGCCCGGCCACCGACGCCCGCAGGGAGAAAGCCAACCATGTCGAACACCCCTACCC
>NZ_JBWKYW010000049.1:0-51595 GCF_059423965.1 Variovorax sp. GW458-11-26-14-LB1
CTCCCGCCCCGCCAACGCTATAGCCACGGAACCCGGCGCTGCCATTGCCGCCATTCCCGCCTCGAACGGCCACTGCGTTGACAACATCGGTGGATGCCACAGACCCATGGCCACCCGCGCCGCCACCGCCGCCGCCATAGCTCGCGTTCCCGCCGGCTCTTGTTCCGCCGCCACTGCCGCCATTGCCACCGATCGGTGACTGCAAGGTACCGGACGCGCCGCCGCCCCCTCCGCTGCCCGCGGTTGGTTGAGAGTTGGGCACACCGTCGGCTCCGTTGGCGCCCGGCGACGCACCGGCCGCCCCGCCTGCGACATGGTCCGTAGAAACACCGGCCTGTCCCACATCGCCGCCCGCGCCACCGCTGTCAAAGTCTCCCGCCCCACCAGCGCCCCCGGCAGCCAGTGCGGCAGCGCCGGCCACGGTCAGACCCGCGGCCAGGACAGCCGCACGCACCTTCGAGCCCGCGCCCGACTTGCCCGAGGCACGCGCGGTTTCAGGTGCGGCCACCCAGGCCCCCAACGACGAGTTCCAGAGGCTGCGATGTGCTTTGTTCATGGGGAGAAAAACCTTGAAATGAGAGGCCGGATGCACCAGAAATGGGCAAACCGTCAGTAAGTGTTTATTTTTGTAAATAATTTGTTTCTCACCCATCACCGAAACTAGTTATTCATGCACCCCGCCGCCTTGCTGGGTTTTCGGAAACTTCCGTACGTCCAGCAATCCGGCGCGACAATCCGCCGCATGGCTTCCGCACCCGACCTCCCTCCCCTCAACCGCCAGTTCGTCGCCCACTTCGGCGAGATGGGCAGCAAGTGGGGCATCAACCGCACCGTCGGCCAGATCTACGCGCTGATCTTCTTGTCGGAGCGCGCGCTCAATGCCGACGAGATCGCCGAGATGCTGGAGTTCTCGCGCTCCAACGTGAGCATGGGTTTGAAGGAGTTGCAGGCCTGGCGCCTCGTGCACCTGCGCCACCACGCGGGCGACCGGCGCGAGTACTTCGAGGCGCCGAAGGACGTGTGGGAAATCTTCCGCGTGCTGGCCGAGGAACGCCGGCGCCGCGAGATCGAGCCCACGCTCTCGATGCTGCGCAACGCGCTGCTCGAATCGCCCACGAGCGACGCCGAGCGCCACGCGCAGGCCCGCATGCGCGAGATGCACGACCTGATCGACCGGCTGATGAAGTGGTTCGACGACGTGCAGCGGCTGGCGCCCGAGACTGCGATGCAGCTCATGGGCATGGGCGCGACGGTGACGAAGGTGCTGACGCTCAAGGACCGCCTCACGGGCGGTGCGTCGAAGAAGAGCAAAGGCCCCGCGGGCGACAGCTGAGTCGCGCCGCGAGGCGAAGGAAACGGGCGAAGGGCTACGCCTTCGCAGCCCTCACAGCCGTTCCTGCCCCTGCGGGGTTTCCGGCATGCCGAGCTTTTCCTTTCGGATGGCCTCGTCGTCCATCAGCTCGTACCACATGGCGTTGAGCACGGCGAAGGCGGCGGCCAGCGGCAGGCCGAGGATCCAGGCGAAGTACCACATGTCTTTTTCCTTCCCGTTTCAGTAGGCGTGTCCGCTCTCGTCGCGGATGGCTTGTTCGTCGACCTTGCCCCACAGCACGTGGTAGACCCAGGTGGTGTAGGCCACGATGATCGGGATGAAGATCGCGGTGACCACCAGCATGATGAACAGCGTCAGGTGGCTCGACGACGAATCCCACACCGTGAGGCTGGCGCGCGGGTCGATCGACGACGGCAGGATGAACGGGAACATCGACGCGCCCACGCTCAGGATGATGCCGGCGATGCCCAGTGCCGCCGTGAGCAGCGCGAGCCCCGGCCGGCGCAGCACCAGCCCGAGCAATGCGCCCAGCGTGCCGACGAAGCCCGCCGCCGGCGCGGCGATGGTCCAGGGGTGCGCCGCGTAGTTGCCCATCCAGGCACCGGCATGCAGTTCGACGGTCTTGAGCATCGGGTTCGACGGGCCCACCGCGTCGACCACGCTGCTGATGCGAAAGCCCCCGATGCCCATGGCCAGCCACACGCCGGCCAGCGCGTAGAACACGAGCGTGAGCACGGCCGCGACCATGCCGTAGCTGCGCGCCCGCTCGGCCACCGGGCCGGCGGTCTTGAGCAGCAGCCAGGCCGCGCCGTGCATCACCAGCATCGCCACCGACACCAGCCCGCAGAGGATGGCGAAGGGGTTCAGCAGGCCGAAGAAGCTGCCGTCGTAGAAGATGTGCATGTCGGCGCCGAAGCGGAACGGCACGCCCTGCAGCACGTTGCCCACAGCCACGCCGCAGATCAGCGCGGGCACGAAGCCGCTGAAGAACAGCACGCCGTCCCAGCGCGCGCGCCACTGCGGCGACTCGCGCTTGCTGCGGAACTTGAAGGCCACCGGCCGCAAGATCAGCGCCGACAAAATCACGAACATCGCCAGGTAGAAGCCCGAGAACGACACGGCGTACAGCTGCGGCCAGGCCGCAAAGACGGCGCCGCCGCCCAGGATGAGCCACACCTGGTTGCCCTCCCACACCGGGCCCACGCTGTTGATGACCACGCGCCGTTCGATGTCGTTGCGCGCCGCAAAGGGCAGCAGCATGCCGGCGCCCAGGTCGAACCCGTCGGTCACCGCGAAGCCGACCAGCAGCACGCCGATCAGCAGCCACCAGATGAAGCGCAGGGTGTCGTAGTCGAGGAGTGTGTGGAGGATCATGCGGCGCTCCCGGTCGAGGCAGAAGAGGAAGACGTGGCGGCACGCGCCGGCGGAATGTGCGAGCGGGCATCGCCCTCGGTGGGCGCATGCTCGACCTCGGGCCCCTTGCGGATGGCCTTGAGCATCAGCTTCATCTCGATGATGAGCAGCGTGGTGTAGATCGCGATGAAGCCCGCGAGCGTGATCAGCAGCGTTGTCACGCCCAGGTTCGACACGGCCACCGCGGTCGGCAGCACGCCTTCGATCACCCAGGGCTGGCGGCCGAACTCCGCCACCAGCCAGCCGGATTCAATGGCGATCCACGGCAGCGGAATCGCCCACACCGCCACCTTCAGCAGCCAGCGGTGGCGGTCGAGCGCGCGGCGCGCCGACAGCACGAAGAAGGTGCCGGTCAGCAGGATCAGCAGCATGCCGATGCCCACCATCACGCGGAACAGCCAGAACAGCGGCGCCACCTGCGGCACGGTGTCCCACGCAGCCTTGGCGATCTGCTCGTCAGTGGCCTGGCGCGGGTCGTCCACGTAGCGCTTGAGCAGCAGCGCGTAGCCCATGTTGATGCCGTTGTCCTCGAAGTCGCCGCGCACGCCCTGCGTGACCTTGTCGGTGCCGCCGGCCTCGCGGATCTTCTGCAGCGCGTCGTAGGCCTTCAGGCCCTCGCGGATGCGGGCCTCAGCGCGCTTCACGAGCTCGTCGATGCCGGGCATCACGGTGTTGAGCGAGCGCGTGCCGATGAGGCCCATCACCGCCGGGATGTGGATCGCGTAGTGCGTCTCGCGCGCCTTCTGGTCGGGGAAGCCGATCACGGTGAAGGCGGCGGGCGCGGGCTGCGTCTCCCACATGCCTTCGATGGCGGCCAGCTTCATCTTCTGGTGTTCGCCCGAGAGGTAGCCGCTCTCGTCGCCGAGCACCGCCACCGACAGCGCGGCGGCCAGGCCGAAGGACGCGGCCACGGTCATCGAGCGCTTGGCCAGTTCGATGTGGCGGCCCTTGAGCAGGTACCACGCCGACACGCCGAGCACGAACACCGCGGCGCACACATAGCCGGCCGACACGGTGTGCACGAACTTGGCCTGCGCCACGGGGTTGGTCAGCACGGCGGCGAAGTCGGTCACCTCCATGCGCATGGTCGCGGGGTTGAAGGCCGCGCCCACGGGGTTCTGCATCCAGCCGTTGGCAATGAGGATCCACAGCGCCGAGAAGTTGGAGCCGATGGCCACGGCCCAGGTGGCCGTGAGGTGGCCCACCTTCGAGAGCTTGTCCCAGCCGAAGAAGAACAGGCCCACGAAGGTCGCTTCCATGAAGAAGGCCATGAGCCCTTCGATGGCCAGCGGCGCGCCGAAGATGTCGCCGACGTAGTGGCTGTAGTAGCTCCAGTTCATGCCGAACTGGAACTCCATCACGATGCCGGTGGCCACGCCCATCGCGAAGTTGATGCCGAACAGCACGCCCCAGAACTTGGTCATGTCGCGCCAGATGACGCGCCCGGTCATCACGTAGACCGTCTCCATGATGGCCAGGATGATCGACAGTCCGAGCGTGAGCGGCACGAACAGGAAGTGGTACAGCGCCGTCACGGCGAACTGCAGGCGCGAGAGCGCGACGATGTCAAGGTCCATGGGGCTTCCTTTATGTGTTCTCTGTTCGTTCGTTGCTCGGTCGGTCAACTCATCAATCGGGGCGCAGGCCGCGCAGTGCGGCCTCGAAGGCATCGGTGCCACGGCGCAGGTCTGCGACGATGCGGCCCTGCGCCATGCACACGAGGCGGTCGGCCAGCGCGGCTTCGCGGCGCAGGTGCGTGGCGATCAGCAGCGTGCGCGCGCCGGCCTCTTGCGCCAGGCGCTGCAGCACGTCGTGCGCGGTGGCGGCGTCGAGCGCCTCGGTCGGTTCGTCGAGCAGCCACAGAGGCACCGGGCGCAGCAGCAGCCGCGCGAGCGCGAGCCGGCGCGACTGCCCGCCCGAGAGGCCGAGGCCGCCTTCGCCCAGGCGCGTGTCGAGGCCGGTGGCCAGCGCGCGCACATCGGCATCGAGGCCGGCGGCGTGCAGCACGGACCAGAGGCGCTCGTCGCTCGCTTGCGGATCGGCCAGGCGCAGGTTGTCGCGCAGGCTGTCCTGGAAAAGTTCGGTGCGCTGGGTCAGCAGGCAGGCCGGCTGCGCCTGCACCTGGCCGGCGCGCGGCGTGAGGTCGCCGGCGATCACGGAAAGCAGCGTGGACTTGCCCGCGCCGCTGGCGCCGACCAGCGCGACGCGTTCGCCGGCGTTCAGGTGCAGCGACACGCCGCCGAGCACTTCGACGAGGCTGCCGGGGTGCATGACGGTGAGTTGGTCGACCTGCACGGCCGCCGTCTGCGCAGTGCGAGCGGGGCGCGCGCCCTCTTCCACCGACGGGTCCAGACGTGGAGCCAACCGGCGCACGGCCAGCCACGTTCGTCCCGCATCGAGCGCGCCACGTCGCAGCGCCGCGAAGGGCTCGGTGGCGGTGAGCACGATCAGCAACGCGAGCGCCGCGCCGGGGGCGCCGATGACACCTTCGCTCACCAGCGCGCCCACGGCCAGCAGCACGCCGACCAACGTCAAGGTGCCCGCGCTGCCGTAGGCGAAACCAGCAGCGGCTTCGAGCTTGTTCAGCGCGAGGTCGGCCTGCGCGAGGTGCGCGTCGGCATTCATCAGCGCGGCGCGCTGGGCGTCGAGCCGGCCCGCCATCGCGAGGTCGGCCTGGCCCGCGACCAGGTCGACAGCCCGCGCGCGCAGCGCTTCCACGGCATGGGCGCGCTGGCGCGCCGGTTGCCGCGCACGCCGCGCGATGAGGAGCGCCAGCCCCCAGCCGACGGCGCAGAGCCAGAGCGCGATCGCCACGCCCATCCCGACGTGCATGAAGCCGAGCACGATGCCCGCCAGCAGCGCCGCGCCCAGCGCCGCGGCGGCGGGCACGAACAGGCGCAGGTAGAGCGACTCGAGCGCATCGATGTCGGCCGTGAGGCGGAACAAGAGCCGCGCCGGCCGCATCAGCAGGTCACGTGCGGCCTCGGGGCGGGCCCAGCCGCGGAACAGCCGCACGCGCAGTTCGGCAAGCACGGCGAAAGTGGCGTCGTGCGTGACCAGCCGCTCGCCGTAGCGCGACCCCGTGCGCCCGAGCGCCAGCAACCGGATGCCGGCCGAGGGCATGAAGACATCGAAGGTGAAGGCCGTGGCCGCATGCAGGCCGGCGAGCGCGGTCGCGGTGATGAACCAGCCCGACAGGCCCAGAAGCGCCATGCCCGCGAGCACGGTGACAGCGGCCAGCAGGCAGCCCAGCAGCAAGGCGCGCGGCTGGGTCGCGAGGAAGGGACGCAGCACGAGGCGCAGGTCGCGCCAGCGCGGGGAATGGGTCGCGTGGCGGCTCATGCGGCCTTCTCCACCGGCGGCTCGGGGCCGAGGCTCACCGTGCGGTCCATGCGCGCGGCCAGCACCGGGTCGTGGGTCGAGACGATCAAGGTCCGGCCACGGGCGAGCGCCACCAGTGCGTCGGCCACGCGCGCGGCGGTGGCGGTGTCCAGGTGGGCCGTGGGCTCGTCGGCCAGGATCAGGTCGGCATGCGGATGCACCGCGACGCGTGCCAGCGCCAGCCGCACGGCCTCGCCGCCCGACAGGCCGCTGCCGCCCTCGCCCAGCGCGGTGCCGGGATGGGCCTGCGCCACGTCGTCGAGCGCCGCGAAACGCATCGCCTCGGCCACTTCGGGCGCGCCGATGTCGGCACGGCCCAGCGCCACGTTGGCTTCGACCGATCCGGCGAAGACGTGGGGCTTCTGTCCCATCCACGCCGTGCGCTGGCGCAATGCGGCGGCCGTGTGTTCGGTGAGCGGCACGCCGCCAATGGCGATCTCGCCGCGTGTGGCCGGCATCAGCCCGGCCAGCAGCGAGAGCAGCGCGGTCTTGCCCGATCCGCTGGGGCCGGCCAGCGCGATGTGTTCGCCGGCGCCGATGCGCAGCTCGTACCCGTCGAAGAGCGGCGTCGACTCGCCGGGCCAGGAGAAATGCAGCCCGTGGACCGTCACCGCCGGCGCGGCCCCTGCCCCAGCGACGCCGGTCGCTGCGCGCGTGACCGCGACGCCCGCGCCGGGCAACGGCAGCGCGCCGCCTTGCAGGTCGTCGAGCGCCTGCAGCGCCGCTTCGCCGGCCGCGCGGTCGTGCCAGACCGCCGACAGCTCGCGCAGCGGCTCGAAGAAGGCCGGCGCCAGCAACAGCACGAACAGGCCTTCGCCCAGGCTGAGCTGCTGGCCCCAGGCGCCGAAGCCGAGCGAGCCCAGCAGATGGAAACCGATGTAGACCGCGACCAGCGCCACGCCCAGCGCGGAGAACAGCTCCAGCACGGCCGACGACAGGAATGCGATGCGCAGCACCGCCATCGTGCGCTGGCGCAACGACTGCGCGGAGGCGCCGAGCCGGTCGGCCGTGGCGTCGACCGCGTCGAGCGCGCGCAACGTGGCCAGGCCGCGCAGGCGGTCGAGCAGGAAGGCGTTCATGCCGCCCATCTCCACCATCTGCGCCTCGCTGGCCGCCTTGGCGCGCCAACCGACGATGGCCATGAAGATCGGGATCAGCGGCGCCGCCACCAGCAGCACCAGCGCCGCGGCCCACGAGAACCAGGCCACTGCGGCGAGCAGGAAGAGCGGCACCACCGTCGCGCGCCAGCGCGCGGGCTGGTAGCGCACGAGGTACGGCACCAGCGCCTCGGCCTGTTCGGCGAGCACGCTGGCCGCGAGACCGGAGGGCGCGCGTTCGCGGTCGAGCGGCGAACCGGCCGCCAATGCGGACGCGGTCTGTGCACGCAAAGTCGTCAGCTGCGCCCGCGCGCGCCCGAAAGTGCGGCGCACGCCCCAGGCTTCGCAGCCCGCGCGCAGCAGGCCGAGCAAGAGGATGCCCACCGCCGGCCACAGCACGGCGGCCATGCCCTCGCCGCTGGCCAGGCCCTGCACCGCCATCGCCAGCAGCGCCGCCTGCGGCAGCCACGCGAGCGCCGCGACGCCTTGCACCACGCTGCCGATGTCGGGCGACGTGAAAGCCTTCAACGGCGATCGTGGCGGCGATGGTTCTGTCATTCCTTGAGTTTGTGTATTTTCAGTATTTACTGAAAGATTCACAATCATACACAACAGGGGCAGTTCGCGCAGACTGCCCGCTCTGAAGCCCGAAGGCAACAGATTTGCAAAGGAATGGGAAGAAAAAGGGCCGCACCGCAGCGGGTGCGGCGCGCTTCAGTACGACACGATGAGGCCGCTGACGAGCAATGCGGCAAAAAGTGTGCAGACGCTGCGCAGCGAGGCCGGCCGGGCTTCGACCCCGCGGTACAGCAGCACCGCCGCGCCCACCGACAGGCCGAAGGTCGCGACCATGCCCAGCAGGTCGACCCACGGCCCGTGCGGCCCCAGGCCCGCCACCAGCGCGTTCACGGCGAGCAGCACCGGGAAATGGATCAGGAACAGCGAATACGAAATGCGCCCCAGCTGCTGCAGCGGCACGGCCGCCGCGGGCCAGTGGGCGGGCGATAGCCACTGCCGGCGCTGCGCCACCGCGATCAACAGCGCAGTCACCAGCGCGATGGCGATGCGGCTGCGCCAGTCGATGGCAAGCGCGCCCGCCCCCACCAGCGCCAGCAGCGCGACGGCGCTGCACCAGGTGCTGGTGCGCGTGGCGCGGCCGACCCAGAAGGCCAGCATGCCGAGCCCGTAGGCGCCGAAGAAATAGAACGCCGTTTCGTCCAGCCGCGCCTGCCGGTTGAACAGTGCGAGCGACGCCACGGCCACGATGAACACCAGCGCCACGGGTGCCCAGCGCGCGGCCGAAGTGGGTTGTCGCAGCACGGCGGGCAGCCCGACCAGTGCGAGCGCCAGTGCGAACAGCTGGAAGTCGATGGCCACATACCAGACACCGGTCGACAACGACTCGTAGTTCAGCAGGTCCTGCAGCAGCAGCCCGTGCGCCAGCAGCTGACCGAGGCTCGGCTCGGCCGGCACCACCTCTTCACCCAGCCATGGCCTCGCCACCTCGGCCACCAGTACGCAGACCGTGAGTGCCGCAAGGTACGGCATGACCAGCCGGCCATAGCGCTGGAAGATCCGCGAGAGCGGCCGGTCCACGCGCAGCACGCCGTCGGGCGCCAGGCTCGCCGTGGCCAGAAAGCCGGCAATCACGAGAAAGACCTGCACCGCGAGCCGGCCGTCGTTCGCCAGCCAGCCGAAGAAATCGGGCGCCAGCACCTGCGCGCCAGCCGGCATCGGGCCGTAGCGCGCCAGGTGATGTCCGACGATCAGCGCACAGGCCAGGCCCTTGACCACGTCGAGCAGCGGCATGCGCCCCTGCCGCGCAGGCACGGCCCCGCCGCCACCGCTCGCAGCGGAGGTCGATGCCGGTGCGTGCGAACCGTTCAAAGTGCCAATCGCTGTCGTGCTTCCTGGTATTCGCGCTTGAGCTTCTCGATGAAGGCGCCTGCGCTCGCCACTTCGGTGATGGCGCCGATGCCCTGGCCCGAGCCCCAGATGTCTTTCCAGGCCTTGGCCTTGCTGCCTTCGCCGCCGCCGAAGTTCATGGTCGTCACGTCGCCTTCGGGCAGGTTGGCCGGGTCCATGCCGGCCTTGACGATGCTGGGTGCCAGGTAGTTGCCGTGCACGCCGGTGAACAGGCTCGAATAGACGATGTCGTCCGAGTTGCCGTCCACGATGGCCTGCTTGTACTCCTCGCTCGCGCGCGCCTCTTCGGTCGCGATGAAGGCGGTGCCGATGTAGGCGAAGTCGGCGCCCATGGCCTGCGCCGCGAGCACCGCGCCGCCCGAGGCGATGGAGCCCGACAGCGCGATCGGGCCGTCGAACCACTGGCGGATTTCCTGCACCAGCGCGAACGGGCTCTTCACGCCCGCATGGCCGCCGGCACCGGCCGCCACGGCGATGATGCCGTCGGCGCCCTTCTCGATCGCCTTCTGCGCGAACTTGTTGTTGATGATGTCATGCAAGGTCACGCCGCCGTAGCTGTGCACCGCGTCGTTCACGTCGGTGCGCGCGCCCAGCGAGGTGATCACGATCGGCACCTTGTACTTCACGACCATCTCCATGTCGTGCTCCAGGCGGTCGTTGCTCTTGTGCACGATCTGGTTGATGGCGAAGGGCGCGGCCGGCTTGTCCGGGTTGGCCTTGTTGTAGGCCGCCAGCTCCTCGGTGATCTCGATCAGCCACTCTTCGAGCTGGGCGGCCGGGCGGGCGTTGAGCGCCGGCATCGAGCCGACCACGCCGGCCTTGCATTGCGCGATCACGAGCTTGGGGTTGCTGATGATGAACAGCGGCGAGCCGATGATCGGCAGCGGGAGGTTCGCGAGAACAGAAGGCAGCTTGGACATGTCGTCTCCGGGAAGGGGTTCGGTTTTATAAGAGCAAGGGGCCGCTGCCGCCCGTCAGATCGGCGACAGCGGCGGGTGCGTCAGAACGCCTCGAGCGCCAGCGCCGTGACGCTCTCGGCGCCTTCGACGATGCTGTCGCGGATGCCCGGCACCTTGTTCAGAATGTGCTCGGCGTAGAAGCGCGCGGTGGCGATCTTGGCCTGCATGAAGGCGACGTCGACGTTGTGCGAGGCCTGGTCCTGCGCCACGATCAGCGAACGCGCCAGCTGCCAGCCGGCCACGAGGTTGCCCGCCAGCATGAGGTACGGCACGCTGCCCGAGAACACGGCGTTGGGCGAAGCCTTGGTCTGGCCGGCGACGAAGTCGACCACGTCGATGAACGCGAGGCGCGCGGCGGTCAGGCGCTTGAGGACGGCTGCTGCCGCAGCGCTGTCGCTCTTGGCAAGTTCGGCCTCGGTCTTCTCGATCTGCGCGGCAATCGCCTTGGCGGTCTGGCCGCCGTCGCGTACGGTCTTGCGGCCCACGAGGTCGTTCGCCTGGATCGCGGTGGTGCCTTCGTAGATCGTGAGGATCTTCGCGTCGCGGTAGTACTGCGCCGCACCGGTCTCCTCGATGAAGCCCATGCCGCCGTGCACCTGCACGCCCAGCGAGGTCACTTCGAGGCTCATCTCGGTGCTGTAGCCCTTCACGAGCGGCACCATGAATTCGTAGAAGGCCTGGTTCTGCTTGCGCGCATCCGCATCGGGATGGTGGTGCGCGGCGTCGTAGGCGGCGGCGGCCACCGAGGCCATCGCGCGGCAGCCTTCGGTATACGCGCGCATCGTCATCAGCATGCGCTTCACGTCCGGGTGGTGAATGATGGGCGCGCTGGCGTTGATGGAGCCATCGACCGGGCGGCTCTGCACGCGGTCCTTGGCGTAGGCCACGGCGTGCTGGTAGGCGCGCTCGGCGATCGCGATGCCCTGCATGCCCACGGCGTAGCGGGCCGAGTTCATCATGATGAACATGTACTCGAGGCCGCGGTTTTCCTGGCCCACGAGGTAGCCGACGGCGCCGCCGTGGTCGCCGTACTGCAGCACGGCGGTGGGCGAAGCCTTGATGCCCATCTTGTGCTCGATGCTCACGCAGTGCACGTCGTTGCGTGCGCCCAGCGAACCGTCGGCGTTGACCATGAACTTCGGCACCACGAACAGGCTGATGCCCTTCACGCCTTCGGGCGCGCCGCTCACGCGGGCCAGCACGAGGTGCACGATGTTCTCGGCCATGTCGTGCTCACCGTAGGTGATGAAGATCTTGGTGCCGAACACCTTGTAGGTGCCGTCGGGCTGCGGCTCGGCGCGGCTGCGCACCATGGCCAGGTCGCTGCCGGCCTGCGGCTCGGTGAGGTTCATCGTGCCGGTCCACTGGCCGCTCACGAGCTTCTCGAGGTACACGGCCTTGAGCTCGTCGGAGCCGGCAGTGAGCAGCGCCTCGATGGCGCCGTCGCTCAGCAGCGGGCACAGCGCGAAGCTCATGTTGGCCGAGTTGAGCATTTCGCCGCAGGCCGCGCCGATGGTCTTGGGCAGGCCCTGGCCGCCGAAGTCCGCCGGATGCTGCAGGCCCTGCCAGCCGCCCGACACGTACTGCGCGAAGGCATCCTTGAAGCCCTTGCTGGTGGTGACTTCGCCGTCCTTGAACGACGAGGGGTTGCGGTCGCCTTCGACGTTCAGCGGCGCCACCACGTCCTGGTTGAAGCGCGCGCACTCTTCGAGCACGGCCTGTGCGGTTTCGAGGCCGGCGTCTTCGAAGCCGGGCAGCTTGGCGATCTCGCCGATGTTGGCCAGGTGTTCGATGTCGAACAGCATGTCCTTGAGGGGGGCGGTGTAGCTCATGTCTTCTCTCCAGGGGCCGCAGTGGGGGCGGCAGATGTAAAAAAGGCATCGCGAACGATGCCTTCTGGCTCAATGCGTTGAAGCGATCAGAGCGCCTTCACGAGTTCCGGCACGGCCGTGAACAGGTCGGCCACGAGGCCGTAGTCGGCCACCGAGAAGATCGGCGCCTCTTCGTCCTTGTTGATCGCGACGATGACCTTCGAGTCCTTCATGCCGGCCAGATGCTGGATCGCGCCCGAGATGCCCGCGGCGATGTACAGCTGCGGCGCGACGATCTTGCCGGTCTGGCCCACTTGCCAGTCGTTCGGGGCGTAGCCTGCATCCACGGCGGCGCGGCTGGCGCCCAGGCCGGCGTTGAGCTTGTCGGCCAGCGGCGTCATCACTTCGTTGAACTTCTCGGCGCTGCCCAGGGCTCGGCCACCGGAGACGATGATCTTGGCGGCGGTCAGTTCGGGGCGGTCGCTCTTCGTGACTTCACGGCCGACGAAGCTGCTCTTGCCGCTGTCGGCCACGCCTTCAGCGGTTTCAACGGTGGCGCTGCCACCGGTGGCGGCTGCGGCGTCGAAGCCGGTCGTGCGCACGGTGATCACCTTGGTGGCGTCGGTGCTCTGCACGGTGGCGATGGCGTTGCCGGCGTAGATCGGGCGCTCGAAGGTGTCGGGGCTTTCGACCTTGGTGATGTCGGAGATCTGCGCCACGTCCAGCTTGGCAGCCACGCGCGGTGCAACGTTCTTGCCGTTGGCGGTCGAGGGGAAGAGGATGTGGCTGTAGTTGCCGGCGATCGCCAGCACCTGGGCTGCGACGTTCTCGGCGAGGTTCTCGGCCAGCGATGCGCTGTCGGCAGCGATCACCTTGGACACGCCGGCGATCTGCGCGGCGGCCTTGGCGGCTTCTGCGGCGTTGGCACCGGCCACGAGGATGTGGACGTCGCCACCGCAAGCCAGGGCTGCAGTCACGGTGTTGAGGGTGGCCGGCTTGATGCTGGCGTGGTCGTGTTCGGCAATGACGAGTGCGGTCATGTTCGTTTCTTCCTCAGATCACTTTGGCTTCGTTCTTGAGCTTGTCCACCAGGGTGGCAACGTCGGGCACCTTGATGCCTGCACCGCGCTTGGGCGGCTCGCTGACCTTGAGGGTCTTCAGGCGGGGCTTGACGTCCACGCCCAGGTCTTCGGGCTTGAAGGTGTCCAGCTGCTTCTTCTTGGCCTTCATGATGTTGGGCAGCGTCACGTAGCGCGGCTCGTTCAGGCGCAGGTCGGTCGTGATGACCGCGGGCAGCGTGAGCGTCAGCGTTTCCATGCCGCCGTCGACTTCGCGTGCGACGGTGACCTTATCGGCTGCGAGGTCGACCTTCGAGGCGAAGGTGGCTTGGGGCAGGTCGGCCAGTGCAGCCAGCATCTGGCCCGTTTGATTCGCGTCGTCATCGATGGCTTGCTTGCCCAGGATGATCA
Source organism: Variovorax sp. GW458-11-26-14-LB1 (assembly GCF_059423965.1). NCBI lineage: Bacteria > Pseudomonadati > Pseudomonadota > Betaproteobacteria > Burkholderiales > Comamonadaceae > Variovorax > Variovorax sp. GW458-11-26-14-LB1. The sequence goes on from NZ_JBWKYW010000049.1 coordinate 13,390, forward strand.
GCTGGGGCTGTTCCTTGTCGACCAGTGCCTTGAGCAGCTTGGCCACAGCCAAGGGTTGCAGCTCTTCGGTGGTCTCGACCAGGATGCCGCGATCCGCGCCGATGGCCATCGCGGTGCGCAGGGTTTCCTGGCACTTGGCATCGCCGCACGAGACGGCGATGACTTCGGTCACGATGCCCTTTTCCTTCAGCCGCACCGCTTCTTCGACAGCGATTTCGTCGAAGGGGTTCATGCTCATCTTGACGTTGGCAATGTCCACCCCGGTGCCGTCGCTCTTGACGCGCACCTTCACGTTGTAATCGACGACCCGTTTGACAGGCACAAGAACCTTCATTGACTTGACTCCATTGGATTGCAAAAAGGGGGGCTTCGAGAGCAGCCTGCCATTTTAGGACGCCGGCCTTGGCTGCCTCTCCATTCTTCTTGTCGGCCTCGAGGACCATAAAAAAGAACGATCGTGCTTTTCCGTGATTATAAAACAGCGGGAGGCGCTGCGGCCACTCCCGCCGGCAAAGATTCCACTCGCAGCACCCGCTGCGGATAGGGAATGTCAATGCGGGCGGCGCGCAGCCCTTCGAGGATCGCGATGTTGATGGCCGAGCGCACGTTGTCCTTGCCCTTGTCAGGGTCGGCGACCCAGAAGTTCAGGCTGAACTCCAGGCCGTCGGGCGCGAAGGTGACGAGGTAGGCGATGGGCGCCGGGTCGGTCATGACGCGCGGCTGGGCCTTGGCGGCGTCGCACAGGATGCCCTGCACCTGCGCCACGTCGCTCTCGTAGCCGACCACGATGTTGGTCGTGATGTTGAACTTGCGGTCGGCCAGCGACAGGTTTTCCACCCGGCCGGTGATGAGCGATTCGTTCGGCACGATGGCCTCGCGCCCGTTGCCCGCGCGGATGAGCGTGTAGCGGGTCTTGATGTCGGTGATGCGGCCTTCGAAGGTGTCGACCTTCACGTTGTCGCCGATGCGGATCGAGCGCTCCAGCAGGATCACGAAACCGCTCACGTAGTTGGCCGCCAGCTTCTGCAGGCCGAAGCCCAGGCCCACGCCGAGCGCGCCGCCCAACACCGACAGCGCCGTGAGGTCGACCCCCACCGCCGACAGCGCGAACAAGAGGCCGATCAGCAGCAAAAAGGCGCGCACCGCGTTCGACGCCACCTTGCGCATCGACAGGTCGCTCACGGCCTCGCGCAGGATGCGCTTCTCGATGGTGCTGGAGATCCACAGCGCGATCATCAGCACCAGCCCGGCCGACAACGCGCCCTGGATGATGGTCTGCAGGCTCACGCGGGTCTTGCCGAAGGCCAGCGTGATGTCGTCCAGCTCGGCCAGCACCGGCGGCAGCAGCCCGACGATCCACAGCACGGCGGCGATCCAGGCCAGCCAGGAAATGGTGCGCTCGATCAGCCGCACCAGGCTGGAGGTCGGGAACACGGCCCGCAGCACCCGCGCGAACAGCCGGATGACCGCCAGCGACAGGAACACCGGCACGGCGATGCGCAGCACCAGCACCACGGGCAGCACATCGAGCGCCACGCGGCGCGCGATGCCGGTGAGCACCAGCGCGAGCAGCGGGAACAGCAGGCCGTCGAAGGTGCGCTCGCCGAACCAGATCGAATCCTTGGGCTGGTCGCGCCCGAACCATTTGCACACCGCCCATGCCACGCCCACGCAGGCCACGAGCACGGCGAGTTCGATGCCCAGGCCGTGCGCGTCGACCTGTCGCAGGCGCTGGAGGAAGTCGTCGAAATTGAAATTCATCGGTGAAAGAAACAGGGCGCCCCGCGGGCGCCAACCGGGTTACAGGTCCGCCAGCACGCGGATGTGCGCTTCCACGCTGCGCGCCAGGGCGTCCAGGTGATAGCCGCCCTCGAGCAGCGAGACGATGCGCCCGCGCGCATGGCGCTTGGCGACATCGCGCACGCAGCCGGTGATCCAGGCGAAGTCGTTTTCGTTGAGGCCGAGCTGACCCAGCTCGTCCTCGCGGTGGGCGTCGAAACCGGCGCTGATGAACACCATCTGCGGCTTGAAGGCCTCGAGCCGGGGCATCCAGATCGCCTCGACCAGCTCGCGCACGTCCATGCCCTTGGTGTAGGCCGGGATCGGCAGGTTCAGCATGTTCGAGGCCGGGTGCTCGGTGCCGCTGTACGGATAGAACGGGTGCTGGAAGAACCCGACCATCAGCACGCGCGGGTCGTTCGACAGGATGTTCTCGGTGCCGTTGCCGTGGTGCACGTCGAAATCGACGATGGCCACGCGGTCCAGGCCGTGCACCTCGAGCGCGTGCCGCGCGGCGATGGCCACGTTGTTGAAGAAGCAGAAGCCCATGGCCTGCTCCCGGCAGGCATGGTGGCCCGGCGGGCGCACGGGGCAGAAGGCGTTCTCGATCTCGCCGGCCATCACGGCGTCGGTGGCCGCCACGGCAGCGCCCGCGGCGCGGCGCGCGGCCAGCAGGGTGAAGCGGGTGAGCACGGTGTCGGGGTCGACCTGCGCATGGTCGGGGCCGCCGGCGGGCGCGTCGGCCACGAGGCGCTGCTGCAGTTCCTCGAGGTGTTCGACATGCGCGTGGCTGTGGGCCCGGGTGATCTGTTCCAGCGTGGCCAGGGGCACCTCGCCCCGCGCCAGCGCGTCGCCGACGCCGGTCAACAGCAGCCGGTCTTCGATGGCATCCAGCCGCTCGGGGCATTCGGGATGCCCGTTGCCCATGTCGTGCTTCCAGAAGTCGCGATGCGTGAAGTAGCCTGTCTTGCCCATCTCTCGCCGTGTCTCGTGTCGTCGCGTCTAGACCTCACGCAGCATGGGGCCGCAAGGTCTTACGGTATCGTTTGCATATGGATACAAATATGGACGTTGCTGCGAAGCTAGCCACTTTGCTGAGTCAGCTTAACACGGTGATTGTTGGCAAAGAGGCCCAGGTGCGCGACTGCGTGGCCTGTCTGCTGGCGGGCGGGCACCTGCTGATCGAGGACGTGCCGGGGGTCGGCAAGACCACCCTGGCCCATGCGCTGTCGCACACCTTCGGCCTGCAGTTCTCGCGCGTGCAGTTCACGGCCGACCTGATGCCGGGCGACCTGTCGGGCGTGGCGATCTACGACCGGGGCCAGCAGGCCTTCGTGTTCCACCCCGGGCCGATCTTTGCGCAGGTGTTGCTGGCCGACGAGATCAACCGCGCCAGCCCCAAGACCCAGAGCGCGCTGCTCGAGGCGATGGAAGAAAAGCAGGTCACCGTCGAAGGCGAGACCCGCCCCCTGCCCTCGCCCTTCTTCGTGATCGCCACGCAGAACCCGCAGGACCAGCTCGGCACCTTCGCGCTGCCCGAGTCGCAGCTCGACCGCTTCCTGATGCGCATCTCGCTGGGCTACCCCGACCGCGCGGCCGAGCGCCAGCTGCTGGCCGGCGCCGACCGCCGCGAGATGCTCGCCGGCCTGCCCGCGATGCTGACCGCCGGCGAACTCACCGCCCTGCAGCAGCGCGTGCAGCAGGTGCATGCGGCCGAGCCGCTGCTGAACTACCTGCAGGACCTGATCGCCGCGACCCGTTCGGGCCGCTGGTTTTTGCAGGGCCTGTCGCCGCGCGCGGGCATCGCCGTGCTGCGCGCCGCCAAGGCGCAGGCGCTCCTGGCCAACCGGAACTACGTGGCGCCCGACGACGTGCAGGCCGTGCTGCCGCAGACCATCGCGCACCGCCTCACGCCCGTGGGCGATGCTGGTCGCGGCGCCGTCGAACAGGTGCGCGCCATGATCGCCGAGGTGCCGCTGCCGTGAGCCCTGTCGGCGTCCTGCGCTCGCGCATCGACGGCTGGTTCCTCTCGCGCCGGCCCCCGTCGGACACGCTCGAACTCACCCAGCGCAACGTCTACATCGTGCCCACGCGCGCCGGCTGGACGCTGGCGGCCACGCTGCTGGTGCTGCTGGTGGCGTCGATCAACTACCAGCTCAACCTGGGCTACCTGCTGACCTTCCTGCTGGCCGGCAGCGTCGCCGTGGGCATGCATGTGTGCCACGCCACGCTGCGCGGGCTGGCGCTGCGCATGGTGCCCCCCGAGGCGCAGTTCGCGGGCGCCGCGGCGGTGCTGCGCGTGGTGCTGCACAACGAACGACGCAGCGTGCGCTACGGCATCGGCATGGCCGTGCGCGGCAGCGGCCAGTGGGCCTGGACCGACGTGCCCGCCGAAGGCACGGCCACGGTGGAGATCGCCTTCCAGCCCGAGCGGCGCGGCCTGCACCCGGTGCCGCCGCTGACCGCCGAGACGCGCTTTCCGCTCGGCACCTTCCGCGTCTGGACGGTCTGGCGCCCGGCCGCGCAGCTGCTCGTGTACCCGACGCCCGAGGCCCATCCGCCGCCGCTGCCGGCGGGCGAGCCGCTCTCCGGGCCCGCCGCCGCGTCGGCCGCGGTGCGGGCGCAAAACGCCGGCGAGTACGACGGCGTGCGCGCCTACCGCCGCGGCGATCCGCTCAAGCTCGTGGTCTGGAAGAAAGCGGCCCGCGCGCAGGCCAACGGCTCCGAAGACCTGGTGAGCCGCGACACGCAACACACGCAGCGCGAAGAGCTCTGGCTCGACGCGCACGCCGCCGCGCTGCCCGACATCGAGGCCCGCCTCTCGCGCCTGTGCGCCTGGGTGCTGATGGCCGACCGGCTCGGCGTCGACTACGGCGTGCGCGTCGCCGGCCGCACGGTGAAACCGTCGCAGGGCGAGGCGCACCGCCGCGCCTGCCTCGAGGCGCTGGCGCTGTGCGCATGAACGGGGCTGCCGCATGAACCGGGTCGTACGCGAACTCACCGCGCTGCCGAGGGACGCACGGGACACGCTGTTCCTGCTCTGCGTCATCGGCCTCATCCTGCTGCCGCAGGTGGACGAGCTGCCCTGGTGGTGCTCGGCCATCACCGCCATGGTGCTGCTGTGGCGCGCCTCGCTGGCGGTGCAGGCGCGCCCGCTGCCCAGCAAGTGGTGGCGCATCGCGCTGCTGGCGCTGGCGCTGGCCGCCACCTACGCCACCCACCGCACGCTGCTGGGCCGCGACGCGGGCGTCACGCTGGTCGTATGCCTGCTGGCGCTCAAGACGCTGGAGCTGCGCGCGCGGCGCGACGCCTTCGTGGTCTTCTTCCTGGGCTTCTTCGCGATGCTCACGAACTTCTTCTATTCGCAGTCGCTGCTCACCGCCTTCACCATGCTGCTGGCGCTGCTGGGCCTGCTGACGGCGCTGGTCAACGCCCACATGCCCGTGGGCCGGCCGCCGCTGACGCAGGCCGCGCGCATGGCCGGCTGGATGGCGCTGGCGGGCGCGCCCGTGATGCTCGCCCTGTTCCTGCTGTTCCCGCGCTTCGCGCCGCTGTGGGGCACGCCCGGCGACGCCATGGCCGGGCGCAGCGGCCTGTCGAACACGATGCGGGTCGGCACCATCGCCGAGCTGGCGCTCGACGGGAGCATCGCCGCACGCATCAAGTTCGACGGCAATCGCGCGCCGCCCCAAAGCCAGCTGTACTTCCGCGGCCCCGTGCTGGCGCAGTTCGACGGCCGCGAATGGACCGCGCTGCCGACCTGGGCGCGCAGCGGGCAGGCGATGCCGAACCTGCGCACGCACGGCGAGCCGGTGCGCTACGAGGTCACGCTCGAGGCCAGCCAGCGCCCGTGGCTGCTCACGCTCGACGCCGCGCCGCGCGCGCCCGTGGTGCCCGGCTACGAGGTCACCGGCACGCCCGACCTGCAGTGGTTCGTGAACCGCCCGATCACCGACCTCGTGCGCTACCGCGCCGAGAGCCACCCGCAGTTCCAGAGCGGCCCGATCGTGCGCACGGGTGGCCGGCTCCAGCCCTACCTGGTGCTGCCGCCCGGCAGCAACCCACGCACCGCCGCACTCGCCGCCCAGATGCGCGCCGACCCCACGCTGGCCGGCGCCGATGCACAGGCCTTCGTGCAGGCCGCGCTGCAACGTCTGCGCACCGGCGGCTACACCTACACGCTGCAGCCCGGCGTGTACGGCAACGAGACTGCCGACGAGTTCTGGTTCGACCGCAAGGAAGGCTTCTGCGAGCACATCGCCTCGGCCTTCGTGGTGCTGATGCGCCACCTGCAAATCCCTGCACGCATCGTCACCGGCTACCAGGGCGGCGAGCTCAACAACGTCGACAACTACTGGGTGGTGCGCCAGAGCGACGCGCACGCCTGGGCCGAGGTGTGGCAAGAGGGCGCGGGCTGGGTGCGCGTCGACCCGACCGGCTCGGTCGCGCCGGGGCGCATCGGGCAGTTCCAGCGCCTCACGCCGCAGCCCGGACTGTTCGCAGGCGCCATCGGCGTCATGAGCCCGACGCTGGTGCAGAACCTGCGCGCCGCCTGGGAGGCCGTGAACAACGGCTGGAACCAGTGGGTGCTCAACTACACGCAAAGCCGCCAGCTCGACCTGCTCAAGACCCTCGGCTTCAACGCCCCGAGCCTGGAAGACCTGGGCTACGTGCTGCTGTACCTGCTGGTGGCCGCGAGCCTGGCCGGCGCCGGCTGGACGCTGTGGGAGCGCAGCCGGCACGACCCGTGGCTGCGCCTGCTCGGGCGAGCCCGCGCGCGCCTGGCCAAGGCCGGCCTGCCGCTGCCCGAGACCGCGCCGCCGCGTCAGATGGCCCAGGCCGCCGACGCCCGCTTCGGGCCCGCCGCGCAGGCCGTGCGCGACTGGCTGCTGAAGCTCGAAGCCCAGCGCTACGCGCCCGCCGCGTCCGGCCCATCGGCCTCGCTCGCCGCGCTGCGCGCCGAGTTCCGCCGGCTGCCCTGGCCGCCCACGCCGCCGCGCGCCTGACGCGCGGCTGCAACCACATGTGTCCCCCGAAAGTGCGCATGCGCACGGGCGGCACAATCGTGCCCATGTCACACGCCTTTCCCACGCCCTTGCGCGCCGCAGTGGCCGCCACCGCCCTCCTCGCCGCCTGCGTCGCCTGGCCCACGGGCGCCCTGGCCCAGAAGCCCCAGGCCAATGGCCGCCCCGCCGTCACGCCGGTGCGTGGCAGCACCCCCTACGCCACGCGCGACGACGCCATGGCGTTCGCCGACGACGTCGCCCAGCGCCGCAACCTCGACCGCGACTGGGTGCGCGCCACCATCGGTGCCGCGCGCTTCCTGCCCAACGTGCCACGCCTGATGCTGCCGGGCCCGGTCGGCACGGTGAAGAACTGGCAGACCTACCGCAGCCGCTTCATCGACCCGGTGCGCATCGCGGCCGGCGTGCGCTTCTGGCGCGCCAATGCCGACACGCTCGCGCGCGCCGAGGCCACCTACGGCGTGCCGCCGGAAATCATCGTCGGCATCGTCGGCGTCGAGACCATCTACGGCCGCAACATGGGCAACTTCCGCGTGATCGATGCGCTGGCCACGCTATCCTTCGACTTCCCGCAGGGCCACCCGCGCGCGGCCGAGCGCATCGCCTTCTTCCGCGGCGAGCTCGAAAGCTTCCTGAGCACCGAAAGCCGCACCGCCGACGACCCGCTCACGCCCGTGGGCAGCTACGCCGGCGCCATGGGCATGCCGCAGTTCATGCCCAGCAGCATCGCCAAGTACGCGGTCGACTTCGACGGCGACGGCCGCATCGACCTCGTGAACAACCCGGTCGACGTGATCGGCTCGGTGGCGAGCTACTTCAAGGGCTTCGGCTGGACGCCGGGCATGCCGTCGATCTATCCGGTGCATTTCGAGGAAGCGCGCCTGAAGAAGGCGCTGCTGCTGGCGCCCGACATCCTGCCGACCTTCAGCGCCGACAGCTTCGTCGCCGCGGGCGCCGTGCCCGAGGGCGAAGGCCTGAAGCACAAGGGCCTGCTGGCGCTCATCGAGCTGCAGAACGGCCTCGACGCACCGCCGACCTACGTTGCCGGCACGCGCAACTTCTACGTGATCACGCGCTACAACTGGAGCAGCTACTACGCGATGTCGGTGCTCGACCTGGGCCAGGAGGTCAAGGCCGCGATGGAGCAATAGCCGCGATGACACCGCAGGCGCTGCACGCGAACTGGACCGCCGCCTGGCACGCGCTGGGCGTGGCCGCGCCCGACGACGCATTGCGGCTCGAACTGCAACGCCGCTACGGCGAGCCGCAGCGCCACTACCACACGATGCAGCACCTGGGCGAATGCCTCGCGTGGTTCGACCAGGAACAGGCGCTGGCCGAACGCCCCGGCGAGGTGGCGCTGGCACTGTGGTTCCACGACGCGATCTACGACGTGCATGCGCATGACAACGAAGCGCGCAGCGCCGACTGGGCGCGGCAGGCGTTGCAGGTCGCCGGTGTGGACACAGCGTCGGCCGAACGCGTCCACGCACTCGTCATGGCCACGCGCCACGACGCCGTGCCCGAGGGCCGCGACGCCGAGCTGCTGATCGACATCGACCTGTCGATCCTCGGCGCCGAGCGCGCGCGCTTCGACGAGTACGAGCGCCAGGTGCATGCGGAATACGGTTTCGTTCCCGAGGAGATTCGCCTGCCGCGCCGGCGCGCGATCCTCCAGCGCTTTCTCGACCGCCCGGCGATCTACGCCACGCCGCGCCTGCACGCACTGCTCGAAGCGCGGGCGCGCGAGAACCTTCAGCGTTCGATCGCCGCCTGATCGGTCGGCACCAGCCGCCACCATTCGGAGCGCGGCGGCACGTCGCCGAACGTCTCCTCCACCACACCGAACAGCAGCCCGTCGCGCCCCGCACCCAGCTGCGACAGCGCCAGCGGACGCGCGAGATCGCGGCACAGCATGAAGCTCGCGTCGCCCTGCCAGTCGAGGCAGCGGCCGACCTCGGCCAGCATCAGCGCGGGCTGGCCCTGCATGAAGGTGAAGGGCATCGGCAAGCCCGCGTCGAGCTGCGCCAGCCCCGCGCGCGTGGCCTCCCACGCGCCGCGCCGGCTGGTCACGCGCAGGCGCACGCCCGCCGGCAGCGCGGCTTCGCCGGCCGCGTCGAGGCAACGCAGCGCGCCGTACATCGCCAGCTCGGTCCACAGGCCGACGCGGCGCGGCCGGCGGCCCAGGCGGGTCGCCAGCGCGTCGCGCCAGTCGTCGGGCGGCGGATGCGCCACGACATGCGCGACGGTGCGCCAGGGGGTTGCGACGTGGCTCATGCGGCGTTGCAATCCTTGAGCACCAGCGACGCATGCCCGCCGCCGAAGCCCACCACGTTGAGCAGGATGTGACGCAGCCGCGCCGGCGGCCCGTCGCTCAGCGCGATGCCCAGCGTCTCGTCCAGCGCGTAGCCGACCGACGGCCAGGCGCCGCCTTCGATGCAGCCGACCAGCAGGGCCAGCTCCGCTGCCCCGGCCGCGCCCAGCGTGTGGCCGATCGCCGACTTGAGCGACACCAGCGGCGGCAGCGGCGCGAACACCTCCCGCAGCGCCTCGACCTCGATCGCGTCGTTGACCGGGCTGCCGGCGGCCTGCACCTTGATGAGGTCGATGTCCGCGGGCTGCAGGCCGCTGCGCGCCAGCGTGTCGCGGCACATCGCGCGCACGGCGCTGGCCTCGGTGCCCGAGGGGTTGCGCCCGTCGACCACGTTGGCGCCGCCCAGCAGCGCCCAGCGCGCGGGTTGTGATCGGAGCCGCAGCGCCGCCACCGCTTCGCCGAGCACCAGCCCCTGGCGTCCCGCGCCGAAGGGCCGCGCGCTGTCGGGCGCCAGCAGCTGCATCGCGCCGAAGCCGGCCACGGTGAAGCGGTTGTCGAGCTCGGCGCCAATCACCAAAGCTTCGCGGGCCTCGCCCGCGCGCACCATGTCGGCCGCCGCCAGCATCGCGTTGAGCGCCGAGGTGCAGGCGGTCGAGACGGTGAAGACCGGGCCTTGCCAGTCGAGCGCAGCGGCGGCGATGTCGGCGAAATCCTGCAGGTCGCCGCTGAGCCGCGCGTCGTGCTGCGCATGCTCCATGGCCCCGATGTCGAGCGACGACGACGCCACGAACAGCGGCCCCTGCCGGTCCAGCCCGTCGCCGGTCTGTGCGACCACGCGGCGCACCGTGTGCTGCACGCGCTGCGCCCAGTCACCGGGCGGCACGGGCAGCGTGTAGACCGGCCACTGCAGGCCCTCGGCCACCGTCACCGGCGTGGGCGGCACGCCGCCGCGCCGCAGTGCCGCGAGCGCCGACGGCACATCGTCGCCAAGCACGCAGGCCAGCCCCATGCCGGCCAGGTACACAGGACTCATCCCTTGCCCGCTTGCACCAGGTGTTCCGCCAGGTGCGCGATCGAGGTCATGGCGCGGCGCGTGTCCTTGCTGTCGGGCATGCGCAGGCCGAAGTGCTGCTGGATCGCCATCGACACCTGCAGCGCGTCGAGCGAGTCGAGGTCCAGGCGCGCCTCGGGGCCGAACAGCGGCTCGTCGTCGCCGAGGCCGCCGGGCGGCGCGTCTTTTTCGACGGCCTCGAGCACGAGGGCCTTGAGGCGGGCGATGAATTCAGGAGAAGAAGCGGTGCTCGTCACGGTGCGCGCCTGCGAAACAGAAAGACAGCCACGAAGAACATGAGGGCCGCGAACGCCACCAGCCGGCCGACCTGCGGCAGCACCTCGGCCACGCCGCCGCCGCGCAGCAGCACGGTGAGCAACGCTTCGAGCCCCCAGTTCATGGGAGAGATTTCGACCATGCGCTGCATGAAGCCCGGCATGACGAACTTGGGCACCATGATGCCGCCCGCCGCCGCCATCAGCACATTCACCATCGGCCCCAGCGTGGCGGCCTGCGCATGGCTCTTGACGAGGCAGGCCACCGCCAGCGACAGGCTCACCGCCGCCAGGCTCACGGCTACCAGCGACAGCAGCAGGCCGCCCCAGTGGATGCCCGCAAGCGAGAGCGCGTCGCCGCCGATCAGCGGCATGAACCAGATGCCCGCCGCCAGCATCAGCAGCGCCTGCAGCGCGTTCACGCCGAGGTAGGGCAAGGCCTTGGAAGCGAGCAGCATCGAACGCGACACGCCCAGGCTCTGCAGCCGGCCGAGCGCGCCCGAGCCGCGCTCCTGCACGAACAGGCTGGACAGCGAGGCCACCACGAAGAACATGCCGAACACCAGCCAGGCCGGCACGTTCTGCTGCACCGACGTGGGCCGCGGGCCGGCGGTGGCAAAGCGCTCGGCCTGCACCATCGCCTGGATGGACGCATCGGGCGCGGGGCTGGCCGTGCCGGGCACCGCCAGCGCGAGCCGCGCCTTGAGTTCGCCCGAGGCCCCGATGAGTTCTGCGCGCAGCGCGTTGAACAGGTTGGCGTCGATGCCGGGTTCGGCCAGCAGGCGGATGTGGGCACGCGTGGAGAGCGCGGCCGATTCCAGTTCGTCCGACAGGCCCGGCTCCAGCACGATCACGTACTTGAGCGTGCCGCTGCGCAGCCGCGCCTGCCAGTCGTTGCCCAGCGGCTGCGGCGCGCCATGGCTGCGCTGCCAGATCTGCAGCAGCCACTTGGCGGGCGTGCCGCTGTCGCGTGCATCGACCGCGTAGCTCAGCTCGGCCAGCGGCGGGCGGTAGATGTCCTTCAGCGTGAGCGACATCAGCACGATGAACACCATCGGCATCACGAACAGCACGGCCAGCCCGTGCATGTCGCGCACGAGGGCCAGCAGTTCTTTCTTGATGAGCGCGAAGAGCATGGCGTTCGGTCAGTCGCGCAGCGAACGGTGCGTGAGCGCCATGAAGAGCTGCTCGAGGTCGTGCCGGCCGAACTCGGCCTGGCGCACCTCGATGCCTTCGGCTTCGAGCGCGGCCAGCACGGGGCCGGGCCCGGTGCCTGCGTTCAGGTGGATGCGCCAGTGCGCCGCGCCCTGCTCCACCGTGCCGAAGCGCGAGAGCCTCTGCGCGTCGAGCCCGTCGGCGGCCAGGGTCAGCAGCATCGCGCTTTGCGACAGCAGCGCATCGAGCGGGCCTTCGCGCAGCACGCGGCCCTGGTCGAGGATGGCGACGCGGTCGGCGATGGCCTCGATCTCTTCCATGTAGTGCGAGGCGTAGATCACCGCCGCGCCGGCCTGCGCCAGGCTCTTGATCGCATCGAGGATGAAGGCGCGCGACTGCGGATCGACGCCCACCGTCGGCTCGTCGAACAGCATCAGCTCGGGTTCGGGCAGCAAGGCGATCGCGAGGTTCAGGCGGCGCTTCAAGCCGCCCGAGAGCCGCTCGGCACGCACGCCCGCGAACTGCTCGAGCTGTGCGAACTGCGTGCAGGTGTCGATGCGCGACTTCTTGCGCGCACCCGAAAGTTTGCCGGCCGCGGCGAAACACGCCAGGTTCTCGGCCACGGTGAGCATCGGATAGAAGGCCTGGTCCTGCGGCGCCACGGCGATGCGCGTGGGCGCCTTGGCGCGCACCTGCTGCAACGGCTGGCCGTCGATGCGGATGTCGCCCGACTGCACCGCGAGCGCGCCCGACAGGTGCGAGATCAGCGTGGTCTTGCCGGCGCCGTTCGGGCCCAGCAAGCCCAGCACGCAACCGCGCGGCACGGCGAGCGACACGTCGGCCAGCGCGGCCTTGTCAGCGTGCGGGTAGCGGTAGCCGAGCTGGTGAAGCTCGAGCATCAGGCGACGGCGGCCTTGAGGTCGCGAAAGAAGGTTTCCTCTTGCTGCGCCTGCTCGCGCAACTTGCCGGCGAGTGCCACCGGATCGACCGGCTCTCGGCCCTTGACCATGCGCGCCGCCTTGAGCGCGAACGCGCGCCAGCCGTCGCCGATGGCGATCAGGCGTTCGGACATCTGCGTGAGCTGCGGCTTGTCGAGCAGCTGCGCCGCCTCCTGCAGGAAGCCCGCGTAGATGAAGCGAAAGCCCGCCCCGCCCGTACCGATCTCTTCCTGCATGCGCACCAGGTGGCCGATGAAGTCGACGCTGCGCGGATCGCTGGGCGACAGCTTCTGCATGCGCTTGGCCAGCGTGCGCATGCCGCGCACGCCGACGATGGGCACGGGCGCGAGCATGTTGCGCACGGTCTTGCGGATGGCCTTGGTGACCGAGGCGGCGTCGACCGCCTTGCGCTCGATGGCCTGCGGGTAGTACATGAGGCCCTTGGGCGCCAGCACGCCCTTGGCGAAGCGCGCGCGCGACAGGTCTTCGCTGGCGCAGCGCACGGGCTCCTCGAACACCGGGTCGCTGATCAGGTAGTCGTCGCCGTCCTTGCCGTAGACCAGCAGGTTGTGCGCGTTGAAGTGAAAGCGCATGTTCGGCGGAAAGTACGGCAGCCAGTAGACCGAGGTCTGCAGGCCCACGAGCTGGCCGTCGGCCAGCAGCGCGTCCAGCCGCTGCTGCCCGGCCTGCGGGCTGCGGAAGGTCTCGAAGCGAAAGCGCGCGGCCATCGGCGCCAGCAGGCCCTTGATGATGGCCTTGGGCGGCATGCGGTACGAGATGAGCGGCAGGCCCGACAGCTTGATGAACGGCAGGTAGGCGAACGACAGCGCCGACGACAACCCCAGCGCCATCGCCTCGCTCATCGGCGCGCCGTGGTGGCGCATGAGGCTGGAGATGACGCCGCTTTCGCAGTGCGCCGCCTGTTGGTGTTGGAAGTTCACGGCAGGCCTTGCAGGGTGGAAACGGGCAGCCCCAGCGCTTGGCCGTAGCGGGCGAGCTGGGCCGGCGACAGCGCGGCGAAATGGCGCGGCTGCAGGTGGCGGCGCACGCGCCACTGCCAGAAGCCGCTGGTCTGCGAGAGCAGCGCCACGTCCATGCGGCGCTCGTACATCCAGTACTCGAGCGGCGAGGCCAGCCCGGCCTTCACGCGCGCCTTGGCCTCCTGCGCCTGCTCGATGAGCACGTCGACCGCGTGGCTGGTGACGATCTCTTCCGCCTCCCAGCCCTTCGAGGTGGTGGTGACGACGCGGCCTTGCGCGTCGCGGGCGTACATCAGCTTGGAATGGCCGGCGAGGGTCGCGTTGCCCTCTTGGGGCACGGCATCGAGGTCCATGGCTACACCGCCTCCAGGTAGATGAAGCCGCTGGAGAAGCGGCCGCTTTCCGGGACAAACATCAGGAGCTTCTGGCCCGGCTTGATACGCCCCGAGCGGAACAGCTCGTCGAGCATGATGTACGGCGAGGCCGAGCCCGTGTTGCCCTTGGTCGCGAGGTTGCTGAACCAGCGCTCACGCGGAATCGGCAGGCCCAGCGCGGCCAGGCTTGCGGCCACGGGCTCGACGAAATAGTGCGACGACAGGTGCGGCAGGAACCAGTCGATGTCGTCGGTCTTGAGCCCGCGGCGCTCGATGATGGCGGCCAGTGGCTCGGCCAGCGTGGCGCGCACGATGTTGTCGTTGAGCAGGCGCACGTCCTGCTTGACGGCGAAGGTCGAGTCGCGCTGCCAGTCGGCCGGCGAGGTGCGGGCCCAGCCGTCGAGGCCGCCCTGTTCGTTCTTGTCGGCGCCGGCGTACATGCACACCGGCAGCTCGTGCGCCGCCGACGACAGCTCGATCCATTCGACGCGCAGCGACAGCGGCCCGCGCGGCTCGCGCTCCAGCAGCACCGCGCCGGCGCCGTCGGACAGCATCCAGCGCAGGAAGTCTTTCTCGAAGGCGATCTCCGGGCGGGCTTCGAGCGCTTCGAGCTTGTGCTCGAGCTCGGCCTCGAAGTTGATGCCGCGCATCACGGCCGAGGCCAGCTCGGAGCCCGTGGCGACCGCGCGCCGCGCGTCGCCCGCGCGCACCGACAGCCACGCATGCTTGAGCGCCGCCGCGCCGGCCAGGCAGATGCCGGCGCAGGCCACCACCTCGAGCCGGGGCCAGCCCAGTTCGCCGTGCACCATCACCGCGTGGTTGGGCATGAGCTGGTCGGGCAGCGAGGTGCCGGTGGCCAGGCAGTCGACCGGGCCGATGTCGTCGCCCAGCGCGCGGATGGCCGCAGCGGTGAGCTGTGCGTTGGTCATGGCCAGCTGGCCGGTGGCGCGGTCGATGGCGTAGTGGCGCGACTGGATGCCGTTGCTGCGCAGGATGAGGCGTCGCGCACGCGACACCTTGCCGCCGATGCGGCCCAACACTTCTTCGATGTCTTCGTTGCTGACCGGAGAAAAAGGCAGGAAGGCAGCGGTGCGGGTCAGGAAAACATCAGTCGTCATAGAGAGGGAGCCGGTCCGTGGCAGAGCCCGACGGGCGCTCGAATTGAGCCGTCATTTTAGTCAGCCACCCTCGGAACAACGGCCGCAGCAGGGCCTGCAGCGTCAGGCTCACCGGCACGACGGTGACGATCAGTGCCAGCAGAAACAGCACGTACAGCAAGAGCAGCGGTTTGCGCACCGCCGCGCCCGGCCCGCCGGCCGCCATGATCAGCTTGCCCCAGAGGTAGAAGCTGCGCGTGCCGGCCTTCTCGCTGATGAGCAGCCGCGCCTGGGCGCGCACCGCGCCCAGCCCGGCCAGCAGGGGCGCATCGCCCTGCTCGCGGCCTTCGTGCAATGCGTCGCGCAGGGCCCGGCCGAAGCGGCCGCAGCCGCGGATCTGTTCCTCGCTCAGGCCCGCGTCGGGCATGCCCCAGAAGCCGCGCTTGCGGCCCCAGATGAGCCAGGCCGGCGTGGTGAAGAAGGTGGCGAGCGTGGGGCCGGGGTCGGTGAGCACCACGTTGTCGATCAGGCGCGCGCCGGTGGCGGCGAGCAGGCCCTTGAGCTTTTCATGGGCCAGCAGCCACATGTTGCGGCAGGCAATGACCGTGACCACGGGTTTTCCCTTGAGCAGCCGCGCCGCCACGGGGTGCTGCAGGAAGGCCACGACCGGCTGCGCGGGGGCCAGGAACCAGACCTGGTACGGCAGGATGACGAGGTCGAAGTCTTCGTCGCCCGTGAGCGTCAAGGGCGCCAGCGGGCCCGGCTTCAGGTGGGCCGACTCGGGGAACGCGTCGAAGAAGGTCAGGAAGGGCCAGGGAAAGGGAAAGCGCTGCAGCGGACGCAGCGTCTCCACGCGCAGTTCGATGCCCGGGTCGGCGCGCAGCGGCGCGGCGATCTGCCCGGCCACGCGGTCGAGTTGCCCGGTCTGCGAGTACTGGATCAGCAGGACGCGTTTGACACGCGCGCTCGGGATGGCAGGAGGGCTGGCGGTGGGGCTGGAAGAACTTGGATTCACTGGCGGGCCGTGGCGGGGGCCGTCGAATGTAAGCGAACCTTTTCAAAGGTGCATCTGCCATAGGTCATGGCGTCGCGTGAATCCGACGAACCAGGGCGCCAGAAAGCGAAAAAGGGCCGCACCTCGCGGCGCGGCCCTTGTTTGCAATTGCTGCTGGCGACGCGCCGATCAGCGCACCTTGCCGGCCTTCCAGGCGCTCAGCAGCTTGTTGTAGTCGATGGTCTCGCCCTTGGGCTTCTCGTTGGCCAGCTTCTTCCACGGGGCGTGCTGGTCGCTGAGCCACTTGTTCGGGTCGCCCTTCGGGTTGAGCTTGGGCGCGCAATGAGCCATGCCGGCGCGTTGCAGGCGGCCCATCACGTTGTCCATCTCGTCGGCCAGGTTGTCCATGGCCTTCTGCGGGGTCTTCTCGCCCGTGACGGCCTCGGCCACGTTCTTCCACCACAGCTGCGCCAGCTTGGGGTAGTCGGGCACGTTGGTGCCGGTGGGCGTCCATGCCACGCGGGCCGGGCTGCGGTAGAACTCGACCAGGCCGCCCAGCTTGGGCGCCATGTCGGTCATGGCCTTGCTCTGGATGTCCGATTCGCGGATCGGGGTCAGGCCCACGATGGTCTTCTTGAGCGAGACGCTCTTGGAGGTCACGAACTGGGCGTAGAGCCAGGCGGCGGCCGTCTTGTTGGCGTCATGGCCGTTGAAGAAGGACCACGAACCCACGTCCTGGTAGCCGTTCTGCATGCCCTGCTTCCAGTACGGGCCGTTCGGGCCGGGCGCCATGCGCCACTTGGGCGTGCCGTCCTCGTTCACCACGGGCAGGCCCTTCTTGGTCATGTCGGCCGTGAAGGCCGTGTACCAGAAGATCTGCTGGGCGATCTGGCCCTGCGCGGGCACCGGGCCGGCTTCGCCGAAGGTCATGCCCATGGCTTCCTTGGGCGCGTACTTCTTCATCCAGTCGATGTACTTGGTGAGCGCGTACACGGCGGCCGGCGAGTTGGTCGCACCGCCGCGCGACACGGCCGCGCCCACGGGCGTGCACTTGTCGTCGGCCACGCGGATGCCCCACTCGTCGATCGGCATGCCGTTGGGGGTGCCGATGTCGGCGGTGCCGGCCATCGAGAGCCACGCATCGGTGAAGCGCCAGCCCAGCGACGGGTCCTTCTTGCCGTAGTCCATGTGGCCGTAGATCGGCTTGCCGTCGATGGTCTTCACGTCGACGCTGAAGAACTCGGCGATGTCCTCGTAGGCGCTCCAGTTCAGCGGCACGCCCAGGTCATAGCCGTACTTGGCCTTGAACTTGTCCTTCAGGTCCTTGCGATCGAACAGGTCGGCGCGGAACCAGTACAGGTTGGCGAACTGCTGGTCGGGCAGCTGGTAGAGCTTGCCGTCGGGCGCGGTGGTGAACTTGGTACCGATGAAGTCCTTGAGGTCGAGCCCGGGGTTGGTGTACTCCTTGCCCGCACCGGCCATGTAGTCGGTGAGGTTCATCATCTTGCCGTAGCGGTAGTGCGTGCCGATCAGGTCGGAGTCGGAAATCCAACCGTCGTAGATCGACTTGCCCGACTGCATCGAGGTCTGCAGCTTCTCGACCACGTCGCCTTCCTGGATCAGGTCGTGCTTCACCTTGATGCCAGTGATTTCCTCGAAGGCCTTGGCCAGCGTCTTCGATTCGTATTCATGCGTGGTGATGGTCTCCGACACCACCGAGATTTCCTTGACGCCCTTGGCCTGCAGCTTCTTGGCCGCGTCGATGAACCACTTCATCTCGGCCGCCTGCTGGTCCTTGCTCAGGGTCGACGGCTGGAACTCGCTGTCGATCCATTTCTTGGCTTCGGGCTCTGCGGCCCATGCGCCGTGCGCGGCGACCATCGCCGCCGCCATTGCCAATGCCGTGTAGCGCATCTTCATGAATGTGTCTCCTCGGTTGTGCTTCCCCGGTTTTTTCATCGCGGCTCCGGGGAGGCGGAGAGCCGGACGCGTTGACGAAATCGGTGGGCTAACCTTTGCGCATCACGAGCGCGAGCACGAACATCGACAGCACGAAGCCGATCCAGATCGAGGGCTCGGCCTCCAGGCTCAGCCACTCCTGCACCTTGCCGGCCAGGCCGACGAAGATCAGGTTGACGTAGGCCGCGGACAAGAGGCCGATGAAGAGCCGGTCGCCGCGCGTGGTGGCAATGGGCAGCCAGCCGCGGCGCATCGTGGTGGGCGACTTGAATTCCCACACCGTCATGCCGACCAGCATGAGCGCGATGCAGCTGAAGAAAACGGCCACCGGGGTGGTCCAGACCATCCAGTCGAACATGTCTCGACCTCCTTAGACGCGCCCCATCGCAAAGCCTTTTGCGATGTAGTGGCGGACAAACCAGATCACGATCGCGCCCGGCACGATGGTGAGCACACCGGCCGCGGCCAGCGTCGCCCAGTCCATGCCCGAGGCGCTCACCGTGCGCGTCATCGTCGCCACGATGGGCTTGGCGTTCACGCTCGTGAGCGTGCGCGCCAGCAGCAGCTCGACCCAGCTGAACATGAAGCAGAAGAACGCCGCCACGCCCACGCCGGCCTTGATGAGCGGCAGGAAGATGGTGAGGAAGAAGCGCGGGAACGAGTAGCCGTCGATGTACGCCGTCTCGTCGATCTCGCGCGGGATGCCGCTCATGAAGCCTTCGAGAATCCACACCGCCAGCGGCACGTTGAACAGCAGGTGCGCCAGCGCCACGCCCAGGTGCGTGTCCATGAGGCCCACGGTGCTGTACAGCTGGAAGAACGGCAGCAGGAACACCGCGGGCGGCGTCATGCGGTTGGTCAGCAGCCAGAAGAACACGTGCTTGTCGCCCAGGAACGAATAGCGCGAGAACGCATACGCTGCCGGCAGCGCCACGGTGAGCGAGATCACCGTGTTGATCGCCACGTAGATCAGGCTGTTGATGTAGCCCGAGTACCACGACTCGTCGGTGAAGATGCGCGCGTAGTTGGCCCAGGTGAGCTGCTGCGGGAAGAACGAGAAGCTCGACAGGATCTCCTCGTTCGTCTTGAAGCTCATGTTGACCATCCAGTAGATGGGCAGCAGCGCGAACAGGATGTACAGCAGCAAGAAGATGCTGCGCTTGTGGAATCTCTTTTCGTTCATTGTTCTTTCTCCACTTCCTGTGTACCGACCCGCTGCATCCAGTTGTAGAGCACGAAGCAGAACAGCAGGATGATCAGGAAATAGATCAGCGAGAACGCCGCCGCCGGCCCGAGGTCGAACTGTCCCACGGCCTTCTGCGTGAGGTACTGGCTCAGGAAGGTGGTCGCGTTGCCCGGCCCGCCGCCCGTCAGCACGAAGGGCTCGGTGTAGATCATGAAGCTGTCCATGAAGCGCAGCAGCACCGCGATCATCAGCACGCCACGCATCTTGGGCAGCTGGATGTAGCGGAACACCGCGAACTTGCTGGCGCCGTCGATGCGCGCGGCCTGGTAGTAGGCGTCGGGAATGGAGCGCAGGCCGGCGTAGCAGAGCAAGGCCACCAGCGGCGTCCAGTGCCACACGTCCATCACCAGCACCGTGAGCCAGGCGTCGGTCGCGCTGCCGGTGTAGTTGTATTCGATGCCCATGACCTGCAGCGCGTGGCCCAACAGGCCGATGTCGGCGCGGCCGTAGATCTGCCAGATGGTGCCCACCACGTTCCATGGAATGAGCAGCGACAACGCCACCACCACCAGCACCGCCGACGACTTCCAACCCGTGGCCGGCATCGACAGCGCGAGCGCGATGCCCAGCGGAATCTCCACCAGCAGCACCGACAGCGAGAAGCCCAGCTGGCGCCACAGCGCCTGGTGCAGCTCATCGTCGCGCATCACGGCGGCGAACCATTCGGTGCCGACGAACACGCGCCGGTCGGGCGAGATGATGTCCTGCACCGAGTAGTTGACCACCGTCATCAACGGCACGATGGCCGAGAAGGCCACGCAGATCAGCACGGGCAGCACGAGCCACCACGCCTTCTGGTTGATCGGCTTGTTCGTCGGGTTCATGCGACCAGTTCCTCGTCCTTGTAGTAGCAGGTGTGGGTGTCGAGCACCCGCAGCCACACCGTGTCGCCCACCGAGGGCGGCTGTTCGTCCGAATGCATGCGCACCTTGACCACGCCACCGTCGACTTCGGCGCTGAGCATCGCGTGCGTGCCGACGTCCTGCACCTGCTTCACCACCGCAGGCACGGCGCCGGCGGCACCCGCGTTCGACAGGCGCAGGTACTCGGGCCGGATGCCGATCTTGAGCGCGCCGGGCGGCAGCTCGCGCGTGGGCACCAGCGGCGTGCCCGCCACTTCGAGTGCGCCGTTGGCGCTGTGGGCCGACAAAAAGTTCATGCCCGGCGAGCCGATGAAATGGCCGACGAAGGTGTGGGCCGGCCGCTCGAACAGCGCCTCGGCGCTGCCCACCTGCACGGCCTTGCCGCGCGTCATGACCACCACCTCTTCGGCGAAGGTCAGCGCCTCGACCTGGTCGTGCGTCACGTAGATCAGCGTGAGCTTGAGCTCGCGGTGGATCTGCTTGAGCTTGCGGCGCAGCTGCCACTTCAGGTGCGGGTCGATCACGGTGAGCGGTTCGTCGAACAGCACCGCCGACACGTCGCTGCGCACCAGGCCACGGCCCAGCGAGATCTTCTGCTTGGCGTCGGCCGCCAGACCCGCCGCGCGCTGGTTGAGCTGGCCGCTCATGTCGAGCATTTCGGCAATCTCGCCGACGCGCTTCTTGATCTGGTCTTCGGGCACCTTGCGGTTGCGCAGCGGGAACGCCAGGTTCTCGGCCACGGTCATGGTGTCGTAGATCACCGGGAACTGGAACACCTGCGCGATGTTGCG
This sequence comes from Variovorax sp. GW458-11-26-14-LB1, assembly GCF_059423965.1. NCBI lineage: Bacteria > Pseudomonadati > Pseudomonadota > Betaproteobacteria > Burkholderiales > Comamonadaceae > Variovorax > Variovorax sp. GW458-11-26-14-LB1. Next base: position 34,230 of record NZ_JBWKYW010000049.1, read on the forward strand.
TTCCTGCGGCGTGGCGCGCGTCATGTCGCGGCCGTCGAAGCTCACGCTGCCTTGCGAAGGCACGAGCAGGCCCGAGATGATGTTGAGCATGGTCGTCTTGCCGCAGCCCGAGGGGCCGAGCAAGGCATACGCGCCGCCGTCGCGAAAGCTCATCTTCAGCGGGAGCAGCGCGTAGTCGCTGTCCTGCGTGGGGTTGGCGCGGTAGGCGTGGGCCAGGTCGAGATCGATGCGTGCCATGACTAGCTTCCTTTGCGCCAAGCCGGCGCCAGTGCCAGCTTTTCGCCGGCATCGAACACATAGGCTTGCGATGCGCTGAAGTACAGCGTGATCGAAGCGCCCAGCTCGAAGCGGTGCACACCGGTGAGCTGCGCCACCAGTTCGCCCACCGCCGTGTCGACGTGCACGAAGGTGTCGGAGCCCGAAATTTCGGCCAGCTCCACCTTGCCGGGCAAGGCGGTGTCGCCCTCCCCCGCGTTCACGTTCAAGGCACTCGCGCGCAGGCCGACGGTGACCGCGCCCGACACGCTTTCAGGCAGGGCCAGCGTGAGCGCGGGCCCGCCCGCGAGTTGCACGCGGCCGGCCGCAGCCGTGCCCGCCAGCAGGTTCATCGGCGGATCGCTGAAGGCGCGCGCCACGCGCAGCGACTGCGGCGCGTGGAACACCTCGGCGGTCGGGCCGTACTGCAGCAGCTCGCCGGCGTCCATCACGGCCGTGTAGCCGCCCAGCAGCAGTGCTTCGCCGGGCTCGGTGGTGGCGTAGATGACGGTCGAGTCGCCGGTGGCGAAGAGCTGCGTGAGTTCTTCGCGCAGGCCTTCGCGCAATTTGTAGTCGAGGTTGACCAGCGGCTCGTCGAGCAGCATGAGCGGTGCGTTCTTGGCGAGCGCACGCGCCAGCGCCACGCGCTGCTGCTGGCCGCCCGACAGCTCCTGCGGATAGCGGTCGAGGAACATGCCGATGTGCAGCTTGTCGGCCAGCGCCTTCACCCGCGCGTCGATGTTCGACTCGCCGCGCAGCTTCAGCGGCGAGGCGATGTTGTCGGCCACCTTGAGCGAGGGGTAGTTGATGAACTGCTGGTAGACCATCGCGACGTTGCGCTCGCGCACCGGCGTGCCGGTGACGTCCTTGCCGTCCACCAGCACACGCCCGGTGCTCGGCGTGTCGAGCCCGGCCATGAGGCGCATCAGGCTGGTCTTGCCGGCCTGCGTGGCGCCGAGCAGCACGGTCACCGCGCCGCTTTGGGGCGCGATGCTCTGCTCGTAGAGCCAGGTTTGCGCGCCGACCTTCTTGGTGACGCGCTCCAGAGTCAGCTGCATCAGCTCACCTCCACTTCCACGGTGTCGTTGTTGTTCTTTGCGTTGGCCTGCAGCCAGATCGCCACCTGCTCGCGCTCGGCGGGCGTGTAGTGCAGGCCGAGCTTGGTGCGGCGCCAGAGCACGTCGTCCGAGCTCACGGCCCATTCGCGCGCCTGCAGGAAGCGCAGCTCGCGCTCGTACAGGCCGGGTGCCACCTCGGCGCCCATGTCGGCCAGCGACTGGGCCTCGCCGATCAGTTCGGCCACGCGCGCGCCGTAGCCCCGCGCCAGCCGCAGCGCGACCTGGGCGTCGAGCCAGGGGTATTTCGCCTGCACGGCGGCCACGAAGCGGGCGAAGTCGTCATCGGGGCGCTTGGGCGCGCCGATCCAGGCCGACAGGTCGCCGCCGGCCAAGAAGGCGCCGTCGGTCCAGGCCGGGCGTTGCGCGCCCGACTGGCCGAGCATCTTGCCGACCTCGTCGGCCGCATCCTCGGCCAGCTTGCGGAAGGTCGTGATCTTGCCGCCCCACACCGACAGCAGCGGCGCGGCGGTGGTGTTCGATTCGAGCAGGTAGTCGCGCGTGACGGCCGAGGGGTCGCCCGAGGCGTCGTCCAGCAGCGGGCGCACGCCCGAGTAGGTCCAGACCACGTCGGCCGGCACGATGGCCTTGTCGAAGTAGCGGCTGGCCTGGGTGCACAGGTAGTCGATTTCTTCCTGCGCGATGCGCGCGGCGCCGGGGTCGTCGCCGCTGATCTCGATGTCGGTGGTGCCGATCAGCGTGAACGCGCCCTGGTAGGGAATGGCGAAGATGATCCGCTTGTCGGGGTTCTGGAAGATGTAGGCGTGGTCGTGGTCGAACAGGCGCGGCACGATGATGTGGCTGCCCTTCACGAGCCGCAGGCTCTTGGTGGCCAGCGCCTCGCCGCGCGCCGACTGGGCCACGCCGCGCAGGAAGGATTCGGCCCAGGGGCCGGCCGCATTCACCACGGCGCGCGCACGCACGGTGCGGTGCGCGCCGTCGGGGCCTTCGAGCGTGGCGACCCAGCCGTCGGCGCCGCGTTGCGCATGGATGCAGCGCGTGCGCGTGAGCACTTCGGCGCCCTTCGAGCGCGCATCGATGGCGTTGAGCACCACCAGCCGCGCGTCGTCGACCCAGCCGTCGGAGTACACGAAGCCGCGCTTGTACTGTGCCTTGAGCGGCGCGCCGGCCGGGTGCTGGCGCAGGTCGATGCCGCGCGACGGCGGCAGCACCTCGCGTTTGGCGAGGTGGTCGTACATGAACAGGCCGATGCGGATCATCCAGGCCGGGCGCATCGAGGGGTCGTGCGGCATCACGAAGCGCAGCGGCCACATGATGTGCGGCGCGCTCTTGAGCAGCACCTCGCGCTCCTGCAGCGCCTTGCGCACCAGCGAGAACTCGTAGTACTCCAGGTAGCGCAGCCCGCCGTGGATCAGCTTGGTGGAAGACGACGACGTGTGCGAGGCCAGGTCGTCCTTCTCGCACAGGACCACGCGCCAGCCCCGGCCGGCCAGGTCGCGCGCAATGCCGCAGCCGTTGATGCCACCGCCGACGATCAGCACATCGCAATCGGTGGCGGGTTCGGCCGCTGGAGAGGAGAAATCGGTCACAGGCTGGAGGTCCGTAGGTTCGTGACTTTTGTCAGCAAAGGCCGAGATTGTATTTTCGCGTTTTTTCATTTGGATTCCTTTTGGCGCGATTTTCCTCCGAGTTTTCCCTTACTCGGCTTCGTTTTCTTTCGTTTTAAAGTGACGCGGCCTGTACCCTCGACCCCAGTCTTTCCGCTTTCCACGACGCCTCTGTGAACTCCAACCCGCGCCAGATCAACCTCCTCGACACCGTGCGCGCGCGCGGTTCGGTCACCGTCGAACAGCTCGCCGACATGCTGGGCGTCACGCTGCAGACCGTGCGGCGCGACGTGCAGCGGCTGGCCGATGCGGGCTTGCTCACGCGCTTCCACGGCGGCGTGCGGGTGCCCAGCTCGACCACCGAGAACATCGGCTACCAGCAGCGCGAAACGCTCAACGCCGACGGCAAAGCGCGCATTGCGCGCCGCGTGGCCGAGCTGGTGCCCAACGACTGTTCGCTGATCCTGAACATCGGCACCACCACCGAGGCCATCGCCAAGGCGCTGATGCGCCACACGGGCCTGCGCGTGATCACCAACAACCTGAACGTGGCGACCATCCTGAGCGGCAACACGGCCTGCGAGGTGATCGTGGCCGGCGGCTCGGTGCGCCCGCGCGACCGCGCCGTGGTGGGCGAGGCCACCATCGACTTCATCCGCCAGTTCAAGGTCGACATCGCGCTCATCGGCGTGTCGAGCATCGAGGCTGACGGCTCGCTGCGCGACTTCGACCTGCGCGAGGTGAAGGTCGCACAGACCATCATTGCCCAGGCGCGCGAGGTGTGGCTGGCGGCCGACGCGAGCAAGTTCAACCGGCCGGCCATGATCCAGCTGGGCACGCTCTCGCAGATCGACCGCCTGTTCACCGACGCCGCGCCGCCGCCGCCCTTCCCCGACCTGCTGCACGCCGCGCAGGTGCGGCTCGAGATCGCGCGCGACAACTGAACCCCATCAGACTCATCGAATGACCACCTACCTGCTTGCCCTGGACCAGGGCACCTCCAGCTCGCGCAGCATCGTGTTCGACCGCGAAGGCCGCATCGTCGCCATCGCGCAGAAAGAGCTCACGCAGATCTACCCGCAGCCGGGCTGGGTCGAGCACGACCCGATGGAAATCTGGCGCAGCCAGCTGGCCACCGCGCGCGAGGTGCTGGCCAAGGCGAAGCTGCAGCCCGCCGACATCCACGCCATCGGCATCACCAACCAGCGCGAGACCACCGTGCTGTGGAACCGCGCCACCGGCCAGCCCGTGCACCACGCCATCGTCTGGCAGGACCGCCGCGCCGAGCCCCTGTGCGCGCAGCTGCGCGAGCAGGGCCTGAGCGACACCATCCGCGAAAAGACCGGCCTGGTGATCGACGCGTATTTCTCGGGCACCAAGCTGCGCTGGCTGCTCGACCACGTGCCCGGCGCGCGCGCCCAGGCCGAACGCGGCGAACTCGCCTTCGGCACGGTCGACAGCTGGCTCATGTGGCAGCTCACCGGCGGCAAGGTGCACGTGACCGACGTGAGCAACGCCTCGCGCACCATGCTCTTCAACGTGCACACGAACGACTGGGACGCCGACCTGCTGAAGGCGCTGGACATCCCCGCCGCGCTGATGCCGAAGGTGCAGCCCTCGAGTTCGCACTTTGCCGACACCGACGCCGCGCTGCTGGGCCACGCGCTGCCCATCGGCGGCGTGGCCGGCGACCAGCAAAGCGCCCTCTTCGGCCAGGCCTGCTTCGAGGCCGGCATGGCCAAGAATACCTACGGCACCGGCTGCTTCCTGCTGATGCACACGGGCGGCGCGTTCCAGCCCTCGCACAACGGCCTGCTCGTGACCAGCGCCGCGCAGACCGACGCCACCCCGCAGTACGCGATGGAAGGCAGCGTGTTCGTCGGCGGCGCCGTGGTGCAGTGGCTGCGCGACGGCCTCAAGGCCATCAAGGGCAGCGCCGAAGTGCAGTCGCTGGCCGAGAGCGTGCCCGACGCGGGCGGCGTGATGATGGTGCCGGCCTTCACCGGCCTGGGCGCGCCCTACTGGGACGCGGACGCGCGCGGCACGATCACCGGCCTCACGCGCGGCACCACGGTCGCACACATCGCGCGCGCCGCGCTGGAAAGCATCGCCTATCAAAGTGCCGCGCTGCTGCAGGCCATGAGCCGCGACGCGGTGGCCGCGGGCGGCAAGCCCGTGGCCGAGCTGCGCGTGGATGGCGGCGCGAGCGTGAACGACCTGCTGATGCAGTTCCAGGCCGACCTGCTGGGCATTCCGGTGGTGCGGCCCGAGGTGGTCGAGACCACCGCACTGGGCGCAGCCTACCTGGCGGGACTGTCGACCGGCGTCTACACCGACGCGCGCCAGCTCTCCAAGCTGTGGAAGGTGGAGCGCCGCTTCATGCCGACCATGGGCCGCGCGCAGGCCGAGGAATCGATGGCGCGCTGGGAGCGCGCCGTGCGCCAGGCCACCGCGACCTGAGCGCCCTCGGGTTCACCAGCCCCAGAGGGAGCGCTTCAGCACCCAGCCGGTGGTGCCGCCTTCGTGGCGCACCTTCACCCAGTCGCCGCGGCGCTCGAGGGTGCGCAACACGTCGCCGTACACGGCCTTCTTCACGACCGGGCTGCGCGCGCCGGGTGCGCGGCGCAACTGCGCGGTCTTTGCCTTCACGACGTGGTGCGGCGTCTTGCTCGTCATCGAACGGAAGACCCAGGCCTTGTCGTTCTCGAAGTCGGTGACACGCAGCCAGTCGCCCTTGCGGCCGATCACGCGCAGCGGATAGCCCCGGCTCACTGTCCAGTGCGCCTCGGCGCGCTGGCTGGGGGCCGTGCGCATGTTCAGGGTCTTGACCGCGACACTGACCATCTGCGGCTGCGCGGCAAAGGCGGACGGCAGCAGCATCCACGAGAAGAAGAATGCGAGCAGGAGCGCGGGCAGTCGGCGGCTGAATCGGGCCATGGGGCGAGGGTTCCTTTCGAGAAGACACGGGAGGTCCGGCAAATGCCGGTCGAAGCCCCCTCTGGGACGCTGAGCGCCGATAAGTTCCGCGGGGATATCCCTGAGGCGCCGCACAAAGACCCCGCAAGGGTCGGGACACTGGACGCGTGGGCGCAGGGTGCGGGGCAGAATTCGCCCGCCCTCGACTCCCCGCGCCGCGCTTGACACATCCCGCCATCGACGCCCCGCGTCCTCCCTCCAGCGCCCTGCTGGCCTGCGGCGTGGTCGGCGCGACGCTGCTGGCGCTGATCGCCCTGGGCCACGACGGCCGCCGCATCGCCCAGCTCGCGGTGCTCGCCGCGCCGCCCGTGCTCTGGCTGCTGTGGCCGCTGCACAGCGCGCGCCTGCGGCGCTGGCGCACGGCGCTCGTGTGGCTCTGGGTCATGGGCTTCGGCCTGGACGCCGTGGTCCGCGCCTACCTGCTCGACACCTATCAGGCCGCGCCCGACAGCGCCATGGTGCTGGGCGCCGCGGCCAACACCAACGCACGCGAAAGCGCCGAGTACCTGCGCATGCACTGGCGCTCCGCCGTCGTCTGGTCGGCCGCGCTGGTGGCGGCCGGCCTGCTCGCAACCCTGTTCGCGCGACGCGGTGCCACGGCGCCGCGTGCGCGGCGACCGTTCTGGGCGCGCTCGCTGCTGCTCCTCATCCTGCTCGCCGCTTGCGTCGCCTACGTGAGCAAGCCCTGGCGCCGGCTGCACCCGGTCGTCTTCTGGACCCAGTGGTCGCAGTCGCTGCACGACCAGCGCGCCGCCTGGGCCGACCAGGAAAAAACCCGCGATGCGCAGATGGCCCAGGCCCGGCAGATCGCACCGGTGATCACGCGCGAGGGGCCGTCCACCGTCGTGCTCGTCATCACCGACAGCATCAACCGCGACAACATGGGCCTGTACGGCTACGGCCGCCCGACCACGCCGCGCCTGCAGGCGCACAAGGCGCAGGAAGGCGACCGCATGGCCGTGCTGCGCAACGCGTGGTCGGTGGACGCGAGCACCCTGCCCGCGCTGCGCAACATGTTCCATTTCGGCCAACCCGCGAATGGAAACGGCGGAAACAACGGGAACGGCGACACCCCGCCCCACCTGCTGGCCCTGGCGCGCGCCGCCGGCTACAAGGTCTGGTGGATCAGCAACCACGACGACCTCGCCATCGAGCAGCAGCACGCGCGCTACGCCGACGTGGTCGACATGGTGAACCGCACGCCGGGCCGCGCCAGCGCCTCGCTCGACGGCGAGATCCTCGACTGCGTGCAGGAAGCCTTTGCCGACACCAGCACCGAGCGCAAGCTCATCGTGGTCCACCTGATGGGCGCGCACCCGCACTACAGCCTGCGCTTTCCGGAGAACGCCAACCCCTTCGACGACAGCGTCGACGCGGTCGAAAACGGCCTCGTGAAGGACGGCCGCTCGGCCTGGGTGCGCCACTTCCGCCAGGAGTACGACGCGGCCCTGCTGTACCACGACTTCGTGGTGTCGGAACTGCTGCAGCAGACCCGCAGCACCGGCAAGCCGGACGACTACCGCGCCTGGATGTACCTGTCGGACCACGGCCAGGAAGTCGGCCACGGCAGCAACCGCGCAGGCCACAGCCCCGCGACCGCCTCGGGCTACCGCATCCCGGCCGTCGTCTGGCGCAACCGCGAGCCGCTGCCCACCGGCGCCGCCACGCAGCAGCCCTTTCGCGCGGACTGGGCCGGCTGGAGCCTGATGGACCTGCTGGGCATCCGCTGGAGCGGGCAGAAGGCCGAGCGCAATGTGCTGGGCGATGCCTACCAGTGGCAGGCGCCGGAGATTCCGGTGGTGGTGGAGTCGTTTTCGCGCTGAAGCGCCAAAGCTGCCGACGGCCTGCGATGCAGCGCGCTCAAACGGCGTTGCCGTACATCACATCGGAGCGCAACACGTACTTGGTTCCGGATTCGATGGCGGCGCCTTCATGCCACGTGTCGTGGATGAACAGCAGGGCCGCTCCGGCTTCCGGCTTGACGCGGAACTCGCGGAAGTCGGTGTCGCCCCCCGTGAAGCCGTCGTTCAGGTAGACGAGCAGCGTGAGCTGGCTCGTCAGCCCGTCTTCATGCCACGGCCCGTCCTTGTGCATCTTGAAGCGCTGGCCGGGCGAGTATTTGTAGAAGCGAAGCTCCTTCGGGAGGCCCTTGGGCACCTGTCCGGCGACCTCGGGCAACACGACCTGCCCCAACCGAGCCCACAGCAGCTCGACCCATTCCGGCGATGGCAGCATCGCGCGTTCGTTGTTGCGGATGGTCGGCATGGCCTTCGGTCCGTCGGCAGTGCGAACGCCGGCCGAGGCGAAACCTTCGCGCTCGGCCAGGGAGATCAGTTGCTCGCATTCTTCGGGCTCAAGAAAGCCCTCGATGGAAAAGGCTCGTGGCGAATGGACCGTCACCCGCATAGGCACAGGCGCAGCGATCCGTTCACTCAGTGCGCCGGCACCAGGAAGTCCTGGCTGATCCGCCCGCCCAGCTCGTTCACCCGATCGAGGAACTGCGTGAGGTAGGCGTGCAGGCCCGTCGCCAGGATCTCGTCGACGCGCGCGTACTGCAGGTCGGCCAGCAGCTTGCCGGCGCGGCGCTGGGTTTCGGCGCTCTGCTCGTTCTGCACCTTCGCGAGGTTGTTGACCACCTCGACCAGGCTGGCGTGCAGCGAGCGCGGCATGTCGGCGCGAAGAATGAGCAGCTCGGCCACGCGCTCGGGCTTGATCACGTCGCGGTACACCTTGCGGTAGACCTCGAAGGCCGAGACGCTGCGCAGGATCGCGCTCCAGTGATAGAAGTCGTACTCCTGGTCTTCCTCGGTGGCGGCGCCGAAGAACTCGCTGTTGAGCGCGTGGAACTTCACGTCGACCAGGCGCGCCGTGTTGTCGGCACGCTCCAAAAAGGTGCCCAGGCGCGAGAAGTAGAACGCCTCATCCTGGAGCATGGTGCCCAGCGTGACGCCGCGCGACAGGTGCGAGCGGAACTTGACCCACTCGAAGAACTGGCCCGGGTCGCGCTCGAAATCGCCGGCGCGCAGCATGCGGTTCACTTCGAGCCAGGTGGTGTTCTGCGTTTCCCAGGCCTCGGTGGTGAGCGCGCCGCGCACGGCACGCGCATTCTCGCGGGCGGCCTTCAGGCAGGAGACGATCGACGACGGATTGCTCTCGTCCTTGACCATGAACTCCATGACTTCGTTGGGCGTGATCTGGTCGTACTTCTTGCTGTACCAGGGCAGCAATTCGCTGATCGAGAGCACGCCCTGCCAGCCGTACTTGGCAACCTCGGCCGACTGCGGCAGCAGCGAGGTCTGGTAGTTGACGTCGAGCATGCGCGCCGTGTTCTCGGCACGCTCGGTGTAGCGCGACATCCAGTAGAGGTGGTCTGCGGTGCGGGACAGCATCGTTTGTGCTCCTACTGCGATTGGCTTTGCGACTGCGTGGCCGCCTTCGGCTTGGCCGTGCGGTCCGCTTCGAGAATCCAGGTGTCCTTGGTGCCGCCGCCCTGCGACGAGTTGACCACCAGCGACCCTTCTTTCAGTGCCACGCGCGTGAGGCCGCCGGGCACCATCTGCACCTCGCTGCCCGAGAGCACGAAGGGGCGCAGGTCGATGTGGCGCGGCGCAATGCCGGCGTCGACGAAGGTCGGCGAGGTCGACAGGCTCAGCGTGGGCTGGGCGATGTAGCCGTCGGGCTTGGCGATGACGGCCTTCTTGAAGTCTTCGATCTCGGCCTGCGTCGCGGCCGGGCCGATGAGCATGCCGTAGCCGCCGGCGCCGTGCACCTCCTTGACGACCAGGTCCTTCATGTTGTCGAGCGTGTACTGCAGCTCGTCCTTGTTGCGGCACATGTAGGTGGGCACGTTCTTCAGGATCGGCTTCTCGCCGAGGTAGAACTCGACCATCTTCGGCACGTAGGGGTAGATCGACTTGTCGTCGGCCACGCCGGTGCCCACGGCATTGCAGATCACGACGTTGCCCTGGCGGTAGGCACGCATGAGGCCCGCGCAGCCGAGGGTGGAGGTCGGGCGGAACACCTCGGGGTCGAGGAAGTCGTCGTCGACGCGGCGGTAGATCACGTCGACCCGCACCGGGCCGCGCGTGGTGCGCATGTAGACGAAGTCGTCCTTGACGAACAGGTCTTGTCCCTCGACCAGCTCTACGCCCATCTGCTGGGCCAGGAAGGCGTGCTCGAAGTAGGCGCTGTTGTACATGCCGGGCGTGAGCACCACCACCGTGGGCTCGGCCGTGGCCGGCGGCGCGCTGGCGCGCAGGGTTTCGAGCAGCAGGTCGGGGTAATGGGCGACCGGCGCGATGCGGTTCTGGTTGAAGAGCTCCGGGAAGAGCCGCATCATCATCTTGCGGTTCTCGAGCATGTAGCTCACGCCGCTGGGCACGCGCAGGTTGTCTTCGAGCACGTAGTACTCGCCGTTGCCCTGGGCATCGGGGGCGCGCACGATGTCGATGCCCGAGATGTTCGAGTAGACGTTGTGCGGCACGTTCACGCCCATCATCTCGGGACGGAACTGGGCGTTGTTCAGGATCTGCTCGGCCGGGATGATGCCGGCCTTGATGATTTCCTGGTCGTGGTACACGTCGTACAGGAAGCGGTTGAGCGCCGTGACGCGTTGCACCAGCCCCTTTTCCATGCTCTCCCACTCGTGGGAGGGAATGATCCGGGGCAGCAGGTCGAACGGGATCAGCCGCTCGGTGCCGGAGCCGTCCTCGTCCTTGGCGCCGTACACCGCGAAGGTGATGCCGACCCGGCGGAAAATCATTTCCGCCTCTTCACGCCGCGATCGCATCACCTCACCGGGTTGCTTCGCAAGCCATTGGTCGTAGCGCTTGTAGTGCTGTCGGATTGCAGCGCCCGCATAGGGGAGCTGCTCATACATCTCGTCGAATTTGTGCATGGAACGACCAATCTCCTTGAGCCATAGCTTAGCAAGTTCGAGGCCAGTAGAAGCCCTAGGTTTGGGCCCGATGCGAGGGCATTTCGCGTTTCGGACCGTCATGGCATGCGGTGGCGCCAGTAGCGCAGGTCGTGCGCGCGTTCACACTTCAGCTCGGCCGGCGCCGGGCTCGCCCAGTGGGCGGCGCCGCAGCGCGGGCTGTCGATCACCTGCACGCCGCGTTCCACATAGCGCGCCACCACCTCGGGCGCGGGGTGGCCGAAGCGGCTGCGGTAGCCGGCCTGCACGAGCGCGATGCGCGGGCGCACGGCGTCCAGAAAAACCTCGCTCGACGAAGTCTTGCTGCCGTGGTGTGGCACCAGCAACACGTCGGCCGACAGCCCGGGCGTGCGCGACACCAGCGCGGCCTCCTGCAGGCGCTCGATGTCGCCGGCCAGCAGCGCCGTGGCGCGGCCGTTGCCGATGCGCAGCACGCACGACACGGCATTGGGCCGCGTGAAGCCGAGGTAGTCGCTGTCGAAGGGAAACAGCACCTCGAAGTCGACACCGTCCCAGGTCCAGCGCTGCCCGGCCTCGCAGCGGCGCGCGGGGCGCAGGGCCTGCAGCGGGTGCCCGGCCTCGATGGAACTCAGCAGCGCCGCCTGCGGCTGCATGGCGAGCACGGCGGGGGCGCCGCCGGTGTGGTCGATGTCGCGGTGGCTCAGCAACAGCAGGTCGAGCCGTTCGCCCCGCGCGCGCAGCAGGGGCACGAGCACGCGGTGGCCCGCGTCGCTGTCGAGCCCGTAGCGCGGCCCGGCGTCGTACAGCAGGCTGTGCGTGGCGGTGCGCACGAGCACCGCGTTGCCCTGCCCGATGTCGGCGGCGAGCAGGTCGAACTCGCCCACCGCAGGTCGCGCTGGCTGCCACAGCAGCACCGGCAACAGCAGCGGCAGGCCGAGCGCGCGCATCGACCACGGCAGGCGCATCGCCAGCAGCACGCCACCCGCCACGCCGCTTGCAGCCAGCCATGGCGGCGGCGCGGCCATCGACAGCGTGGCAAACGGCAGCCCGGCAAGCGCCTGCAGCAACAGCGCGAACAGCTTCACCGCCCCGGCCGCCACGTCCCACAGCGGCGGCACCGCCACGCCGAGCATCGCCAGCGGCGTGATCACCAGCGTCACCCACGGGATCGCGAGCGCATTGGCCACGAGCCCGACCGCCGACACCTGCTGGAACAGCAGCAGGCTCAGCGGCGTGAGCGCCAGCGTGATGGTCCATTGCTCGCGAAAGAAGCGGCCCAGCCGCGTGAGCGCGCCCACCCGCCCTTCGCCCGGCACCGCCGTCGCGGAGGCGAACAGCACCGCCACCGCCACGAAGCTGAGCCAGAAGCCGGCCTGCAGCAGCGCCCACGGGTCGGCGGCCACCACGACCGCCGCCGTCAGCAGCCAGACATGCGGCCACGGCCAGCGCCGACCGGTCAGGCGCAGCAGCGCCACGGCCGCGAGCATCCAGACCGTGCGCTGCGAAGGCACGCCCCAGCCGCTGAAGAGCGCATAGAGCGCGGCCAGCAGCACGCCGCCCGCGAGCGCGGCCTGTTGCGCGGGCAGCCGCAGCATGAGCCGGCTGCTGCGCCGCCAGAGCGCGCCCACGACATGCGCCGCGAACCATGCGAACAAGGTGATGTGCAGGCCCGAGATCGACATCAGGTGGGCGACGCCGGTGGCGCGGAACACGTCCCAGTCGGCACGGTCGATGGCGCCCTGGTCGCCGGTGACCAGCGCGGCGATCACGCCGGCCTGACGCCGGTCGTCCACGCGCGCGAAGACCGCATCGCGCACGGCCTCGCGCGCCCGCTCGACCGGGTGCCGCCACGTCGTGCCCAGCAGGCGCGGCGCGGGGTCGCGCGCCCCGGCCCGCACATGGCCCTGCGCATGCACGCCCTGCTCCCACGCCCACAGCTCGCTGTCGAAGCCATGCGGATTGAGGTTGCCGTGCGGCGCGCGCAGGCGCACGGTCAGTTGCCAGCGCTGGCCGGCATGCACCTCGCCCACGGTGCGTGCGACGGAGGCACGCCGCTCGGCGGGCTGCTCCCACATCCCGCTGTACTCGCCGTACCAGGCGAGTGCGATGCGCGGCGGCACCGTCGGTGGCGCCTCATCGGAGGCCTCGGCCCACTGCGCCGTCTCCACATCGAAACGGAAGCGCGTTCCGATCTCGCCGGGCTGCGGCATCTGAGAAACCACGCCTGTGAGCCGCAGGTCACGCCCTTCGAGTTGCGGCTCCAGCGCCCCTTGCGCGTAGGCCGTGGCGCGCCATCCGGCGAGGCCCGCGCCGGTCATCGCACCGCAGGCCAGCGACAGCATCAGCACGAGCAGCCGAGGCCCACGCCACCGCCACAGCAGCCATCCGCCGCCGAGCCCCACGACCAGCAGCGCGACGTAAACACCCGCCGCCCACAACAGCGGCTGGCGCAGCTGCACCGCCGCGCCGAGCAGCGTACCGCCCAGCGCAACGAAGGCCCCCGACCCACCCGCGACAGCCTCGGACGCACGCCGCGACTGCCCTCCCGACACCCCGGAATCCATGATGCAAACCCTCCCCCAACCCACGCTCGATGGCGCGTTAATTGCTTGGCAACTGGGCTAGTATGCGTCTCACCAGAGACATCTTTTCGATGCAACCTCGCTGCACTGCACGCCCCTACGCATGTCCATCCACGCCGCACTCCACCACGTCACCCACTACACATACGACCGCCTGGTGCAGTTGGGCCCGCAAGTCGTGCGACTGCGCCCCGCGCCCCATTGCCGCAGCAATGTGATCTCGTACTCGCTGCGGGTCGAGCCGGCCGAGCACTTCGTCAACTGGATGCAGGACCCGTTCGCCAACTACCAGGCGCGGCTCGTGTTCCCCGAGAAGACGCGCGAGTTCAAGGTCACGGTCGACCTCGTGGTCGAGATGGCGGTCTACAACCCCTTCGACTTCTTCCTGGAGCCGCAGGCCGAGAACTTCCCCTTCAAGTACACGGCCTCGCAGGCCGAAGAGCTGGCGCCCTACCTCGTCACCGAGAAGCCCACGCCGCTGCTGCAGGCCTACCTCGACAAGATCGAGCGCAAGGAACAGCGCACCATCGACTTCCTGGTCGGCATCAACCAGCAGGTGCAAAAGGACGTCAGCTACCTCATCCGCATGGAGCCCGGCGTGCAGACGCCGGAAGAAACGCTGAGCAACGGCAGCGGCTCCTGCCGCGACTCGGGCTGGCTGCTGGTGCAGCTGCTGCGCCATTGCGGCCTGGCCGCGCGCTTCGTGTCGGGCTACCTGATCCAGCTCACGCCCGACGTGAAGGCGCTCGATGGCCCCAGCGGCACCACGGTCGACTTCACCGACCTGCACGCCTGGTGCGAGGTGTTCCTGCCGGGCGCCGGCTGGATCGGCCTGGACGCCACCTCGGGCCTGCTGGCCGGCGAAGGCCACATCCCGCTGGCCTGCACGCCCACGCCGTCGAGCGCCGCGCCCATCGAGGGCGGCGTCGACGAGTCCGAGGTCGAATTCAGCCACGAGATGAAGGTCACGCGCATCTACGAATCGCCGCGCGTCACCAAGCCCTACACCGAAGAACAATGGGCCGAGGTGCTCGCGCTCGGCGACGCGGTCGATGCGCGCCTCGTGGCCGGCGACGTGCGCCTCACGATGGGCGGCGAGCCCACCTACGTGGCCACCAGCGACCGCGATGCGCCCGAATGGAACACCGACGCGCTCGGCCCCACCAAGCGCGGCTACGCCACCGAGCTCGTGCACAAGCTGCGCGCCGAGTACGGCCAGGGCGGCTTCCTGCATTTCGGCCAGGGCAAGTGGTACCCGGGCGAGCAGTTGCCGCGCTGGGCGCTGTCGATCTTCTGGCGCGCCGACGGCCAGACGCTGTGGCACGACCCCGAGCTGTTCGCCGACGAGCGCTTTCCCACGCACTACACGAGCGAGGACGCGCGCCGCTTCACCACCGTGCTGGCGCACAAGCTGGGCCTCACCGAGCGCTACATCCAGCCCGGCTACGAGGACACCTACTACTACCTGTGGCGCGAACGCCGCTTGCCGGTGAACGTCGACCCCTTCGACTCCAAGCTCGACGACGAACTCGAACGCGTGCGCCTGCGCCGCGTGTTCACGCAGAAGCTCGACGCGGTGATCGGCTACATGCTGCCCATCGAGCCCGGCAACGCCAACAGCGACACGCCCGCGCTCGCCGGCCCCGGCTGGAAGACCGGCCCCTGGTTCCTGCGCGACGACCGCCTGTTCCTGATCCCGGGCGACTCGCCCATGGGCTACCGCCTGCCGCTCGACTCGCAGCCGTGGGCCAGCAAGGGCGACTACCCCTACCTCATCGAGCGCGACCCGACCGCACCGCGCGCCGCGTTGCCCAGCGCGTCCGACTACCGCGCGCGCTATGCCACCGCCACCCCGGTGGCCGGCGCCGACCTGGGCGAGGTGCCCTACACCTTCGGCGCGCCGCCCGTGGTGGCCGCGTCGCTGCGCATGCAAAGCCCCGGCGATGCGGCGAAAGGCGATGCAGCTGCTCCTGCTGATGCGGCTACACCGGCCACGCGCCAACCGCTGCGCGGCGAATCGGCCCACTGGGTCACGCGCACCGCGCTGTGCGTCGAGGTGCGCGACCCGCGCCGCGCCAACGGCCCCGCGGCCGAGAAAAAGGGCAGCGCCTCGGGCGTGCTCTACGTCTTCATGCCGCCGCTCGCGCGCCTGGAGGACTACCTCGACCTCGTCGCCGCCGTCGAAGCCACCGCGCAACAGCTCGGCGTGCGCATCGTGATGGAAGGCTACCCGCCGCCGCGCGATCCGCGCCTGAAGATGCTGGCCGTGACGCCCGACCCGGGCGTGATCGAGGTCAACATCCACCCGGCCCACAACTGGAAGGAACTGGTCGACCACACCGAGTTCCTCTACAACGCCGCGTTCGAGACGCGCCTGTCGGCCGAGAAGTTCATGACCGACGGCCGTCACACCGGCACCGGTGGCGGCAACCACTTCGTGATGGGCGGCGCCACGCCCGCCGACAGCCCCTTCCTGCGCCGGCCCGAGCTGCTGGCCAGCCTGCTGCTGTATTGGCACAACCACCCGTCGCTGAGCTACCTGTTCTCGGGCATGTTCATCGGCCCGACCAGCCAGGCGCCGCGTGTGGACGAGGCGCGCAACGACCAGGTCTACGAACTTGAAATTGCCCTGAAAGAGATCGCGAAGAACCGCGAGATCTACGGCCAGAACATGCCCGCGTGGCTGGTCGACCGCACGCTGCGCAACATCCTGATCGACGTGTCGGGCAACACGCACCGCAGCGAGTTCTGCATCGACAAGCTCTACTCGCCCGATTCCAGCACCGGCCGCCTCGGCCTGCTGGAACTGCGCGCCTTCGAGATGCCGCCGCATGCGCGCATGAGCATCGCGCAGCAGCTGCTGATCCGCGCGCTGGTCGCCCGCTTCTGGGACGCGCCCTACCAGGCACCCGTGACCCGCTGGGGCACCGAGCTGCACGACCGTTTCCTTCTGCCGACCTTCGTCAAGATGGACTTCGACGATGTCATCAGCGAGATGCGCCAGGCCGGTTTTGCCTTCGATACCGACTGGTTCGCGCCGCACTTCGAGTTCCGCTTCCCGCTCGTGGGCCAGATGCAGTCGATGGGCGTGGAGCTGTCGCTGCGCAACGCGCTCGAACCGTGGCACGTGATGGGCGAGGAAGGCTCGGCCGGCGGCACGGTGCGCTATGTCGATTCGTCGCTGGAGCGCATCGAGGTGCGCGTGACCGGCCTGAACGAAAGCCGCCACGTCGTCACCGTCAACGGCAAGGTGCTGCCGCTGCAGCCCACCGGCGTCACCGGTGAGTTCGTGGCCGGCGTGCGCTACAAGGCCTGGAACCCGCCCTCGGCGCTGCACCCGAGCATCCCGGCCCACGCGCCGCTGACCTTCGACCTCGTCGACACCTGGATGAAGCGCTCGCTGGGCGGCTGCCAGTACTTCGTCGCCCACCCGGGCGGCCGCAACTACGACACCTTCCCGGTCAACGCCTACGAGGCCGAGAGCCGTCGCCACTCGCGCTTCACACGCACCGGCCACACCCCGGGCCTGCTGCGCACGCCGCCGGCCACCATCGAGCTGCCGGGCAGCCGGGAGTTTCCGTTCACGCTGGACCTGCGGCGCTGACCGGCCCGAGGACTCAGGGGGAACCCTGTCGCACCGCCGGATCGGCCCCGGTGACGGTGATGTGACAATCTCCCCCCTGTGGAACCCCTGAACGAATCCCTGTTCGACGCCCAGGCCCCGGAGCATCCGGCGGCGCTGGCGTCTTCGCTCGCGCCGGCGGCCCTGCCTGGGCATTTCGACGAATTGCGGGGTCAGGCGACGCCCGCGGCGCCCTCGCGGCCGGTGGCGGGCGCGGCCCCGGCGCCCGCCGCGGCCCCGCTGCTGTACGACGCCGCCGAGGAGCGACCGACCCCGTCGCAATCGCAGTCCCAGTCCCAGTCACAGTCCTCCTCGCAATCGCAGGCACAGGACCCCTCCCCGTCCAGCGAC
>NZ_JBWKYW010000050.1:0-50747 GCF_059423965.1 Variovorax sp. GW458-11-26-14-LB1
CGGATCAGGGCTCGCAGCTGTTTGAGCGAAGCGAGTTCTGCGAGACCCCGCGAAACGCGAGCACCGCAGGTTGCCCGCAGCGAAGCGGAGGGTCGCAGACAGTGGGGTCGCCTTTCTTTTGCCTACGTTTCTTTGGCGAAGCAAAGAAAAGTAGGTCGCCTGCCGGGGCGAGTCCCGGCCTCGGGAAGCAAACGCCCAGGAGCACAAGCAACATGCTGAGCCCAGGCACCCCCCTCCCCTTAGGCGCAACCCCGTCACAGCAAGGCGTCAACTTCGCCCTCACAGCGCCAACAGCCAGCAAAGTAGAACTCTGCCTCTTCGACAGCACAGGCAAGAGCGAACAACAGCGCCTACCGCTCCCAGAGTGCACAGACGGCATCTGGCACGGCCACCTCCCCACCGCCCGCCCCGGCCTGATCTACGGCTACCGAGTCCACGGCCCTTGGGCCCCCCAAGAGGGCAAGCGCTTCAACCCCGCCAAGCTCCTCCTCGACCCTTACGCCCGAGAAATCCTCGGCCACTACAACGGCAGCGACCTCTTCCTGGGTCACGCCCCCACAGACCCCACCCAACGCGACCACAGAGACAACGCCCCCATCGCCCTCAAGGCCCGCGTCACAGCCCCCAGCAACGCACCCAAAACAACAGGCCGCGCCCACATTCCTCCCACAGACCGCGTCCTCTACGAACTCCACATCCGCAGCCTCACCCACCAGCACCCCGGCGTGCCCGAACCACTAAGAGGCACCTACGCAGGCCTAGCAGAACCCGCAGTGCTAGACCACCTGCAACGCCTGGGCATCACCACCCTCAGCCTCATGCCCGTGCAGCACCGCGCCGACGAACAGCGCCTGCTCGCCAAAGGCCTGACCAACCACTGGGGCTACAACACCATCGGCTGGTTCGCCCCCGAGCCGCGCTTCTGGAGCGGCCGCCCCGGCACCACGCCCGCCAGCGAGTTCCGCGCCATGGCCGATGCGGTGCACGCGCGCGGCATGGAGCTGGTGATCGACGTGGTCTACAACCACAGCGCCGAAAGCGACGAGCTCGGCCCCACGCTCTCGCTGCGCGGCATCGACAACGCCCTGTACTACCACCTGCGCCCCGACGACCGCGCCCTGTACGAGAACTGGGCCGGCACGGGCAACTGCCTGAACCTCGGCGAGCCGCGCGTGCTGCAACTGGTGATGGACAGCCTGCGCTTCTGGGCCTGCGAGATGGGCGTCGACGGCTTCCGCTTCGACCTCGCCCCGGTGCTGGGCCGCGACGCGCAGCGCGGCTTCGACGCGCGCGCGCCCTTCTTCGCGGCGATGGCGCAAGACCCGGTGCTGTCACGCACGCTGCGCATCGCCGAGCCCTGGGACATCGGCCCCGGCGGCTACCGGCTCGGCGAGTTCCCGCCCGGCTGGCTCGAATGGAACGACCGCTTCCGCGACACGCAACGCGGCTTCTGGCTGCGCCAGGGGCGCGAGGGCGCCGCCGGCCTGGGCGACTTCGCGCACCGCTTCACGGCCTCCAGCGCGAGCTTCGCGCACGATGGCCGCGCACCGACCGCGAGCGTCAACTTCATCACCGCGCACGACGGTTTCACGCTGCGCGACCTCGTGAGCTACGAACAGCGCCACAACCTCGCCAACGGCGAAGACAACCGCGACGGCCATGCCCACAACCTGAGCACCAACTGCGGCGTCGAAGGCCCGAGCGACGACCCCGCCGTGCGCACGATGCGTGCGCGCCTGCAACGCACGCTGCTCGCCACGCTGCTGCTGTCCCAGGGCACGCCGATGCTGCTGGCCGGCGACGAGCTCGGCCATAGCCAGGGCGGCAACAACAACGCCTACTGCCAGGACAACGAGACCACCTGGCTCGGCTGGATCGGGCTGTCCGACCCGGCCAGCGAACGCGCGCGCCTGACGGCCTTCGTGGCGCGGCTCACCGCCCTGCGGCGCGAAGCGCCGGCGCTGCGCAGCGCGCGCTGGTGGCCGGCCGAACCGCCGGCCGACGGCGCACCGCCGGGCCTGCGCTGGCTGCGCCCCGACGGCCAGCCGATGGCGCCGACCGACTGGCACGCGGGCACGGCCCTTGCGATCCTGTTCGGGCATGCCGAGGACGCCTGGCTGGTGCTGGTGAATGCGGGGCCGAGCCCCGTCGCCTTCACGTTGCCGGAGGGCGACTGGCGCTGCTGCCTGGCCACCGATGCCGAAGACCCCGACGCCCTGCGCGCCGCGCCCCGCCTGCTGGGCCGCGCGGTGGAGGTGCCGGTTTCGAGCCTCTGGCTTGCAAGAACGTAGGAGCCAAGCCCACGGCGCAGTGCCAGACTCGGTGCGGACACTCTGACGACGACGAATTCAACACAAGCGAATGAACGAACGAACGGAGACACAGATGGACAAGCTCAACACCCAGGGAACCCAGGCCCCGCAGCCCCCCCTGCAGGCCCATCAACTGGTCCGCCGCACCATCGCGCTGGTGCTGGCCGGCGGCCGGGGCTCCCGCCTCAAGCAGCTCACCGACCGGCGCGCCAAGCCGGCCGTGTACTTCGGCGGCAAGTTCCGCATCATCGACTTCGCGCTGTCCAACTGCCTGAACTCCGGCATCCGGCGCATGGCGGTGGTCACGCAGTACAAGTCGCACTCGCTCATGCGCCACCTGCAGCGCGGCTGGAGCTTTCTGCGCGCCGAGCTCAACGAGATGGTCGACGTGCTGCCCGCGCAGCAGCGCATGGGCGACGAGCACTGGTACCGCGGCACGGCCGACGCGGTGTTCCAGAACCTGGACATCATCCAGACCCGCTCCACGCCGCACGACTACGTGGTGGTGCTGGCCGGCGACCACATCTACAAGATGGACTACTCCATCATGCTCAAGGACCACGCCGAGCGCGGCCTGGGCTGCACGGTCGGCTGCATCGAGGTGCCGCGCCACGAGGCCACGGCCTTCGGCGTGATGGCGGTGGACGACGGCCGCCAGATCACCAGCTTCCTCGAGAAGCCCGCCGACCCGCCCGCCATGCCCGGCCACCCCGACCTGGCGCTGGCCAGCATGGGCATCTACATCTTCGACTCGGCCTACCTGTACCGGCTGCTCGAGGAAGACAACGCCAACCCCGACTCGAGCCACGACTTCGGCAAGGACATCATCCCGCGCGCCGTGGCCGAGGGCCGCGCGCTGGCGCATCCGTTCAGCATGTCGTGCGTCACGCGCGCCTCGCGCGGGCCCGACGCCAAGGCCTACTGGCGCGACGTGGGCACGATTGATGCATTCTGGGCAGCCAACCTCGACCTGGCCTCGATCACCCCGGAGCTCGACATCTATGACACGGACTGGCCCATCTGGACCTACCAGCGGCAGCTGCCGCCGGCCAAGTTCGTGCTCGACCGCGAGGGCAAGCACGGCATGACGGTCAACACCATCGTCTCGGGCGGCTGCATCGTTTCGGGCTCGAAGATCAGCAGCGCGGTGCTGTTCTCGGGCGTGCGCATCCACTCCTTCTGCGAGATCAACGAGGCCGTGCTGCTGCCCGACGTCGAGGTGGGCCGCGGCTGCCGGCTCAACCGCGTGGTGATCGACCGCGCCTGCGTGATCCCCGACGACACGGTGATCGGCGAAGACGCCGAGGCCGATGCCGCGCGCTTCGAGCGCACCGAAACCGGCGTGGTGCTGGTCACGCGCGAAATGCTCAAGCGGCTCGCGCCGGACCCCGCGCCCGCGGCCGCTGCCTGATCGACCGCACCACCATGCGCATCCTCCAGGTCAGCGCCGAGCTGTTTCCCCTCCTGAAGACCGGCGGCCTGGCGGACATCGCCGGCGCCCTGCCCCTGGCGCTCATGGCCGCAGGGCAGGAGGCGCGCGCACTGCTGCCGGGCTTTCCCGCCATCGTGGCCGGCGTGCGCGACCTGGCGCCGGTGGCCGAGTTCACCGCGCCCTGGGGCGAGCGCTTCGGCCTGCGCGCCGGGCACGTCGCCATCGCCGGCGCGCCGCCGATTCCCACCTACGTGATCGACGCGCCCGCGCTCTACGACCGGCCCGGCAACCCCTACGAAGACACCACGCGCCAGCCCTACGGCGACAACCACCGGCGCTTCGCGCTGCTGGGCTGGGCCGCGGCGCAGCTCGCGCAAGGGCTCGACCCCGCCTGGCGGCCCGACATCGTGCACGCGCACGACTGGCACGCGGCGCTCGCGCCCGCCTACCTGGCCTTCGCGCGGCGCGCGGGCGGCCCGCGCACGGGCAGCGTGTTCACGGTACACAACCTGGCCTACCAGGGCGTGTTCGCGCCCTGGCACTTCGCCGAACTCGGCCTGCCGGCACCGGCCTTCCACATGAACGGGCTGGAGTACCACGGCCAGATCTCCTTCATGAAGGGCGGCCTCTACTTCGCCGACCAGCTCACCACCGTGAGCCCGACCTACGCGCTCGAGATCCAGACGCCCGAGCAGGGCTGCGGCCTGGACGGCCTGCTGCGCCAGCGCGCCGGCGTGCTCAGCGGCATCCTCAACGCGGTCGACGACCAGGTCTGGAACCCGTCCACCGACGCCGCGCTGGTGCAGGGCTACCAGGCACCCGAAGGCCGCCACATGGCCGGCAAGGCGCGCTGCAAGTCGGTGCTGCAACGCCAGCTGGGGCTGGCCGAGCGCCCCGACGCGCCGCTGTTCATCGTGGTGAGCCGGCTCACCGAGCAGAAGGGCCTGCACCTCGTGCTCGGCGGCCTCGACACGCTGCTGGCCCAAGGCGGCCAACTGGCGCTGCTGGGCAGCGGCGAAGGCTGGCTCGAAGAGGCCTTCCGCCAGCGCGCGGCGGCGGCGCCCGCCTCGGTGAGCGTCACCATCGGCTACGACGAGACGCTGGCGCACCAGCTCTTCGGCGCGGGCGACGTGACGATCGTGCCATCGCTGTTCGAGCCCTGCGGCCTCACGCAGATGTACGGCCTGAAGTACGGCAGCCTGCCGCTGGTGCGCCGCGTGGGCGGACTGGCCGACACGGTCGTCGACTGCACGCTGGAAGACATGGCCAGCGGCGCCGCCACCGGCTTCGTTTTCGACCGCTTCGAGGACGCCGACTACGACCGCGCCCTGCGCCGCGCCTTCGCGCTGTACGAGCGCGCCCCCGACTGGCGCCGCGTGCGCGGCAACGCCATGCGGCGCCCGGCCGACTGGGGCACGGCGGCGGCGCAGTACATCGATGTGTACCAACGGGCGTTGGCCTGAAGCCCCCGCCCCACACCCCACCACCCACTCCGGGAACGCCCCATGACGATCAAGGACTTCGCCTACGACCACCCCGACCGCGACGTTGCCGCCTTCAAGCGCGCGGTGGCCAACAAGCTGATCTACGCCGTCGGCAAGGACCCCGTGGCAGCCAGCCCCGATGACTGGCTGCACGCCACCGCGCTGGCCGTGCGCGACCAGCTCGTCGAGCGCTGGATGACGACCACGCGCGCCAACTACGCGCAGGACCTCAAGCGCGTGTATTACCTCTCGATGGAGTTCCTCATCGGGCGCACCTTCACCAACGCGCTGCTCGCCGTCGACCTGTACGGCACCGTGCGCGAGGCGCTGGCCGACTTCGGCGTCGACATGGCGGCGCTGGCCGAGCGCGAGCCCGATGCAGCGCTCGGCAACGGCGGCCTGGGCCGGCTCGCGGCCTGCTTTCTCGATTCGATGGCCACGCTCGGCGTGCCCGGCATGGGCTACGGCATCCGCTACGAGTACGGCATGTTCCGCCAACGCATCGTCGACGGCCAGCAGGTCGAAACGCCCGACTACTGGCTCACGCGCGGCAACCCGTGGGAGTTCCAGCGGCCCGAGGTGAATTACCGCGTGCGCTTCGGCGGCCATGTGCAAAAGCGCGAAGGCAAGAACGCGCCCTACGGCGCGGCCGACTGGGTCGACACGCACGACGTGCTCGCCGTGGCCTACGACACCATCATTCCCGGCTACGGCACGCAGGCCACCAACACCTTGCGGCTGTGGTCGGCGCGCGCCACCGAGGAGATCGACCTGTCGGCCTTCAACCGCGGCAACTACATGGCGGCGGTGGAGAGCAAGAACCACTCCGAGAACGTCTCGCGCGTGCTCTACCCCGACGACTCCACGCCCTCGGGCCGCGAGCTGCGGCTGCACCAGGAATACTTCTTCTGCAGCGCCAGCGTGCAAGATTTGCTGCGCCGCTACCTGCGCAACCACACGAGCTTCGACCAGCTGTCCGACAAGGTGAGCATCCACCTGAACGACACGCACCCGGTGCTGGCCGTGCCCGAGCTCATGCGCCTGCTGCTCGACGAGCACGGCCTGGCGTGGGACGTGGCCTGGGGCCACACGCAGAAGGTGTTCAGCTACACCAACCACACGCTGATGCACGAGGCATTGGAAACCTGGCCGGTCGAGATGCTGGGCCGCATCCTGCCGCGCCACCTGCAGATCCTGTACGACATCAACGCGAAGTTCCTGGCCGCCGTGACGCAGACGCACGGCCAGGACGTCGAGCTGGTGCGCCGCCTCTCGCTGATCGACGAGACCGGTGAGCGCCGCGTGCGCATGGCCTACGTGGCGGTGCTCGCGAGCCATTCGGTGAACGGCGTGTCGGGGCTGCACTCGGAGCTGATGAAGCAGTCGATCTTTGCCGACTTTGCCAAGATCTTTCCCGAGCGCTTCAACAACAAGACCAACGGCGTCACGCCGCGCCGCTGGCTCGCCCAGGCCAACCCGCCGCTGGCCGCGCTGCTCGACCAGCGCATCGGCAAGGGCTGGCGGCGCGACCTGTCGCAGCTTGAAGCGCTGCGCCCGATGGTCGCGCAGCCCGCCTTCGTGCGCGCCTTTCGCCATGCCAAGCGCGAGAACAAGCTGCGGCTGGCCAACTGGGTCGGCGAGCACCTGAAGCTCGACCTGGACACGGACGCGATGTTCGACGTGCAGGTCAAGCGCATCCACGAGTACAAGCGGCAGCTGCTCAACGTGCTGCACGTGATCGCGCGCTATCACCGCATCCTCTATGCGCAGGCCAACGGCACGCCGGCCGACATCGTGCCGCGCGTGGTCGTGTTCGCGGGCAAGGCGGCGTCGGCCTATGCGATGGCCAAGCAGGTGATCCGCCTCATCAACGACGTGGCGGCCACCGTGAACGCCGACGCGCGCGTGGGCAAGCTGCTGAAGGTGGTGTTCCTGCCGAACTACAGCGTGAGCCTGGCCGAGATCATCATGCCGGCGGCCGACCTGTCGGAGCAGATTTCCACCGCGGGCACGGAAGCTTCAGGCACCGGCAACATGAAGTTCGCGCTCAACGGCGCGCTCACCATCGGCACGCTCGACGGCGCCAATGTCGAGATGCGCGAGAACGTCGGCCCCGAGAACATCTTCATCTTCGGCCACACCACGCCCGAGGTGGCCGACATCCGCGCCCGTGGCTACCAGCCGCGCGAGATCTACGAGGAGAACGCCGAACTCAAGCGCGTGCTCGACGCGGTCCGCGACGGCGCGTTCTCGCCGGGCGAGCCGGCGCGCTACCAGGGCATCTACGACGCGCTCGTGAACTGGGGCGACCATTACCTGCTGCTGGCCGACTACGCGAGCTATGTCGCGAAGCAGGCCGAGGTCGATGCGCTGTACCGCGATGCGGAGGCGTGGACGCGCATGGCGATCCTCAACGTGGCGGGGATGGGGGCTTTTTCGTCGGACCGGACGATCGCGGAGTACGCCCACGAGATCTGGCACACCAAGCCGGTGACGCTCGGCTGAGGCGGGCGGGCCGGGCCCGCAAGGTCAACGCGGTTTGGCGGGCGCCGCCTCGGCCTCGGTGACAAAGCCGATGCGGCTCAGCCCGGCCTTGTTCGCGATGCCCATGAGCGCCACCACCTTGCCGTAGGGCACGGTCTGGTCGGCGCGCAACTGCACCTCGGTGTCCTTGCTGTCGGCGGCGGCCTTTTCGAGCTGGGCGGTCAGTTCGTCGTCGGTCACCGGCTTGTCGTTCAGGAAGACCTTGCCCGAGGCATCGACCGACAGGCTCACGAACTTCGGCGTGTCGTTGGGCTGGCCCGCGTCGGTCTGCGGCAGGTCGAGCTTGATCGAACTGGCCATCAGCGGCGCGGTGATGATGAAGATCACCAGCAGCACCAGCATCACGTCGACCAGCGGCGTGACGTTGATGTCGGACAGCGGGCGCTGTCCACCCGCGCCCATGGCCCGCCCGCCGCCTGCGGCGCTGCTGCCCAGTGAGGTGCGTCCGAAGGCCATGGTGTGCGTGGCGCCTTAAACAGGCATCGGCCGCGCGGGCGGCGGTGCAGCAGGTCCCGGCGCTTCGCCGAAGCTGCCGAGCAGGTCGTGCGCGAAGCCTTCGAGCTCGGCCTCGACGCGCCCCACAACACGGCCGAAGACGTTGTAGGCCAGCACGGCCGGAATGGCGACCGCGAGGCCGAAGGCCGTCATGACGAGCGCCTCGCCGACCGGCCCGGCCACCTTGTCGATGGTGAAGCCGCCGGTCTGGCCCGCGATGCCCGCCAGGGCACCGTAGATGCCCCAGACGGTGCCAAGCAGGCCGACGAAGGGCGCGGTGGCACCCACGGTGGCCAGCAGGATCTGCCCGGCCTGCAGGCGCCGCAGCGCGCCGTGCAGCGCGCCACGCAGCACGCGCGTGAGGCGCTGGTTGCGGTCGACCGTGGCGCCCAGCGTGCCGCCGGGGGCTTCGGTGGCGGCCTGGCGCAACGCGGCCACGACGGGGCGCACGAGTTCGGCGCGGTCGAAGGCTTGCAGCTTCTGCTCGGCCTCGACCAGGGTGGCCGACTGCCAGAAGGCGGCGATGCTGCGCAGCACGTCGCGCGTGCCGCCGCGCAGCAGCCAGGCTTTCCAGAGGATCACGACCCAGCTGGCGATCGACATCGCGAGCAGCAGCGCGGCCACCGAACGGCTGACGCCGTCACCGTGGGTCAGCAGTTCGAGCACGCTCATTCGCGTCCTTGGTTGTGGTGCGCCTGGCTTAGCGCAGGCCGAGTACGTCGAACATGTCGAACAGGCCGCTGCGCTGGCCGCTCAGGAAGCGCACCGCACGCAGCGCGCCCTGCGCGTAGGTCACGCGGCTGGACGACTTGTGGGAGATCTCGATGCGCTCGCCGATGCCCGCGAACAGCACGGTGTGGTCGCCCACGATGTCGCCGCCGCGGATGGTGGCGAAGCCGATGGTCGACGGGTCGCGCTCGCCCGTGATGCCTTCGCGGCCGTACACGGCGCAGTCCTTGAGGTCGCGGCCCAGCGCATCGGCGATCACCTCGCCCATCTTGAGCGCGGTGCCCGAGGGCGCGTCGACCTTGAAGCGGTGGTGGGCCTCGACGATCTCGATGTCGTAGCCGGTGGCCATCGCACGGGCGGCCATGTCGAGCAGCTTGAGCGTGACGTTGACGCCCACGCTCATGTTGGGCGCCATCATGATGGCGATGTCTTTGGCGATCTCGCCGATCTCGGCCTTCTGCGCATCGCTGAAGCCGGTGGTGCCGATCACGGCCTGCACGCCCAGTTCGCGGCACACGGCCAAGTGCGCCATCGTGCCTTCGGGGCGGGTGAAGTCGATCATCACCTGCGCGTCCTGCAGGCCGGTGCGCAGATCGGCCACGATGGGCACGCCGCTGGTGAAGCCCAGGAAGGCCGCGGCATCGGCGCCGAGGGCGGCGCTGCCGGCGATGTCGAGCGCGCCGGCCAGGCGGCAGTCGGGCGCGTTGCGCACGGCTTCGATGAGCATGTGGCCCATGCGGCCCGAGGCGCCGGCGATCGCCACCCGGCGCAGCGCGGGAGCGGAGGAAGAAGAAGCGGAGGTGGGGGTGGTGGTCGGTTCAGTCACGGGGATTCGGTCGTTGAAAAGTCCCTACGGGAGCCATGGACACCGACGAAAGCCGCCCCACCGGTCCGGCGGGCACCGCCCGCAGGAGGGGTGGCCGCCGCCGGAGCCCTGCCGCGCACGCTCAGCGCGCGGCTTCGAGCGGGGGGTAGGCGGCCGGCAGCGCGGGCATGGGGGCTGCCGGGGTGCCGGTGGTATCGGCTTTCTTGTCGGCCTTGGGCGCGAATTTCTTGAGCTCTTCTTCGGTGGCCTCGAGCTGCGGCACCTTGCCGCTCTTGCGGCGGGTGTCGAGCGTGGCGACGAATTCTTCTTCGCTGGGCATTTCGTCGCCCTCGAAGCGGTCCATGAGTTCGCCGTTGAAGAACACGGTCAGGCGGCGCTCCTGCGGATCGACGCCCTGGCGGCGGATCGTGAAGACGTAGTCCCAGCGGTTGGCGTGGAAGACGTCGTTCAGCAGCGAGGTGCCGAGGATCTCGCGCACCTGCTGGCGCGACATGCCGGGCTTGAGTGCCGCGACCTGTTCCTTCGACACGAAATTGCCCTGCACCACTTCGACTTTGTAGGGGGTGACGGCAGACAGCGCGCCACGCGTGCGTTCGCTGAAACCGCTGCAGGCACCGAGGGCGAGCGTCGCCGCAATGGCAGCAACCAGCAACCAGGGCCGGCGTTGGAGGATGGCAGGCATGGGAGAAGAGGGGGTAGCGATATGATCGAACATTGTAGCGGCCGAGCCTGAAGGCCCGGCCTCAGCCCAGGGCGCAGGAACCATCATGGCCAACATCGACGAACTCAAGAACACCGGCCTCAAGGCCACCTTGCCGCGACTGAAGATCCTCGAGATCTTCCAGACCGGCAGCCAGCGGCACATGACGGCGGAAGACGTCTTCCGCGTGCTGCTCAACGAACACTCCGACATCGGCCTGGCCACCGTGTACCGCGTGCTCACGCAGTTCGAGCAGGCCGGCATCCTCGAACGCAGCCACTTCGAAAGCGGCAAGGCGGTCTACGAACTGAACGAAGGCACGCACCACGACCACCTGGTCTGCACCTCGTGCGGCAAGGTCGAGGAGTTCTACGACGCCGAGATCGAACGGCGCCAGCAGATGATCGCCAAGGACAAGGGCTGGGTCCTGCAGGACCACGCCATGTCGCTGTACGGCCTGTGCGGCGACTGCGTCAAGAAGCGCTGACGCCGGCCAGCCCGCCGAAGCAGAAAGCAGCCCTTCGTTTCGAAGGGCTTTTTTCTTGGCTGTCTCAGTCCGGATCGCGCCCGCTTTCCATCGCCTTGTGGTGGCGGGCCACGAAGTCGGCATAGGTGTCGATGCCGCGCAGCTGCAGGATCGAATTGCGCACCGCGGCTTCCACCAGCACGGCGATGTTGCGCCCCGCCACCACCTGGATGATGACCTTGCGCACCGGGATGCCCAGCACGTCCTGCGTGAGCGGCGCCGAGGGCATGCGCTCGTAGTCGCGCTCGAAGCTGTCGCGCCGCACGAGGTGCACGATGAGCTTCAGGCGCATCTTCCGGCGCACGGCCGTCTCGCCGAAGATCGCGCGGATGTCCAGCAGGCCGATGCCGCGCACCTCCAGCAGGTTCAGCAGCAGGTCGGGGCAGCGGCCCTCGATGGTGTTCTGGTTGATGCGGTACAGGTCGACCGCGTCGTCGGCCACCAGGCCGTTGCCGCGCGAGATCAGCTCCAGGCCGAGCTCGCTCTTTCCGAGGCCCGACTCGCCCGTGATCATCACGCCCATGCCCAGGATGTCCATGAACACGCCGTGCATCGAGGTGCGCTCAGCGAAGTGCTTGGACAGGTAGGCGCGCAGCAGGTCGATCACGAAGGCCGACGACTCGCGCGTGGCAAACAGCGGCAGCTGGGCGCGCTCGCAGATCGACAGCAGCTCGTCGGGCGCGGCCTGGCCGTCGGCCAGCACCAGCATCGGCGGCTCCAGCGTGACGATGCGCCCGATGCGGCGCACGCAGTCTTCCTTGCTGCCGCGCGTGAGGTAGGCCACCTCGCGCGCGCCGAGGATCTGCACGCGGTACGGGTGGATGTAGTTCAGGTAGCCGACCAGGTCGGCGGCCGACTGTGCGCGGCTGATGACGTCGGGGTCGAACTGGCGCTCCGAGGCGCCCAGGCCCGCGAGCCATTCCCAGCGGAGCGACCCGCGGAACTCCTCGAACATGGCATCGGCGCTGATGACGGTCGGCTTCATGCGTGCGGCGGCCGGCGCAAAACGCCGGCATTCTGGTCAGGATGGAGGGAGAGAAAAGCGTCGCCGCAGCTTATCAGCAGCGGCCCGCCCGGCACGGGCGCTCAGGCGACCTGGGTCGACTGCCAGCCGGCAATGAGGCCGTGCAGCGCGGCGGCGTCGGTGCTGGACTTGATCTGCTCGCGCAGGCCGGCGTCGCTCAACAGCTCGGCAATTTCGGACAGGATTTCGAGGTGCTTCTGCGTGGCCGCTTCGGGCACCAGCAGGAAGATCAGCAGCGCCACGGGCTGCTCGTCGGGAGCGTCGAAGCCGATGGGGTTCGCCAGCTGGAACACCGCGGCCATCGGCGCCTTGAGGCCCTTGATGCGGCCATGTGGAATGGCGACGCCGTGGCCCAGGCCGGTGGAACCGAGGCGCTCGCGCGCAAACAGGCTGTCGGTGATGAGGGCACGGCCCAGACCGTGAAGGCTCTCGAACAGCAGGCCGGCTTCTTCGAAAGCACGTTTCTTGCTGGTGGCGTCAACGCTCACGAGCACTTGAGCGGGCGGCAGGATGGACGCGAGGCGATTCATGGTGGGGTCAGAGCGGGGGCGATTATGCACCTCATCGGTAAAAACCCCCAGTCCCCCTAATTACTTTCGTCTACATGTGTTGCCGAGAGGCGTCGCTTCCTCTGGAGGCCCTTGCAAAGCCCCACCAATGTGGTCGGACAAACAAAAGGCCGCCCGAAGGCGGCCTGAGATGCGGGGCGCGGGGCCCGGCGTTTACATCACGCGCTTGGGCGCCACGTGATGGTGGTCCTGCAGGCGATCCTTGTGGCGGACCACCTGGCGGTCGAGCTTGTCGACCAGCTCATCAACCGCGGCGTACAGATCAGCGTGGCTCGATTCCGCGAACATGTCATTGCCCTTGACGTGAATGTTGCACTCCGCCCTTTGGCGGCGTTCCTTTTCCTTCTGCTTTTCCACCGTGAGGATCACCTTGACATCGACCACCTGGTCGAAATGTCGCGTGATCCGGTCCAGCTTGCTCGTGACGTAGGTGCGCAAGGCAGGTGTGACGTCGAGGTGATGACCGCTGATCGTCAAATTCATGAATGACCTCCTGAGAATTGACGGTTGGGGAAATGACCGCGCTCCGGGATGAAGCGTGGCCGGCGAAACAGGTGAGGTTGGGAGAGAGGGAGAAGAGGAAGGGAGATGAAGAAAGGGGGCGGTCGGATTCACTATGCCCAAGCTGTCACGGTATTGCAATACCGGGGCTTGCCCGAGTGACGGGCCGGTGTATTGCATGCCCTAATCCGCTATTGATTCCATAGCTGCCCCCGTGCAGTGGCATGCCGTTGCGGCACATTGGAAGCAAGTGTTTCCATGTGCAGCGCGCAGTGACCCTCACGCCCGAAGGGCCGGCCCGTTCAGCGCCAGGCGGCGCGCATGCGGTTGCGCAGGTCGATCACCGCGGCCGGCGGTGGCACCGCGGGCGGCAGCACCGGCGGCGGCGGCCAGGTCTGCAGCTCGAAGCCCGCCAGGTCGGACTCGGTGATGAAGCGGGTGCGGTTGGCGTACAGGTGCCGGTCGCCGCGCGCCGCCTGCTGCGTGATGTGAAAGCGCTGCGGCATCACCAGGTGCAGGTGGTCGCGGGCCCGCGTCATCGCCACGTAGAGCAGGCGCCGTTCTTCTTCCAGCTCGTGCGCGCCCTGGGCCACATCGGCCGGCATGCAGCCATCGACCACGTTGATGACGTGCACCGAGTTCCACTCCTGGCCCTTGGCCGAATGGATGGTCGACAGGATCAGGTAGTCCTCGTCGAGCGAGGGCGGGCCGGGCCGGTCGCTGGTGGCTTCGGGCGGGTCGAGCGTGAGCTCTGTGAGAAAGCGCTCGCGCGAGCCATAGCCGGCCGCCAGCCGCGCCAGCTGTTCGACGTCGGCGCGGCGCACGCCCGAGGTGTCTTCGTACAGCCGCTCCAGGTGCGGCTGGTACCACTGCATGGCCACCTCCACGTCGGCCGGCCACTGCAGCGACGGCGCGCGCAAGGCGGCGTAGGCCTGGGCGAAATCGGCCCACTGTTCGCGCGCGGCCGAGGGCGGCACGAAGTCGCGCACGGCCGCGGCCGGGTCGGCCGCCTGGTCCATCGCGTCGAGCAGGCGCGTGCCGGTGGCCGGGCCCACGCCGGGAATGAGCTGCGTGACCCGGAAGCCCGCCATGCGCCCGCGCGGGTTCTGCGCGAAACGCAGCACCGCGAGCAGGTCCTTCACATGCGAGGCCTCGAGGAACTTGAGCCCGCCGAACTTCACGAACGGGATGTTGCGCCGCGCCAGTTCCAGCTCGAGCGCCGCGCTGTGCGACGAGGTCCGAAACAGCACCGCCTGCGACTTCAGCGCCAGCCCGCCCTCGCGGTGCGCCAGGATCTTGTCGGCCACCCAGCGTGCCTGCCCGGCCTCGTCGGGCACGAGCACCAGCACCGGCTTGCCGGCCGAGGGCTTGTCGGTCCACAGCGTCTTGGCGTGCCGCTCGGCGGCCTGCGCGATGACGCGGTTCGACACGTCGAGGATCGGCTGCGTCGAGCGGTAATTGCGCTCCAGCGTGACGATGCGCGCCTGTTGGCTGAACTGCGAGGGAAAGTCGAGGATGTTGCGCACCGTCGCGCCGCGGAACGAATAAATCGACTGCGCGTCGTCGCCCACCACCGTCACGCCGCGCCCGTCGGGCTTCATCGCGCGCAGGATCTCGGCCTGCAGCAGGTTGGTGTCCTGGTACTCGTCGACCAGCACGTGGTCGAAGCGCGCGCCGACGTGCGCGGCCAGCGCGGGCTCGGCGACCATCTCGGCCCAGTAGAGCAGCAAGTCGTCGTAGTCGAGCACGTTCTGCTGCTGCTTGGCCTCGACGTAGGCGCCGAAGAGCGTCTTGAGCTGCGCCTCCCACTCGGCGCACCAGGGAAAGCTGTCCTTCAGCACGGCGGCCAGCGGCGCGCGCGTGTTCACGCAGCGCGAGTAGATCGACAGGCAGGTGCCCTTGCGCGGGAAGCGGTTGACCGTGGACGACAGGCCCAGCTCATGCCGCACCAGCCCCATGAGGTCTTCGGCGTCGCCGCGGTCGTGGATGGTGAAGTTCTCGTCCAGCCCGATCTGCGCGGCGTATTCGCGCAGCAGCCGCGCGCCGATGCCGTGGAAGGTGCCGGCCCACGGCAGCGCCGGCGGGCGCTCCGACTTCAGCCCCAGCACGCGCGCCAGCACCTGGCCCGCGCGGCGCTCCATTTCCTGCGCGGCGCGGCGCGAGAAGGTGAGCAGCAGCAGGCGCTGCGGATCGACCCCGTCCGCGATCAGGTGCGCCACGCGGTGCGCCAGCGTGCTGGTCTTGCCCGAGCCGGCGCCGGCGATCACGAGCAGCGGCCGGTGGTCGGCGCCGACCGCCGCGCCCACGCCGTGCTCGACCGCCGCGCGCTGGTCGTCGTTGAGCGCGGCGAGCGCGGCGAGCGCCGCGGCCAGGCGCTCGGCTTGCGTCTTCGGGGGGGTGGAAAGAACGGGGGACGCAGGGGTCTGCATGGGCACGACTTTACTGTATGTCCGTCCAGTTCGAGTGCCTTGTCGCCCTGTGGCCGGTGACATAATCGCGCCTCGCTGCAACCGGAGACTCCCCATGGAAACCGCCCCGTCTCGGCAGCTTTCAACTCCCATCCGACGCCGCGCGTGATGTACTGACGCCGGGTCTGCGGGAATTGAAAGCGCCCCTCCCTCGCCCATCGTTCAGTCACCCCCGGGAGTGAGCCCATGCTCAACATCTTTACGCTCGCCAACGGCCGCCTCGTCCAGGAAGAGATCGAGTCGCTCGAAGAGCTCTCCAAGTTCCAGCCGATCTGGGTCGACCTCGAGTCGCCCACGCTCGAGGAAAAGCGCTGGATCAAGCAGTACTACGGCCTCTCGATTCCCGAAGACGCGATGGACGAGGACATCGAGGAATCGGCCCGCTTCTACGAGGAAGACAACGGCGAACTGCACATCCGCTCCGACTTTCTGATCGACGACGACGAAGACCCGCGCACGGTGCGCGTCGCCTTCATCCTCAACCAGCACAACACCGACCTGCGCAGCCGCGGCGTGCTGTTCTCGATCCACGACGAAGACGTGCCCGTGTTCCGCCTGCTGCGCATGCGCGCACGCCGCGCGCCGGGGCTGATCGAAGACGCCAAGGAAGTGATGCTCAAGCTCTTCGACGCCGACGCCGAGTACTCGGCCGACACGCTGGAGAACATCTACGACGAGCTCGAAGTGGCGGGCAAGAAAGTGCTGTCGGGCAACGTCAGCGACGAGCTGGCCGGCGAGGTGCTCGGCGCCATCGCACGGCAGGAAGACTTGAACGGCCGCATCCGCCGCAACGTGATGGACACGCGCCGCGCCGTGAGCTTCATGATGCGCAGCAAGATGCTCAACGCCGAGCAGTTCGAAGAGGCGCGGCAGATCCTGCGCGACATCGAATCACTGGACAACCACACGGCCTTCCTCTTCGACAAGATCAACTTCCTGATGGATGCGACCGTCGGTTTCATCAACATCAACCAGAACAAGACCATCAAGATCTTCTCGGTGGCCAGCGTCGCGCTGCTGCCGCCCACGCTGATCGCGAGCATCTACGGCATGAACTTCAAGTTCATGCCCGAGCTCGACTGGGCCATGGGCTACCCCTACGCCATCGCGCTGATGGCCGCGAGCGCGCTGGTGCCGATGTGGTACTTCCGCCGGCGCGGCTGGCTCAAGTAGTTCGCGGTGAGGGCCACGGCCTTCGCCATGACCCTGCCGCGGTTACC
Source organism: Variovorax sp. GW458-11-26-14-LB1 (assembly GCF_059423965.1). Taxonomy (NCBI): domain Bacteria; kingdom Pseudomonadati; phylum Pseudomonadota; class Betaproteobacteria; order Burkholderiales; family Comamonadaceae; genus Variovorax; species Variovorax sp. GW458-11-26-14-LB1. The sequence goes on from NZ_JBWKYW010000050.1 coordinate 16,831, forward strand.
AGCCGATTTCGCTGGTTGGCACCAGTTCGTCGTGCCAGTTCAAAGGATTCGGACTTGTCGGATCATCAGGTACGGCCGCTTGGCCACCGGATACCAGCAGCTTCCCATTCGACATGAGCGAAGCCGCATGTGCGGAACGCGCGGACAGTAACGGCCCCCACGACTGCCATATGTTCGTCAGCGGATCGTAAACTTCGGCGCTTTTCAGCGGAGATGGGATCAATGGGCGAGGAGGGCTCCCTGGGGGAAAATCGATGCCACCGTCGATGCTGCCGCCAACAACGAGTACCTTGCCTGTCGGCATCAGGGTCACCGACGACCCAAAGCGGGGCATATCCAATGTACCGGCGGACGACCATGCGTTGGTGGCTGGGTCAAACAACTCAGCCTGCGCAGCGGGATGCATGCCACAAGCACACGCATGCGCAACCGATCCCGTCCCCCCAGCAACGACAAGGACCTTCCCTGTCGGAAGCAGCACGCTGCGATGACCCTGACGAGAAGTTGCCAGCGATCCAACCGTCGTCCACTTTTCGGCAGAGGGATCAAACACCTCGGTACTGGCAATCGAGGCTCCACTGTCGAAACCACCCGAAACCAAGATCTTCCCATTGGCCATCAACACGAACGAGGCACCGTCGGAGTGGTTCGCCGAGGCCACGGCACTCACCGCCTTCCACTGTCCTATCTCGGGCCGATATAGCTCGACACGATTTCCGTCGGAGGCAAGTACCCGGCCGTCGAGCAACACGACGAGATGTCGCACGGTCGTCAAAGCCACCAAGGACCCGCTGGGCGTGAAGGTCTGCGTGGCCGGGTCATAGAGGTGCGATCCTGCCCCGGCCCCTGCCCCGACAACCAAAACTTTGCCGCTGGGCACCAAGACTGCGGCTCCCAGTTGCTGAAACGGCAGCGTCCCCGCCGGAGTCCAGAAACCGGACACCGGATCGTATCGTTCGACGGAAGTGACAGAGGCGCTCAGGTTGCCTCCACCCAAGGCGAGCACTGTCCCATCGGGCAGTGCGATCAACTCATGCCCCCTGCGCGGCGTGAGCATCGCAGCTGCCGAATGAAACATCGCTTCTTGCGCCGGCCCGCAAACAATCTTCACGCTCTTGACGTCCGCCGTGGCAACGCCGCTGGCAAAAACGACCGTGCATGCTTGGGTCGACGGCACGGAGGACACCGAGACGGTGTAGTTCGCGCCCTCGCGTATGCGCTGCGTGAAGCTGAACTGCCCATCGGCGGACAGGGTCAACGAATCTCCTCCGTTGTTCTTCAACACGATTTGCCCACCAGGGGAAATGCCGGTGACTCGGCCCCCAATCGCGAAATCCTTGGTTTCGGAGGCATTCCCGCCAGGGTTGAATGAGAAACCTCCACCTCCACCTCCGCCGCCCCCCCCGCACCCCACCAGCAACAGGCTGCAGAACATAACGGCGGGCAGCGCTCCTAGTACTCTTCGCATATCGATCCCCTATTTTTGTTCGCACGATTCTAGGTTTCATCGAGACGGTCGCAAACCATACTTTCTCGCTCGATCACGGTATCGACGTGCCGAAATTCGACGCGCCCCTTGTTGCCGGATCGCGATCTGCGCTCGCCTCGCCGCTCAGTCGACGGTGGGCCGAATAGCCAGCCATGCGTCAATCAGTGCCAGGCTGTAGCGGCTCGCCACCTCGGCCACGAAGCGCGTGAAGTCGCCGTGCACGGCATCGTCGGCGCGGTCCGAGATGGTCCGCAGCGCCGCGAAGGGCACGCCGTAGTCGTGGCAGGCCTGCGCCATCGCCGCGCCCTCCATCTCGACCGCGAGCGCGTCGGGCAGCGAGCGCTGCAGGGCCCCGCACTCCGCGGTGGTCGACACGAAACGGTCGCCGCTGATCAGCAGGCCTCGATGCACCTTCGGTGAACGCAGATGGAACTCATCGACCGCCTTCTGCCCCACCAGGCTCACCGGATCGCGCAGCGTGCTTTCGGCCACCGCCGCCAGCGCATCGCCGATGGCCGCATCGGCCGCGAAGCGCGAACGCCCCATCAGCGGCACCTCGTACTTCGGAAAGATCGGCGAGGCGTCCATGTCGTGCTGCAGCAGCTCGGTCGCCACGACCACGTCGCCGACGTTCACACCCGGCGCCAGCCCGCCCGCCACGCCCGTGAACACGATCGCCCGCACGCCGAAGCGCTCGAGCAGCACCGTGGCCGTGACCGCCGCCGCGACCTTGCCGATGCGCGACAGCACCGCGACCACGGGCTGGCCCTGCAGGTGGCCGACCCAGAAGTCGCGGCCGGCCACGCGCACGCGCTGCTCGTCGGGCATGCGCGCGAGGAGCGCACTCAGCTCCTCGTGCATGGCCGCGACGATGGCGATGGGCGTGGACAACACAACAGAACTCAAAACAAGACTTTCTCTATTCCAGGAACACCGCGGAACCGGCTTTGCCGGGCCGCAGGTGTTGCCCCCTGCAAGGGGGTTGGCGTAGCGACACGAAGTGCGCGAAGCCTGGGGGTTTACTTGATATCCACGCCGTAGAACGTATGGCGGCCGAAAGGACTGAGCTTGAAGTCGACGACCTCCTTGCGCACCGGCTTCAGCTGCACCGCGTGCGCGATGGTGAACCACGGCGCCTGCTCCTTGAAGATGACCTGCGCCTTCTTGTAGAGCGCGTCGCGCTCCGACTGCTTGGTCGCGCTCTTGGCCTTCACCACGAGGTCTTCGTAGGGCTGGTAGCAGAACTTCGAGATGTTGCTGCCGCTGGCCGACTTGGCCGAGGCGCAGCCCAGCAGCGTGTACATGAAGTTGTCCGGATCGCCGTTGTCGCCGGTCCAGCCCAGCATGCCCATCTGGTGCTCGCCGGCCTGCAGGCGCTTGCGGTACTCGCCCCACTCGAAGCTCTTGATCTCGGCCTTGACGTTGATCTTGGCCAGGTCAGCCTGCATCAGCTCGGCGATGCGCTTGGCGTTCGGGTTGTACGGGCGCTGCACCGGCATGGCCCACAGGTCGGTGCTGAAGCCGTCGGGGAAGCCGGCCTGCGCCAGCAGCTTCTTGGCGGCTTCGGGGTCGTACGGGTCGTCCTTCACGGCATCGTTGTAGGACCACAGCGTCGGCGGAATCGGGTTCTTCGCGGCCACGCCGGTCGTGAGGTACACGCCGTCGATGATGGCCTTCTTGTTGATCGCCATGTTGATGGCCTTGCGCACGCGCACGTCGTCGAAGGGCTTCTTGGTCGTGTTGTACGAGAGGTAGCCGACGTTCAGGCCGGGTTGCTCCAGCACCTGCACGTTCGGGTCCTTGCGGATCGCGTCGAGGTCGGCCGGGTTCGGGTACGGCATGACGTGGCACTCGCCCTTCTGAAGCTTGGCCCAGCGCACCGACGCGTCGGGCGTGATTGCGAACACGAGGTCGTCGATCTTGGCCTTGCCGCCCCAGTACTGCGGGAAGGCCTTGAAGCGGATGATCGCGTCCTTCTGGTACTGCACGAGGTAGAACGGGCCGGTGCCGACCGGGTCCTGGTCGACCTTCTCGGGCGTGCCGGCCTTCAGCATCGCGATGGCGTATTCCTTCGACTGGATGCCCGCGTACTGCATCGCCAGGTTGGCCAGGAACGGCGCCTCGGCCTGGTTGAGCGTGATCTTCACCGTGTGGTCGTCGATGCGGTCCACCGACTTCAGCAGCTTGGGCATGCCCATGTCGTTGAAGTAGGAGTGGTTCTGGCTCGTGACCTTGAAGAAGGGGTCGCTCTCCTTCCACTGGCGCTCGAGCATGAAGATGAAGTCGTCGGCGTTGAAGTCGCGCGTGGGCTTGAAGCTCTTGCTCGTGGTGTGCCACTTCACGCCCTTGCGCAGGTGGAAGGTGTACACGGTGCCGTCGGCCGAGATGTCCCATTTTTCAGCGAGGCCCGGCATGACCTTGGTGCCGCCGCGCTCGAACTCGACGATGGTGTTGTAGACCTGCGTGGTCACGTCGAACGACGTGCCGGTGGTGTTCATGCCCGGGTAGAAGTTTTCCGGGCTTCCTTCGGAGCAGTACACCAACGTCTTGGCTGACACGGCGCCGCAGGCCAGGGTAAGGGCCGTGAGCGCTGCCGGTGCCAGGAGCGCCAGCTTTTGTGAGCGACGCGAAACGGAGGACTGGGTCTTCATGGGGACTCCTCGAGACAGGGTTGAAAAATTCGCCGCGTCTCAGGACGCGGCGAGCACGGGACCATCGGCGCGCACGGCCGGCGCGCCATCGAGAAACTGCTCGGCGTAGTGGCAGGCCACCAGCCGTTCGTCGAGCGCGCGCAGCGCGGGGCGCTCCTCGCGGCAGCGCGGCTGCACGTGCGGGCAGCGCGTGCTGAAGACGCAGCCCGAAGGCGGGTCCAGCGGCGACGGCAGCTCGCCCTTGAGCACGATGCGCTGGCTGCTCAGGCCCGGCGTCGAGGCCAGCAGCGCCTGCGTGTAGGGATGCAGCGGCCGCGCGAAGATGCGCGACTTGGGGCCCTGCTCCACCGCGTGGCCCAGGTACATCACGAGCACGTCGTGCGCGATGTGGCGCACCACGCCCAGGTCGTGCGAGATGAAGAGGTAGGCCAGGCCCAACTCGGCCTGCAGGTCGGCCAGCAGGTTCAGCACCTGCGCCTGGATCGACACGTCGAGCGCCGACACCGGCTCGTCGGCCACCAGCAGGCGCGGCGACAGCATGAGCGCGCGCGCGATGGCGATGCGCTGGCGCTGGCCGCCCGAGAACATGTGCGGGTAGCGGTTGGCGTACTCGGGGCGCAGGCCGACGCGGGCCAGCATCTCGCGTGCTTTTTCGGCACGCTCCGGCTTGCTCAGCGTGGTGTTGATGGCCAACGGGTCTTCGAGCACCGCCGAGATCTTCTTGCGCGGGTTGAGCGAGCCGTACGGGTTCTGGAACACCAGCTGCACCGCCTGGCGCAGCTCGCGCTTGCGTTCATGCGGCGGGCTCACGGCATCGGCACCGATCAGCGTCAGCTGCCCGGCGGTGGGTTTCTCGATCAGCGCGACCATGCGCGCGAGCGTCGACTTGCCGCAGCCCGACTCGCCCACCACAGCGAGCGTGCGCCCGCGTTCGAGGCGGAACGAGATGTCGCCCACGGCGCGCAACTGCGCCGGTGCGCGGAACAGCCCGCGCCGCACGGCGTAGGTGCGCTGCAGGTTGCGCGCCTCGGCGACGATCTCCGGGGGCGATGCGTCGCTCATGGCAGCACCTCCGCGACGGCGGCGCGCGGCGGGTCCTGCGCGATGGCTTCGGCGCGCCCCGGCTCGCCGAGCGGAAAGTGGCAGCGCACCTCGGCGCCCTGCCACGCACGCAGCGCAGGTCGCACCTGGCAGGCGCGCTCGGTCACGTAGCCGCAGCGCGGCGCGAACAGGCAGCCCGCGGGCCGGTCGTGCACGCCGGGCACCACGCCGCTGATGGTGGCGAGCCGGCCTTCGGGCGCGGCGCGCTCGGGCAGCGCCGCGAGCAGCGCCTCGGTGTAGGGATGCTGCGGCGATGCGAAGAGGCGGTCGACGCGCTGGTGCTCCATCACCTGCCCCGCGTACATCACGGCGATGCGCTGCGCCATCTCGCTGACCACGCCCATGTTGTGCGTGATGAGCACGAGCGCCATGCCGCGCTCCTTCTGCAGGTCGCGCAGCAGGTCGAGGATCTGCGCCTGGATGGTCACGTCGAGCGCGGTGGTCGGCTCGTCGGCGATCAACAGGCGCGGGTTGCAGGCGATGGCCATGGCGATCATCACGCGCTGGTTCATGCCGCCCGAGAGCTGGTGCGGGTAGCTGCCCAGGCGCGACGATGCAGCGGGAATGCCGACCTGCTCGAGCAGTTCGGTCGCGCGCTTCTTCGCTTCGCGCTTGTCGAGCCTCAGGTGCAGGCGCAGCGTTTCCATCAGCTGGAAACCGATGGTGAAGCAGGGGTTGAGGCTGGTGGTCGGCTCCTGGAAGATCATCGCGACCTCCTTGCCGACCAGCGTGCGGCGCGCCTTGTCGGAGATGCCGAGCAAGTCCTTGCCCGCAAAGCGCATGTGGTCCGCGCGCACGCGGCCCGGAAAGCCGACGAGACCCATGAGCGCCATCATCGTGACGCTCTTGCCCGAGCCCGATTCGCCGACGATGCCGAGCACCTCGCCCTCTTCGAGCGTGAGGCTCACGCCGTCGACGGCGTGCAGCACGCCGCCTTGCGTGGGGAACTCGACGTGCAGATCTTTGATTTCAAGCAAAGGCATCTGTTCTCTCCTTTGCGTCAGCGCTTGAGCTTCGGGTCGAGCGCATCGCGCAGCCCGTCGCCCAGCAGATTGAAGGCCAGCACGGCCGCAAGAATGGCGAGGCCCGGGAAGGTCACGACCCACCACGCGCGCAGCACGAACTCGCGCGCATCGGCCAGCATCGTTCCCCACTCGGGCGACGGCGGCTGTGCGCCCAGGCCGATGAAGCCGAGCGCCGCCGCGTCGAGGATGGCGGTCGAGACGCCCAGCGAGGCCTGCACGATCAGCGGCGCCGAACAGTTGGGCAGCACCTCGCGGAACATCAGGCGCAGCGTGCTGGCGCCGCTCACGCGCGCCGCGGTCACGTAGTCGCGCGAGACCTCGGCGATGACCGTGGCGCGCGTGATGCGCACGTAGTGCGGCAGCACCACGATGGCCACCGCGAGCATGGCGTTGACGAGCCCCGGCCCGAGGATCGCGACGATCACGATGGCCATCAGCAGGCTGGGCATCGTGAGGATGATGTCCATCATCCGCATGATCGCGATCTCCAGCGCGCCGCGAAAGAAGCCGGCGACGAGCCCGAGCACCACGCCCACCACCACCGACAGCGCCACCACCGCGACGCCGATCGACAGCGACAGCCGCGCGCCGTGCATGAGCCTCGACAGGATGTCGCGCCCGATGGCGTCCGTTCCCAGCAGGTAGGTCCACGAGCCGCCGTCCTGCCAGGCCGGCGGCTTGAGGAACGCGGCGGCGTTGGTTTCGTTCGGTGCATGCGGCGCGATCCACGGCGCGAACATCGCCACCAGCAGCAGCACCACGATGGTGACGAGACCGATGACCGCGCCCCGGTTCGCCGAGAAGGCGGTCCAGAACTCGCGCCAGGGACCGGGAGGCGCCGAGGCCTGCGAGCCGGGGGGAACGGCGTGGGTGTTGCTCGTCATCGACTCAGTGCCTGATCCGCGGGTTGATGACGCCGTAGGCGATGTCCACCAGCAGGTTGAGCAGCATCACGATGCCGCCCAGCAGCAACATGCCGCCCTGCAGCACCGGGTAGTCGCGCCGGCCGATGGCCTCGATGAGCCACTTGCCGACACCGGGCCAGGAGAAGATGGTCTCGGTGAGGATCGCACCGGTGAAGAGCACGCCGATCTGCAGGCCGATCACCGTGACGACCGGGATCAGCGCATTGCGCAGCGCATGCAAGCCCACCACGCGAAAGCGCGACAGGCCCTTGGCGCGCGCGGTGCGGATGTAGTCCTCGCCCAGCACCTCGAGCATGGCCGAGCGCGTCATGCGCGCGATGACGGCCAGCGGCACGGTGCCCAGCACGATGGCCGGAAGAATGAGGTGGTGCAGCGCCGACCAGAAGGCCTCGGTTTCGCCGGCGCGCAGCGCATCGATCAGCAGGAAGCCGGTCTGCGGCTCGACGAAGTACTGCACCGAGATGCGACCCGACACCGGCGTCCATCCCAGCTGCACCGAGAAGAACAGGATCAGCAGCAGGCCCCACCAGAAGATCGGCATCGAGTAGCCGGTGAGCGACGTGGCCATCACGCCGTGGTCGAAGATGGAGTTGCGCCGCACCGCCGCGAGGATGCCGGCCGGCAGCCCGAGCAGCAGCGCGAAGAGAATCGCGCACACGCCGAGTTCGACGGTGGCCGGAAAGAGCGCGAGGAATTCGCTCATCACCGTGTCCTGCGTGATGAGCGACTTGCCCAGGTCACCCTGCAGCACGCGGCCGATGTAGATGCCGTATTGCACGAGCAGGGGCTTGTCCAGGCCCATGGCGGTGCGCAGTTCGGCGTGGCGCGCGGGGTCGATCCCGCGCTCGCCGGCCATCGTCTCGATGGGGTCACCCGGCACCAGCCGGATGAGAAAGAAGGCCAGCAGCGTCATGCCGATGAAGGTCGGCACGAGCAAGCCTAGACGAACGTAAATGAATCTGAGCATCGACCCGCGAATATGCAAGATCGATGCCCCGGCCCCACCCGGGCGGAACCCTTACTACTTCTTGCTATCCCGCAGTTCGCGCCGCAGGATCTTGCCCACCGGGGTCTTGGGCATGTCGGTGCGGAACTCGATCACGCGCGGCTGCTTGTAGCCCGTGAGGTTGGCGCGGCAGTACTCGCGCACCTGCGCTTCGGTGAGCGACTCGTCCTTCTTGACGATGACGAGCTTCACGGCCTCGCCGGTCTTGTCGTCGGGCACGCCCACCGCGGCGCATTCGAGCACGCCGGGCAGCATCGCCACCACGTCCTCGATCTCGTTCGGGTACACGTTGAAGCCCGACACCAGGATCATGTCCTTCTTGCGGTCGACCACCTTGAAGTAGCCGCGCTCGTCGACCACGCCGATGTCGCCGCTCTTGAAGTAGCCGTCGGGCGTCATGACCTTGGCGGTCTCGTCGGGGCGCTGCCAGTAGCCGGCCATGACCTGCGGGCCCTTGATGGCGATCTCGCCGCGCTCGCCGGTGGGCACTTCGTTGCCGTCGTCGTCGAGCAGCTTGAGCCAGGTGCTCGGCAGCGGCAGGCCGATGGTGCCGGTGTAGGCCGTGCTGTTGGTCGGGTTGCAGGTGGTCGAGGGCGAGGTTTCCGAGAGGCCGTAGCCTTCGCAGATGGGGCAGCCGGTTTTCTCGAGCCAGAGCTTGGCCACCGCGGCCTGCACCGCCATGCCGCCGCCGACCGAGACCTTCAAGTTCTTCCAGTTGACGGTGTTGAAGTCGGGGTGGTTCGCCAGCCCGTTGAACAGCGTGTTGACGGCCGGGAAGCTGTGGATGGTGTGCTTGGACAGTTCCTTGAGCACGCCGGGAATGTCGCGCGGGTTCGGGATCAGGATCAGCTTGCCGCCCGTGCGCATGCTCAGCATCATGCCGACCGTGAACGCGAAGATGTGATACAGCGGCAGCGCGCACACGCTGGTGGGCTGCTCGTTGGCCGGCACCTTGGCCATGACGGGCTCGTTCCAGGCTTCGGACTGCAGCACGTTGGCGATCACGTTGCGATGCAGCAGCACCGCGCCCTTGGACACGCCGGTGGTGCCGCCGGTGTACTGCAGCACGGCCACGTCGTCGGGGCCGGTGGCCACGGGCTTGAGCGAACCGCCCGCGCCCTTGTCGAGCGCATCGTTGAAGCGCACCGCGCCCGGCAGGCTGAAGTGCGGCACCAGCTTCTTGACGTTGCGCACCACGTAGTTGACCAGCGCGCCCTTCAGGAAGCCGAGCCGGTCGCCCATGGAGGCCAGCACGATGTGCTTGATCGGCGTGCTCGCGATGCACTGCTGCAGCGTGGTGCCGAAGTTCTCCATGATGACGATCGCCTTGGCGCCCGAGTCCTTGAGCTGGTGCTCGAGTTCGCGCGGCGTGTACAGCGGGTTCACGTTCACCAGGATCAGGCCGGCGCGCAGGATGGCGGCCACCGCGATCGGGTACTGCGGGCAGTTGGGCATCATCGCGGCGACGCGGTCGCCCTTCACGAGGCCCAGGCCCTGCAGATAGGCCGCGAAGGCCTTGCTGAGCTTGTCGGTCTCGCCGTAGCTCACGTCCTTGCCCATGAAGCTGTAGGCCGTGCGGTCGGCGTACTTGGTGAAGCTCTCCTCCATGAGCGCCACCAGCGACGGGTAGTGCGACGCGTCGATGTCGGCGGGCACGCCTTGCGGGTAGCTGCTGAGCCAGGGGCGTTCGGTCATGGATGTGTCTCCTCGGAGTCGGATGAGTTTTTAAAAACGAAAACGGCGCACGTGAGGCGCCGCGACGATCAGGCCCGCATCGCGGGCACGGACCTTCGGCCTATTCGATGGCCTTGCCCATATCTTCCACTACTTTTTTCGCATCGCCAAAGACCATCATGGTCTTGTCCATGTAGAAGAGCTCGTTGTCCAGGCCCGCGTAGCCGGCGGCCATAGAGCGCTTGTTCACGATGACGGTCTTGGCCTTGTAGGCTTCCAGGATCGGCATGCCGTAGATCGGCGTGCCCTTGGTGAGCGCGGCCGGGTTCACCACGTCGTTGGCGCCCAGGATGATCGCCACGTCGGCCTGCGCGAACTCGCCGTTGATGTCCTCCATCTCGAACACCTGGTCGTACGGCACCTCGGCCTCGGCCAGCAGCACGTTCATGTGGCCCGGCATGCGACCGGCCACGGGGTGAATGGCGTACTTCACCTTGACGCCCTTGTGCGTGAGCTTCTCGGCCAGTTCGTTCACGGCGTGCTGGGCGCGCGCCACGGCCAGGCCGTAGCCCGGAACGATGATCACCGTCTCGGCGTTGGACAGCATGTAGGCCGCGTCGTCCGCGCTGCCGCTCTTCACGGGGCGCTGTTCCTTGGCGCCGTCGGTGGCGGTGGTTGCCTCACCGCCGAAGCCGCCCAGGATCACGTTGAAGAACGAGCGGTTCATGGCCTTGCACATGATGTAGCTCAGGATCGCGCCCGAAGAGCCCACCAGCGAACCGGCCACGATCAGCATCGCGTTGTTCAGGCTGAAGCCGATGCCGGCCGCCGCCCAGCCCGAGTAGCTGTTGAGCATCGACACCACCACCGGCATGTCGGCGCCGCCGATCGGGATGATGATGAGCACGCCCATCACGAAGGCCAGCGCCAGCATCGCGAAGAACGCCGGCCAGCTTTCGGTGGCCACGAACACCAGGCCCAGGGCGATGGTCGCCAGGCCCAGCACCAGGTTCAGCATGTGCTGGCCCGAGAACTGCACCGGCGCGCCCTGGAACAGGCGGAACTTGTACTTGCCCGAGAGCTTGCCGAAGGCGATGACCGAGCCGCTGAAGGTGATGGCGCCGATGGCCGCACCCAGGAACAGCTCGAGCCGGTTGCCATAAGGAATGGCATGGCGCACGAAGCCCTCGAAGAGGACCGCGCCGTCGGGCGTGCGCGCACCGACGACAGCCGCCACGGGCGCGGCCGTGATGCCGAAGGCCCAGGGCTCGGCCACCGCGGCCACGCCGATGAACACCGCGGCCAGGCCGATCATGCTGTGCATGAAGGCGACCAGCTCGGGCATCTTGGTCATCTCGACCTTGTTGGCCATGAAGGCGCCCAGGCCGCCACCGACCACGACGGCGGCCAGCACCCAGGCGATGCCGGTGGTGAAGTCGACGTTGAGGGCGCGCGCCTGTCCGTGGACCAGCGCGATGGTGGTCAGCACGGCGATCGCCATGCCGGTCATGCCGAAGATGTTGCCGCGGATCGAGGTGGTGGGATGGGACAGGCCCTTCAGGGCCTGGATGAAGCAGACGCTGGCAACGAGGTACAGCAGCGTGACGAGGTTCATGCTCACTTGGCGGCTCCCTCAGCGGCCTTGGGGGCGGCCTTCTTGTCTTTCTTCTTGAACATCTCGAGCATCCGGCGCGTGACCAGGAAGCCGCCGAAGACGTTCACCGCGGCCAGCGCCACGGCGAGCACGCCCATGGTCTTGCCCAGCGGCGTGGTGGTGAGCGCGGCGGCCAGCATGGCGCCCACGATCACGATGGCCGAGATGGCGTTGGTCACGGCCATGAGCGGCGTGTGCAGCGCGGGCGTGACGGTCCAGACCACGTGGTAGCCGACGTAGATGGCCAGCACGAAGATGGTCAGGTTGATGACGGTGTGCGAAACGATTTCCATGGTGTTGTGTTCTCCTCGTTCGGTCTCTGTCTCTTGGTCCCGGGCTCTGTCAGAGCTTCTTGACTTCGTTGATGCGGTTGGCATCGCCAAGCAGCACCACCTTGGGCTTGTAGTCGGCGGCTTCGGCCTCGGTCATGGGGGCGTAGGTGCAGATGATGAGCAGGTCGCCCACATGCGCCTTGCGCGCCGCCGCGCCGTTGAGCGAGATGGCGCCCGAACCGCGCGCCGCCTTGATGATGTAGGTCGAGAAGCGCTCGCCGTTGTTGACGTTGTACAGCTCGATCTTTTCGTACTCGCGCATGTCGGCCGCGTCGAGCAGGTCTTCGTCGATGCCGCACGAGCCTTCGTAGTGCAGGTCGGCTTCGGTCACGGTGGCGCGATGCAGCTTCGCGCGGAGCATGGTGCGGTTCATGGAAGGCAGCCTGCTCTTACTTGCGCGTGACCTGGCCGTCTTGCGTGACCCGGCAGGCGGCGACGATGTCGTCCTCGAGGTCGATCTTGAGCGCGCCTTCCTTCGTGACGACGAGCTTGAGGAAGTCGAGCACGTTGCGCGCATACAGCGCCGACGCGTCGGCCGCCACCAGCGCCGCGAGGTTGGTTTCGCCGACGATGGTCACGCCGTGCTTGACCACGGTCTTGTCGGCCTCCGACAGCGGGCAGTTGCCGCCGATGCCGTCGGCGCCCTTGCCGGCCGCGATGTCGACGATCACCGAGCCCGGCTTCATCGACTTGACCATGTCCTCGGTGACGAGGGTGGGCGCGGCGCGACCCGGGATGAGCGCGGTGCTGATGACCACGTCGGCCAGCGCGACGCGCTTGGCGACCTCGGCCTGCTGGCGCGTGAGCCAGCTGGCGGGCATCGGGCGGGCGTAGCCGCCGACGCCTTCGGCCGCGTCTTTCTCTTCCTGCGTCTCGTAAGGCACGTCGATGAACTTGCCGCCCAGCGACTCGATCTGTTCCTTGACGCTCGGACGCACGTCCGAGGCCTCGATGACGGCGCCCAGGCGCTTGGCCGTGGCAATGGCCTGCAGGCCGGCCACGCCGACGCCCAGGATGACGACGCGCGCGGCCTTCACGGTGCCGGCGGCGGTCATCAACATGGGGAAGAAGCGCTGGTACTTGTCGGCCGCGATCATCACGGCCTTGTAGCCGGCGATGTTGGCCTGCGAGCTGAGCACGTCCATGCTCTGGGCGCGCGTGGTGCGCGGCGCGGCTTCGAGCGCGAAGCCCGTGACGCCCGCGGCGGCCAGGCGCTGCAGGCCGGCCGCGTCGAAAGGATTGAGCATGCCGATGACGACCGCGCCGGCCTTCAGCTGCGCCGCCTCGGCGTCGCTGGGCGTGCGCACCTTGAGCACCATGTCGGCGGACAACGCCCCGGCCGCATCGGTGATCTCGGCCCCTGCCGCCTGGTAGCCGGCGTCGGTGACGCTGGCTGCAATGCCGGCACCTGCCTGCACGCGCACGGTGTGCCCGGAGGCCACCAGTTTCTTCACCGTTTCGGGTGTAACGGCCACTCGGGTTTCGCCAGCCGCTGTCTCGGCAGGCACGCCTATCAACATAGAGTTCTCCTCAGGGGGAAGGGGCAGCACGGATTGCGGGCAGAGCTTACAGCAAGATTACAAGCGCACCTGTCGCCAGAATGCCGCGTTCTTTTTGCTGCTCAACGCTCGCAGGCACTGCATATGTAGCTATTTAATTGATAGCAAATTGGCGGCCGGTACGACCCCGGGGGAAACACGGGTGACCGCCGCAGAAGCGCTTGTGGCGCCTTCGCTCGCTCTGGTTCTAGATTGCAATCAACTAACACCAATTGGATTCAATTAGCAATTGAACCACATACATAAAATCAATTTGCGTGAATTAATAGTAATTCACAGCAATGATTTCAGACGCAAATAGATACACTTCGATTCATATTGCGGACACATAGAGGTCCACACAGGGCGGAACAAGGGAATGGAATGCGCATTGCAGTACTCGACACCGAGCCGGACCAACTCCGGTTGATCAACCAATCCATGGCGAGCCTCGGTCACGAGTGCCACACGTACGCCGCCGGCAAGGCGCTGCTGCACGCCATGCGCCGCGAAACCTTCGACCTGCTGGTCCTCGACTGGCGCCTGCCGGACATGAACGGCCCGGACGTCGTCAAGACGATCCGGCAGGACTACAAGAGCCGCATGCCGATCCTGTTCGTGACCGAGCGCCACGACGACAGCGACATGGTCGAAGGCCTCAATGTCGGCGCCGACGACTTCATGGCCAAGCCGCTGCGCCCGATCGAGTTCGAAGCCCGCATCAACGCGCTGCTGCGCCGCGCCTACCCCTCGCGCAACGAGCCCGAAATGGTGTTCGGACCGTACCACTTCTTTCCGCCCTCGCGCACCATCCGGGTCCACGGCGAGCTGGTCGAGCTGAAGAACCGCGAATACGAACTCGCGCTCTTCCTGTTCCAGAACCTGGGGCGCCTGCTCTCGCGCGAGCACCTGCACGAGGCGGTCTGGGGGCTGGGGGTCGAGGCGCTGTCGCGCTCGCTCGACACCCACGTGTCACGCCTGCGCACCAAGCTCGAGCTGCGCCCGTCGAACGGCTTCCTGCTGCTGGCCGTGTACGGTCTGGGCTACCGACTGGAAACCATCGAGGTCGACACGCGGCCCGCCGCTGCAGCTTCCAACGCGCGCTGAGCGCACGCCCCGGCAGGCCAGGCGGGGAACCCCTCCTCCCCGTCGGCCTCCAACTTGTTCCGTCCGAACAAGTGCCCTTCCCCATGCCCCGGCTCCTCCTGGCCGCACTGCTCCTGCTGTGCAGCGGCCTGTTCCCCGCCCTCGCTGAAGACGTCGAGGCCAGCGACATGGTGCGCGGCGGCCTGCAGGCGATCCAGATGATCGACCGGAACGAGGCCGGCGAGCTGTGGGACGGCGCCACGCCCGCCACCCGCAAGCGCATCACCCGCACCGACTTCGCCAGCAAGGTGGCCAGAAGCCGCGCCCCGCTCGGCGGGCCGCAGCAGCGCACCTGGGTGGCCGTGCACCGGCAGGTCGTGACCGACCCGGACGCCGATGCGGCCGGCCAGTACGTCAGCGTCGAGTACGAGACCCGCTTCGGCAACACGCCCGAGCGCACGCTGCGCGAACGGGTGAGCTTCCGGCTCGACGCCGACCGCATCTGGCGCTTCAGCGGCTATGTCGTGCGATAGCCGAGATGCCGATAGACTCGCGCCCACGATGCCCACACGCTGGAAACCCAATGTCACCGTGGCCGCGGTGATCGAGCAAGACGGCCGCTTCCTGCTCGTCGAAGAGCAGACCGACGACGGCCTGAAGCTCAACAACCCGGCCGGCCACCTCGACCCCGGCGAGTCGCCCGAGGACGGCTGCATTCGCGAGACGCTCGAGGAAACGGCCCACGCCTTCACGCCGACCGCGCTGCTCGGCGTGTACATGGCGCGCTCGGCCGAGCAGCCCGACGTGACCTACATGCGCTTTGCCTTCACCGGCGAACTGGGCGCGCGCGAAGAAGGTCGTGCGCTCGACGAAGGCATCGTGCGCACGCTGTGGATGAGCGTGGACGAGATCCGTGCCAGCGTGGCGCGCCATCGCAGCCCGCTGCTGCTGCGCTGCATCGAGGACTACCTCGCCGGCAAGCGCCACCCGCTCGCACTGATCCACACCGAAGACAGCGTGCGGCAGCCGCGCTAGGGCAGGTTCAGACGATGACGCCGCCCCCGAGGCAGCGCTCGCCGTCGTACAGCACGGCCGACTGCCCCGGCGTGACCGCCCATTGCGGCGCACCGAAGCGCAGGCTGAAGGCGCCGTTGGCGCCCTCGGACAGTTCGCAGGCCGCATCGGCCTGCCGGTAGCGCGCCTTCGAACCGTAGGCGCCCGCGGTGGGCGCCTCGCCGGCGACCCAGCTCGCGTCGTCGGCCTTCAGCTCGGACGACAGCAGCCACGGATGGTCGTGCCCCTGCACCACCCACAGCGTGTTCTTCTCGACGTCCTTGCGCGCGACGAACCAGGGCGAATGGTCGCCCGCGCCGCGCTGGGCGCCCTTTTCCTTCACGCCGCCGATGCCCAGCCCCTGGCGCTGGCCCAGCGTGTAGAAGCTCAGGCCCTGGTGCTCGCCGAGCTTGCGGCCGCGGTCGTCCTTGATCGGGCCCGGCTCCTTGGAGATGTAGCGGTTCAGGAAGTCGCGGAACGGCCGCTCGCCGATGAAGCAGATGCCGGTCGAGTCCTTCTTCTTCGCGTTGGGCAGGCCGATTTCTTCCGCGATGCGGCGCACCTCGGTCTTGTGCAGCTCGCCGACCGGGAACAGCGTCTTCGACAGCTGCGCCTGGTTCAGGCGGTGCAGGAAGTAGCTCTGGTCCTTCGAGTTGTCGAGCCCCTTGAGCAGCTCGTGCCGGCCCGTGGCCTCGTTCAGTCGCACGCGTGCGTAATGGCCGGTGGCGATCTTCTCGGCGCCCAGCCGCATGGCGTGGTCGAGAAAGGCCTTGAACTTGATCTCGGCGTTGCACAGCACGTCGGGGTTCGGCGTGCGGCCGGCCTTGTACTCGCGCAGGAACTCGGCGAACACGCGGTCCTTGTAGTCGGCGGCGAAGTTGACGTGCTCGATCTCGATGCCCAGCACGTCGGCCACGCTGGCGGCGTCCACGAAGTCGATGTTCGACGAGCAGTACTCGCTGTCGTCGTCGTCTTCCCAGTTCTTCATGAAGATGCCGACCACCTCGTGCCCCTGCTGCTTGAGCAGGTGCGCGGTGACCGCGGAGTCCACCCCGCCGCTCAGCCCGACCACGATCCGTTGTTTTGCCATAAGCCCGCCATTGTCCCAGCCCGGCGACAGGGGCATCCGGCGTGTGGGAAATCGGGAAAACCCGTGTCGCCGGCTTGTCAGCCCGCACTCCACGATGCGAAAGGCCGGCGCTACAGTGCCCCGAAACACAGCGGAGACAACACGCATGGCGACCCCTTCCCTCTCTGGCGACCCCACCCCCTGGACGCGCAACTACCCGCCCGGCATGCGCTGGGACGCCGACCTGCCGGTCAAGCCGGTGCAGCAGATGCTCGACGAAGCGGTCGCGCGCTGGCCCGACCATTCGGCGGTCGAGTTCATGGGCCAGGTCCTCACCTACGCCCAACTCGGCGCAGCGGTCGACCGCGCCGCCAAGGGCCTGCAGGACCTGGGCGTGAAGCCGGGCGTGCATGTCGGCCTGTACCTGCCGAACACGCCGCACTACCCGATCGCCTTCTTCGCCGTGCTCAAGGCCGGCGGCACGGTGGTGAACTACTCGCCGCTGGACGCCGAGCGCGTGCTGGCCCACAAGATCGAGGACAGCCGCACCGACATCCTCGTCACGCTCGACCTCGTGAACCTCTACCCGCTGATGGCGCGCCTGCTCGACAGCTCGCGCCTGAAGACGCTGGTGGTCGGCAGCCTCGGTGACTACGGCGCGGCGGGCGACAAGGTGCAGGCCCAGCTGCAGGCCGCCGGCCAGATCGCACCGGTGCCCACCGACGACCGCCACGTGCGCTTCACCGACCTGCTGAAAAGCGAAGGCACGCACCAGACCTACCCGCTGGGCGACCTCGCAGAAGAGATCGTCGTGCTGCAGTACACCGGCGGCACCACCGGCCTGCCCAAGGGCGCGATGCTCACGCACGCCAACCTCACGTCGGCCTCGGCGCAGTACTACGAATCGACGCGCGGCGAGCCGCCCATCCTCGACGAAGGCAAGGAACGCTTCCTGGTCGTGCTGCCGCTGTTCCACATCTTCGCGCTGAGCGCCGCGATGCTGCTGGGCGTGCGCCTGGGCGCGGCGCTGGTGCTGCACACGCGCTTCGATGTCGATGCGGTGATGAACGAACTCGCGGCCAGCAAGATCAGCGTGTTCCCCGGCGTGCCGACCATGTACACCGCCATCCTTGCGCACCCCAAGGCGAAAGAAATGGACCTGCGCTCGCTGAAGTTCTGCGGCTCGGGCGGCGCGCCGCTGCCGGTGGAGGTGGAGCAGCGCTTCTTCGAACTCACCGGCTGCCACCTCAACGAAGGCTGGGGCATGACCGAGACCTCGCCCGTGGGCACCTTCACGCCCGCGCGCGGCGTGCGCAAGGCCGGCTCGTGCGGCATGCCGCTGCCGCGCGTGCGCATCAAACTCGTGAGCCTGGACGACCCGACCAAGGACGTGACCGCGTTCGGCGAGCCCGGCGAGCTGTGCGTGCAGGGGCCGAACGTGATGAAGGGCTACTGGAACAACCCGAAGGCCACCGCCGAGTCGATGACGGCCGACGGCTACTTCCGCAGCGGCGACGTCGCGAAGATGGACGCCGACGGCTACCTCTACATCGTCGACCGCACCAAGGACATGCTGCTGTGCGGCGGCTACAACGTGTACCCGCGCGTGCTCGAGGAGGCGGTGTACGAGCACCCGTCGGTGGCCGAGGTCTGCGTGATCGGCGTGCCCGACGAGTACCGGGGCCAGTCGCCGAAGGCCTTCGTGAAACTGAAGGACGGCGCGGACGACCTCACGCTCGACGCGCTCAAGACCTTCCTGAAGAGCCGCCTGGGCAAGCACGAGATGATCGGCGCGCTCGAGATCCGCGCCGAGCTGCCCAAGACCGCCGTGGGCAAGCTCTCGAAGAAAGACCTCGTGGACGAGGAAGCCCGCAAGCGGGCCTAGCTTCTACGACTTCTTCTGGCCGAAGGCCTCGGCCAGCAGCTCGTACGAGCGCAGCCGGGCGGCGTGGTCGAACACCTGCGAGGTGATCATGAGTTCGTCGGCGCCGGTGCGCGCCACGAACGCTTCCACGCCCTGCTTCACGGTCTCGACCGAGCCCACCGCCGAGCACGACAGCACCGAGTCGAGCAGCGCGTTCTCGGCCGGCCCGACCTTCTGGCGGTAGTTCTCCACTGGCGGCGGCAGGCGCCCCGGGCGGCCGCTGCGCAGGTTCACGAAGGCCTGCTGCCACGAGGTGGCACGGAACTCGGCCTCGGCGTCGGTGTCGGCCGCGAACACGTTGAAGCCCAGCATCACGTAGGGCTTGCTCAGCTGCGCCGAGGGCTTGAAGGTCTCGCGGTAGATCTGGATGGCCTGCATGATCTGCTGCGGCGCGAAGTGCGAGGCAAAGGCATACGGCAGGCCCAGGTGCGCCGCCAGCTGCGCGCCGAAGGTGCTCGAGCCCAGGATCCAAACCGGCACCTCGAGCCCTGCGCCGGGCACGGCGCGCACGGCCTGCTGCGGGTTCTTCGACATGAAGTCCATGAGCTCCATCACGTCCTGCGGGAACTGGTCGGCATCCGACTCCAGGTTGCGCCGCAGGGCGCGCGCGGTGCGCTGGTCGGAGCCGGGCGCGCGGCCCAGGCCCAGGTCGACGCGCCCCGGGTACAGCGACTCCAGCGTGCCGAACTGCTCGGCGATCACCAGCGGCGAGTGGTTGGGCAGCATCACGCCGCCGGCGCCGATGCGGATGGTGGAGGTGCCCGCGCCCACGTGCGACAGCAGCACGGCCGTGGCCGCGCTCGCGATGCCCGGCATGCCGTGGTGCTCGGCCAGCCAGTAGCGCGTGTAGCCCAGCTTCTCGCCGTGCTGCGCCAGCGACAGCGAGTTGCGGAACGACTGCGCGGCATCGCTGCCTTCGGTGATCGGGGAAAGGTCGAGGATCGAAAGCGGAATCATGGCGCGATCATGGCGCGAACCGCCCGATGCCGTCACGCGCGGGGCTATTCGGTTTGGTATAGCGTCGCGACGCTCGCGAAATCGCGCCCGTGCTGCGTCACGTGGACCTGGAAGGGCACGCTCTCGCCCGGCGCGATGGCCGGCAGGTTCTCGATCAGCTTGAAGCCGGTCAGCTGGTCGTTGCGGTCGCGCAGGCTCACCCACAGGCGCACCTTGGCCGCGATGGCCGTGCCGGGGTTCTTCACCGTGCCCGTGACCTCCACGCTCTTGTAGGTGAAGCGCTGGCTGAAGTTGAGCAGCACGCTCCCGGTGCCGGCCTGGGTGCCCGTCACCTGCACCTCCAGCGGCTTGCGCGGGCCGGGCAGTGCGGCGCGGCGCATCGGCTTCCACTCGACGCGGGTCTGCGTGATGCGGTCCACGGCCTTGGGCTCCAGCAGGACCGGAAAGCGCTCGCCCGGGTACAGATAGGCCAGCGCGTCGAGGCGCGTGGTGCCGTCGGCCGTGCTGCCGCCGAAGCGCGAGATCACGGCGCCGGGCGCAATGGCGATGGCGTCGGTGCTGCGGTTCACCAGCTCGGTCATGAACAGCGGCCGCTGGATCGTGCTGCGCCCCGCCACCAGCGGCAGCAGTTCGAGCTGCCGCGGGTCGAAGCGCTCGCTGTCGTCGGCCAGCAGGTCTTCGGTGCCCAGCCGCAGGTCGGGGTGGAAGGCCTCGGGCGCACCGGCCGTGCGGATCACGCGGTCGGCGCTCAGCACCGTGGTGCGCGCGCCCGAGGGCGTGACCGTGCGGTAGCCGATGCGGTAGTCCCACGCCGCGATGGCGGCGCCGCGGCCGAAGCGGCTGAGGTCGACATCGATCGCCGTGCGTGCGCCGGGCGCCAGCTCGGATCCCGGCGCATGGCCGCGACCGACGCCGATCACCTGGCCCGCGTCGTCGTACAGCGTGACCAGCGCCTCGATGCTGCCGAACGCCGGTGCGCCGGCGGCGCCCGCATGCACGAGGCGCCCGACCAGGCGCACGCGCTCGCCCTGCTGCACCAGCCGCACGCGCGAGAACGCCAGGCGCGGCCCTTCGGCGGCGCTGCGCGGTTCGGACAGCTTCTCGACCGTCACGTCCTGCCGCGTGACGTTCTGGCCCGAGGGCAGGTCGACCAGCACGGGCGCGGACTCGCCGGGCATCAGCACGTCGATCGGCAGGGATTCGCTGCGCTCGTTCAGCCGCGTGTCGCCGTCGTGGAACACCACCTTCAGGCCGGGCCGTTCGAGCGGCCGGCCGGTCTCGTTGCGCGCCAGCACCAAGAGCTTCGGCCGCTCGCCGACCAGCACCTGGCGCGGCTCGGACAGCTTCAGGCCGTCGGTCGCGATGGTGCGCTCGACCATCGCGCGCGCCACCGAAGGCGTATCGCTGCGCTTGCCGGAGCCGAACAGCAGCATCGCGACCTGGACGGCCACCGCCACGCCGAGAAAGCCGATCACGACGAAGCCGATCGTGCGCACCATCTGCTTCTGGCGCAGCGCCTGTTCGGCCGCGATCTGCTGGCCGGCGTGGTGCTTGACCTGCTGCAGCACACGCTCGAGGCGGTCGGACACGTCGTCTTCCACCAGCGACATCGAGCCGCAGTGCGAACAGGTGTATTCGTTCAGGCCGGTGCGGCGCAGCGCGCTGCTGCCGCACTCGCCGCATTTGAGGGTCTGCAGGTCGATGCTCATGTGTCTTCTTTTTTGTCTTACCAGCCGAACGCGTCGACGATGTTTTCGGCCGCCGCGGCACTGCCCAGCAGCGGCACGAGGCGCTCGACCAGGCGCGCGCGGTGCACCGGATCGACCTCGCAGTCGTCCTCGTCGGTGAAGATGGCGTCGCCCGCTTCGACCCACACCTGGCCGATGGTGCCCAGGCAGGCGGCCATCTCGAAGATGTCGGCGAAGAGCGGTTCGTCTTCCTCCCAGGTGCCCGTGCCGTGCATCGCGAACTGGATCGCGCCGGTGCGCAGGTCGAAGATGAACGGATCGGCGCCCTGGTCGGCCACCACCAGCCAATGCTCGGGCCAGTCGGCAATGCGCTCGCCGGTGATGCCGTGCCAGCGGTAGCCGGCCTGCAGCTGCCACAGGCGCGAGAGCGCGGGAATGCTGAAGGGGTTGCCGGTGGTCGGCACCGTGAGGCCGGCATAGCCCACGCGCTCGTTGACCCACTCGCCGAGCGGGCCGACCTGTTCGTAGAAGGTAGCGAGGGCGGCGGGCAGCGCCAGCTCGCCGTGCCAGTGCTCGGCGGCGGATTGCGGCGCCAGCGCGCCATGGGAAGCCAGGGCCGCGCGGGCCTGTTCGATCGATGCCACGGGGGTTGTTCTCCGTTCAGGTCAAGCGGACGGCCTGCTGCAATGCGGTGCGCAGTGCGTCGATGTCGCCGGGTGCGACCTCGTGCACGCCCGGCACGCCGGCCAGGCCGCAGGCCGTCGATGCAACCACGGGCACGCCGGCCGCCACGGCGCGCAGCAGTGCGCGCGGGGCGTGCTCGACGTGCGCGGGCAGCACGACGACGCTCGCACCGGCCAGCCAGTCGCCTTGCCAGTTCATGTGTTGAAGGGGTTCGATGCCCTGCCAGAGTTGCGCGTCGTCCGACGGTGCGCCCAGCACGCGCAGGCGGCACGGCCAGCCTTGCAGCGCGGCGGCGAGTTCGCGCGCGCCCTTGCGCGCCAGCGCGCTGGCTGCGAACACGACGAGCGGTGTTTCTTCGCGCTTGCTGTGCGCGGCCTTCACCTGCGGCAGCGCCCAGTCGAGCCGCTGCAGCGCGGCCTGCGGCGCGTACTGCGCCATGGCCTGCGCCACCGCGGCATGCGGCGTGACGACGACCGCCGCACGCGCGAGCGCCAGGGCCTCGTCGCGCACCAGCGATGCATCGGCGCGGAAGTCGCGCAAGGTGGCGTCGCCGGGCCAGCGCGGCGATGCGGCATCGAGCTTCTTTTCAATGTCGGCCATCGGCAGTGCGCTGGCCAGCACGGTGATCCGGCGCCCGTCGAGCGCGCCGAGGCGCTGCAGGTGCGGCAGCAGCGACTGCTCGACCACCAGGTGCGTGTGCGAAGGCGCGAGACGCGCGGCGAAGGCCTGCGCGAGCCAGCGCTGGCCGTCGATCAGGCTGGCCTGGCGCCGGCCCGCCTGTCGCGCCCAGAGCCGCTGCCACACGGCGCGGCGCAGGCTCGCGGCCCAGGGCGTGGTCACCGCTGCGTTCGTCGCGGGCTCGCGATGCCAACCCACAGCAGGCACGCGCCAGAACGCAAGCCGCAGCGGCACGGGCCGCATGCGCTGCGCCTGCGGATGCGCCTCGCGCAGGTGGCGTGCGAACTCCGGCGTCCAGCCATCGACGAGCACGGCGGTGCGCCCTTCGGCGCCGACATCGACCGGCGGACGGTGGCGAAAGCACGCCGTCTGGTCGCAGCTCAGGCAGCCGCGCGCCAGCGGCAACGCGGTGGGTACGTCGTCGTTCGTGCGCCGCAGCATGACGGGCTCGACCGGCACCGCCAGCGGCGTGCGCGCGCGGATGCGCACCACGAGCTCGGTGTCGGTCAGCGCCACTTCGAGCCGCCAGGCGTGCCGGGCGCGCAGCTTGACGTCGACGTAGTTCCAGAACACCGTCGCATCGACGGCGTCGCTGTCCGGCGTGTCGGCCTGCTCGATGCGTGCCGTGTGGCCGTGGCGCTCGACCAGCTCGAAGCCCGCGCGCACGGCCACCGTGGCCAGTGCGTTCGACAGCTGGCACAGCCCGCCGGCCAGCGTCGGCACCACGCAACCGCCGCGCACCTCGCGCCCGACCACGAAGCCGCGCCCGGCACCCGGTCGCCCCAGCTGGCGCCAGAAGCTCAGCACCTCGCCGGCCGGCACCTCGATGGCGTCGAAGGCCGGCCGCGCCACGCGCAGGTTGTGCACCTTGCCGGCGACCAGCGGGAATTCGTCGGCCCGGCCGTCGGACCACAGGGGGGTTCGGTATTGCGCGAGCACCGGCGCATCGGCCAGTGCGTGCGCGCCGCCGGGCCAGCGCCGGGCCGAGGGCCGCAGGGTTTCGCGCAGGGCGTGGGCCGTGGCGAGCAGCCGCGAGCGCAGCCAGAAGTCGATCGCGTCGATGCGGCGCGGCGGCTGCCAGGCCTGCGCACTCACGCGGCGGGGCCTCGCTTGCGCCATTGGCCGAGGTCGGCTTCGATGCGCTCGTTGATGTTGCCGCTCCATTGCGCGCCGAAGCCGGCGTCGCGCAGCAGCTCGACGATGCGGCGACCGACCACGACGGTGTTGGCTTCGCGCTGCGCGATCTCGGGGATCATGCCGCCGCTGAAGGCGAGGAACAGGCGGCCGGAGCGCACGGCGCCGTCCAGGTCCTGTGCGTGATAGAAGCAGCAGCCGCGGATGCCGGACTCGAGCCGGCCCGCCGCACGCCACTGCTCGCGCACGTCATCGTGCCCGTCGGACAGCGTGTTGCCGGCGCGGTGCAGGGCGATGATCTTTTCGCTGCGCAGCTGCGCGAACACCGCCTCGAGCCGGTCGTACTCGGTCTGCGCGGGCCACTGCGCCTCGGCGGCGCGCTTGGCGGCGCAGGCGCGCGTGGTTTCGGCCTTGATCCAGGCGCGGTCCTCGGGCGTGAGCTCATCCGGATCGAGGTACTCGTCGGTGATCATCCAGCCGATGTCGGCATCGGCATGGAAGCCGCTCCACACCAGGTCGTGGATGCGTCCGCGCGTGTCTTCGGGGTCGAGAGTGAGGGCCATGCGTAGTGGGTCGTCGCTTGGTTGGCGACGGATCGTGCTTTCATTTTTCGCGGTCGGAACGACGCTCGATTCTCGCGTGTCCGCACCACGGCGATGCGTTAATGCGAAAGCATGCGCTCTGGCGGCCATCCCTCCCGCGCCCAAATCATGAGGGATGCGCAAGGCCAAGGCAATGTGACTTTCGGCCAAGAATTCACGGTCATGGCCCATGAAAAAAGCCGACCCTGCGTTGGCAGGGCCGGCTTTTCATGAAGACCTGGAACGTTCGCCGATCCCATCGGCGAAGCATTCGGGCTGTTGCTTACAGCGGCAGTGCGTCGCCGTGGGCGGCAGCGCGGGCTGCGGCGCGAACCGCAGCGCGGTCGACGGTGCTGGCGACGATCGGGGCCACGCCCGACGAAGCGCCTTCGGCGTACGGGTCGGCGCTGTGTGCGGCGGCGACGGCGTCGGCACGCACGGCGGGGCGGCTGGCGGTCGACACGATCACTTGCGCGGGGCCTGCGTTGGCGCCGGTGGCATAGGGGTTGGCGCTGTGCGCGGCCACGACGGCTTGGGCGGCGACGTCGGCGCGGCTGGCGGCCGAGGTCAGTTGATGCACGCCTTCATAGCTTTCGGCATGGGCGGCGCCGGCAACGGCCATCAGGGCAACAGCAACGGCGGAGAGGATCTTCGAGGCGGTCATTTGGATTTCTTCCTTCTTCAATTCAGTTCAAGTTCTTGCTTCGGATGTCGAACCGGTCTTGGGTGGGTCACCGCCCCTCTGTTCTTTTTCGGAGGGCGGCCACCTCGCTCGGGGCCCTGTTCACCCAGATCAGCTTTGAGGGCTGGTCCGTGAGATGAATTGTGCGCCTCGGTCTAGGTAAAAACCCGTAGCAAAACGAACCGCGGTGTTCACGGATTCGAAACAATTGAGGGGTAGCGGGCACGCCTCAGGCGTTCGCGACCGCACTGCCGAAGAGCGCCAACGCCGGGGCGATCCGCTCGGCGGGCGTGTTGCCGAACCCGAAGACGAAGCCGGTGCGGACCTGCTCGCTCAGGCAATAGGCGGAGATCGCAGGCACATCGATGCGGTGCGCCAGCAGCGCCTGGGAAACCGCCGCATCGTCGATCGGCGTGCGCGAGATGGCCGACAGGTGCAGCCCCGAGCCGGTGGTCGACAGCTCGAAATCGCGCCCCACCAGCGTCCTGAAGCAGTGCTCCATGAGCTGCGCGCGTTCGCGATAGCGCACGCCCATGCGCCGGATGTGGGCCGCCAGCTGCCCGCTCGCCATGAAGTCGGCCACCACGCCCTGGGTCGGCATGGAGGCCTTGAACGAGAAGATCTGCGTGGCGCAGGCAAAAGCGTCCGCCAGGTCGGGCGGGACCACCAGGTAGGCCAGGTTGAGCGCGGGCGAGATGGAACGGTTGAAGTTCCCGATGTAGATCACCCGCCCCCCGTGGTCCAGCGCCGCCAGCGGAGGCAGCGGCCTGCCGCGGAAATGGAAGGCGTTGTTGAAGTCGTACTCGATCACCCAGGCATTGCGCTCGTGCGCCCACTGCAGGAGCGAGAGGCGCCGCTCCAGCGGCATCGTGCTGCCGAAGGGGAACTGGTTGGTGGGTGACGCCACGATCAGCCGCGCGTCGGGCGCATGGCTGTCGAACCGGCTGCTGTCCAGGCCTTGCAGGTCGATGGGCACGGGCACCAGGTCCGCGCCGAAGCCCATCAAGGCGGCAAGCCGCGTGATGTAGCCCGGGTCTTCCACGATGATGCGATCGCCGTGGTCGGTCAGCACCTGGCCTGCCAGCACGAAGCCCTGCGTCGTGCCGTCGACCACGAGCACCTGGTCCGGCAGGCAGGAAATGCCGTGTGCCTCGCCCACATAGTCCGCGATCTGCTGGCGCAGTTCGGGCAGCCCCATCGGCGAGCCGTAGCCCAGCTCCGCGGCCGGCGCCGAGCGCCAGTACTGCGACGAGACCTTGGCGAACTGCTCGAACGGCAGCTGGTCGAGCGCGGGCACGGTCGGGCTGAGGTCGAACGTGGCATTGCGCTCGGGCGGCAGCGCCAGTTCGGACATCGCCTGCGCACGCCGCGAGATGTGCCGGGGCGCCGGCGCGGCGACAGGTGCATTCGACGGCGCTCCGGCCGGCGCGCTGCGCTCCTCGGGCAGCACGGCGGCGATGTAGGTGCCCGCCCCGACGCGGCCGCTGACATAGCCCTCGGCCAGCAGCCGTTCGTAGACCAGGACCACGGTGTTGCGCGACACGCCGAGTTCCGCGGCCAGCTGGCGGGTGGGCGGCAGCCGCGAGTTCTTGGAGATCCGGCCCTGCACGATGGCCTGGCGGATCTGCTCGAACACCTGCACGTGCAGCGGATCGGAGCCGCTGCGGTCCAGCGAGAGCGAACTCCAGGTCGGGTAGTTGAAGTGCCGCGGCATACGAGATCTCCATGCCGCCCGTGCCGGACAGGCTGCGGCGGCCTTCGAATATACGGCCCGGTCGCCCGCGCTAGGCGCCCGCAAGCATGCGCAGGACCTCCTCGTGGCGGCGGGGGTTGCCCGATGCGACCAGCCGGTTGCCGGAGTAGATCGTGAGCGGACGCCCCTCCCAATCGGTGATGACGCCGCCGGCGCCCTCGATCACCGGCACCAGCGCGCAGTAGTCGACCTCGCGGTGGCGGCCGCAGTCGATGCCGATGTCGATCGTTCCGTTGGCGATGCAGCCGTACGCATAGCAGCTCGATCCGTACACGCACCATTTGGCGGCGCTGCGCAGCGTCTCGAACGCCTCGCGCTCGCGCGGCCCGAAGGGCTCCGGATTGCTGCACGACACCAGCGCGTCGGCCAGCGACGGGCACTCGCGGCTGCGGATGCGCTGGCCGTTGAAGGTGGACGGCTGGCCCTGCGCCCCGGCCCATCGGTCGTTGGTGATGGGGTGGTCGATCACACCGATGATCGGCGTGCCGTGGCGCGCCAGCGAAATCAGCGTCCCGTAGATGGGAATGCCCGTGATGAAGGCCTTGGTGCCGTCGATCGGGTCGAGCACCCAGACGTACTCGGCATCGAGGTCCTGGCCCTCGAACTCCTCGCCGAGGATGCCGTGCGAGGGATAGCGGTGGCGGATCAGCGTGCGCAGCGTCTGCTCGACATGCTTGTCCACGACGGTGACGGGGCTGTCGTCCTCCTTGGACTCGAAACCCCTGCGGCTGTACAGGTTCTCGCGCAGGATGGCGCCGCTGGCGTCGGCCAGCCCATGGGCGAAGGCGAGGAATTCGGCCATCGCCGATTCTGGAACGGAAGAAGTGGACACGCGGTCTCCTGGATCAAGTGGGCATGGGCCCGGTGCCGTGCTGCGCCGGCAAGTGGCGAAGATGGCGAGACATGCGGTGCTCCAGCCGCCGCACCAGGTGGTTGGCGGCGAACGCGAAGGCAAGGTAGATCAACCCGGCCGCAATGAAGATCTCGTAGGGGGCGAAGGTGCGCGCCACCAGGGTGTTGGCCACACCCGTCAGCTCCGAGAGCGTGATGGCGCTGGCCAGCGACGTGCGCTTGATCGTCTTGATCACCTCGTTGCCGTAGGCCGGCAGCGCCAGCAGCATCGCCCGCGGCAGGATGACGTGGCGGTACAGCGCGCCGAAAGACAGCCCGAAGGCCTGGCCGGCCTCGACCTCCCCGTGCGGCACCGCCTGGATCGCCCCGCGGAAGATATGCACGGCGTAGGCCGTCGTGTTCAGCACGAAGGTGATGACGGCGCACCAGTAGGGCTTGCGCAGGTAGGGCCAGGCCCAGCTGTCGCGCACCGCATCGATCTGGGCAATGCCGTAGTACACGATGAAGATCTGCACCAGCAGCGGCGTTCCCCGGAAGACCTGCGAGAACACCTCGACGGGCCAGCGCAGCCACCAGGCCTTCTGGACGCGCACGATGGCCAGCGGCACCGCCAGCAGCGTCGCGAGCACCATCGTGATCGCGAAGAGCTCCAGCGTGAGCAGCGCGCCCTGCCAGAGCACCGGAAGGCTCTCGACAATGAGTTCGACATCCATGGTCAGGCCGTCCTTTCACCGCGGGCGCCGCGGCGCTCGAGCTGATGCAGCACGAGCGAACTCAGCACGGTCAGCGTGAGGTAGATGGCGCCGGCACTGAGGTAGAAGAACAGGGCGCGGCGCGTGTCGCTGGTGGCCAGTTCGGAGGCCTTCATCAGCTCGCTCAGCCCCACGATGGAGATCAGCGAGGTGTCCTTGAGCGTCGAGATCCAGATGTTGCCCAGGCCCGGCAGCGCCAGCCGCAGCATCTGCGGGCACTGGATCGCGAAGAAGATCTGCAGGGTGCCCATGCCCACGGCCATGCCGGCCTCCACCTGCCCGCGGGGAATGGCCGTGAGCGCGCCGCGGAACACCTCCGAGGCGTAGCCGCCGAAGATCAGTGCCAGTGCAAACACACCCGCCGGATACGGCGGGATCTCGACCATGCCCGCGTCGGGCCTGACCAGCGCGAGCAGCCGGCTCAAGACCACCGTGCTGCCGAAGTACACCATCAGGATCAGCAGCAGTTGCGGGATGCCCCGTATCGCCGTGATGTAGGCCTCGGCCAGCCAGCGCACCGCCTTGAAGCGGGACAGGCAGGCCGCCGCGCCCAGAAGCCCCAGCGCGATGCCGAACACCGACGACACCAGCGCCACCTCCACGGTGGTCCAGGCGCCCTGCGCGATGGTCGGCCCCCAGCCGTTGAACATGTCCATGGTGTCGTCAGCAATCAGTGAGCGGATTCGGTGGCGCGACGGCGTCAGTGCCAGACCGCGGGCAGCACACTGAAGCTCCAGTACTTCTGGTTGATCGCCTTGAAGGTCCCGTCGGCAAACATGCCCTTGAGCGCCGCGTTGATCTCGTCGCGCAGCGCCGTGCTCCCCTTGGGCAAGCCGACGGCCACGCCTTCGCCCAGGTACTTGGGCGCCTCGATCTCGGGGCTGACGAACTCGTAGTTGCGCCCTTCCGGCTTCTCCAGGAAGTCGGTGCGAACCTTCATGGGACTCACGAGCATGAGGTCGATGCGGCCGGCCACGAGGTCCAGCAGCATGTTTTCGGCCGAGTCGTAGCGCGTGATCTCGACGCCGGAGAACTCGCCCGCAAGGTAGCTGTCGTTCGTGGTGGCCCGCTGCACGCCCACCACCTTGCCCTTGAGCGCGCCCGCGTTGGGCGTGTTGTCGGGCTTCATCGGGAGCAGCCCCCCGTTCTTGCGGCCCACGAAGCGCGCCGTGGAGGCCCGGTAGGGAACGGAGAAATCGATGCTCTTCTTGCGCGTCTCGGTGATCGAGAGGCTCGAGGCGACGATGTCGATCTTCCTGGAAAGCAGCGCGGGAATCAGCCCGTCGAACCCCAGGCAGACGAACTGCACGTTGGCGTTCATCCGCCGCCCGATCTCGCGGGCGATGTCGATCTCGAAGCCCTTCAGCTCGCCCGACGCATCGCGGTAGTTGAAGGGCGGATAGGTGCACTGCACCCCGGCCTTGATCTCGCGCCCCATGGCGGCGACGGAGCACGCGGCCAGCAGGCCTGCGAACAACCATTTCTTCATTTCGTCTCCAGTTCTTGGTTCGTGATGTCGTGGCTACAGAACGCTGTCGAGGAACTTGCGGCAACGCTCGCTGCGCGGGTTGCCGAACACGTCGGCAGGCGCCCCGCGTTCCTCGATCTTTCCCTTGTGCAGGAAGGCGACCTCGGTCGAGACCTCGCGTGCGAACGCCATCTCGTGGGTGACCATCACCATGGTCCGGCCCTCCTCGGCGAGCAGGCGGATCACCTTCAGCACCTCGCCCACGAGCTCGGGGTCGAGCGCGGACGTGGGCTCGTCGAACAGCAGCAGCTTGGGCTCCATCGCCAGCGCGCGGGCGATGGCGCAGCGCTGCTGTTGGCCGCCCGAGATGTGGGCCGGGTAGTGCCGCAGCCGGTCGCCGAGCCCGACCTTCGCCAGCAGCGCTTCGGCCCGCTCCGTCGCTTCGCGGCGCGACAGCCCCAGCACCTTCATGGGCGGCATGGCCACGTTCTCCAGCACGGTCATGTGGCTCCACAGGTTGAAGTTCTGGAACACCATGCCGATGCCCGCGCGCAACCGGTTCACCTGGCTCTTGCTGGCAGGGCTCGCCTGCCCTGCCGGCGACCGGCGCATGCGGATCTCCTCGCCATCGATGGCGACGGTGCCGGCGTCGGGCACTTCGAGCAGGTTGAGGCAGCGCAGGAAGGTGCTCTTGCCCGAGCCGCTGGCACCGATCAGCGTGACCACGTCGTGCTCGTGCGCGCACAGGTCGATGCCGCGCAGCACGTCCAGCGCGCCGAAGCGTTTCTCGATGCCGGTGGCAGACACGATCTGCCTGCCTTGTTGTCGTTGGGGGTCGCTCAAGTGAGTTCCTTTTGAACGGTGCTGGCGCTTCGCCTAGAAGGTCCCGGGATAGGCCCCGCCGTCGAGCAGCAGATTCTGTGCGTTGATGTAGCCGGCATGGGCGCTGCACAGGAAGGCGCAGGCGCGGCCGAACTCCATCGGATCGCCGAAGCGCGCGGCCGGGCTGCGGCCCTGCCATTCGGTCTGCTCCGCCTCGAACGAGCGCCCCGACCCGGCCGCGGCAGCCTCCACCGTGGCGCGCAGGCGGTCGGTGGCGAACGAGCCGGGCAGCAGGTTGTTGATGGTGACGTTGCGATGCGCCGTGCGCCGCGCCAGGCCTGCCACGAAACCGGTGAGCCCGCTGCGCGCGCCGTTGGACAGGCCCAGGATGTCGATGGGCGCCTTCACCGAGGACGAGGTGATGTTGACGATGCGGCCGAAGCCACGCTCCATCATGCCGTCCACCGTTGCCTTGATCAGCTCGATGGGCGTCAGCATGTTGGCGTTGAGCGCCACCATCCAGTCGTCGCACGTCCATTGGCGGAAGTCGCCCGGCTTGGGGCCTGCGGCATTGGTCACCAGGATGTCCGGCGCGGGGCAGGCCTCGAGGACGAGCGCCCGCCCCTGCACCGTCGTGACGTCGGCGGCCACCGTGCGCACGTGCACGCCGGTGGCCTCGCGAATGTCGTTGGCGGTGGCCTCGAGCGCCTGCGCACCGCGCGCCACGATGGTGAGCGATGCGCCGTCTTCCGCCAGCGCGAACGCGCACGCCCGGCCCAGCCCCTTGCTCGCGGCGCACACCAGCGCCGTCTTGCCCTTGATACCCAGATCCATGGCGACCTCTTGCCTCAGATGAAGTTCGCGGCGACCGTGCCGAAGCGGTCGAACGAGGAATGCACCCGCATGCCCTGCGACGCGCGGTACTGCCGTGTGAAGGACCCGGACATCACCTGCATCCCCGCCTCGAGGGCCAGGCCGAATTCGGCCAGCTTGTTCGCCAGCCACAGCACCGAGAGCAGCCCGCCGCCCTGCATGACCGCCGAGCCGGAGGCCGTCTCGCTGACGGCGCCGTCGACCTGCACCGTCACGTTGGCGCCGGCCAGGTCGCGGTTGTCTGCCGTCAGCGGCACGGCCGCCCCCGTCACATAGGCCTTCTGCTGCGCGTTGTCCGCCATGGCCAGCGCCAGGTTGCCGGCAAACGGACCGCGGACTTCCACGATCTCCAGGGCGGGTGCCGCATGCGTCACGGCGGCAGCGACTTCCTCCAGGCTCACGCCGGGTCCGCGCAGCGTCTTGCCGATGGTCAGGCACAGCTCGTTCTCGAAGCCCGGCGCGATCAGTTCGGAAAAGCGATAGGCCTGGCCGCTCGCATGCCGGCCGCTTTCCAGCAGATAGCCGAAGCAGGGTTCGTGCACCTGCTGCTGCACGCGCATGGCCTCGGCGGTGAGGCCGACCTTCCAGCCCGTCTGCCGCTCGCCCCTGGCTAGGCGCTTGTGCAACAGGGCCAGCTGCACTTCGTAGCCCTGCTGCAGGGAGAACTTCCCGGCCCATTCCGACGGCATGTGGCGTCCGTCCTCCATGGCTTGCCAAAGGGCGCCCGCAATGTCTTGGGTGTTCATCGCATCCTCATCGTGTGGTTGGGTGGTGTTCCAGGTAGGCGGCCAGGCGGCGAACGCCGTCGTCCAGGCGCGGCGTGCCGCTCGCGTAGCACCAGCGCAGGTAGCCTTCGCCCTCGGGGCCGAAGGCAACGCCGGGCGCCAGCCCCAGCCCGGCCTCGGCCACGAGCTGCTTGCAGAACGCGAGGCTGTCCGTCACGCCGTCGACACGGAAGAAGGTGTACATCGCGCCCCGGGCGGGCGCGGCGAGCTCGACCCCCGGCACGCTCCCCAGGCGCGCCGCCAGGTGGTCCCTGCCCTGGCGCAGCCGCTCGACCGTCCGGGCAATGGCGTCTTCCCCGTGCGCCAGGGCGACCACCCCCGCCGCCTGGACGAAGGGCGGCGCGCAGGTGCTGCTGTACTCGATCAGCTTGCCGATGTCGCCCAGCATCGCCGACGGCACGACGATCCAGCCCAGGCGCCATCCGGTCATGCGCCAGGCCTTGGAGAAGGAATTGCAGCTGATGACCCGGTCCTCGGGCGTCGCGATGTCCAGGAAGGACGGCGCGCACGGCGCATCGAAGCTGATGCGCTGGTAGACATCGTCGCTGACGATCCAGATGCCCAGGCGCCGGCAGTGCGCGAGGATGGCTTCCTGCGCCTCGCGCGAGAGGGTCCAGCCCGTCGGGTTGTTGGGCGCATTCAGCAGCAGCGCGCGGGTGCCCGGCCGAAGCGCTTCCAGAAGGCGCTGCTCGTCCAGCACCCAGCCCGCCGCGGTGAACTGCAATGCGACGGTCTCGACGTGCGCGCCCAGCACCTTGGGCATCTCGACCAGGTTGGGCCACAACGGCGTCACGGCCACCACGCGGTCGCCGGGGTTCAGCAGCGCCTGCAGGGCCAGCATCAGCGCATGCGTGCCCGAACTCGTCACCGCCACCCGTTCGACGCCGATGGGGCCATGCCAGCGCGACAGGTAGCGGGCAATCTCCTCGCGCAACGCGGGCTCGCCCAGCGTCTGGACGTAGAAGGTGCGCCTGTTCTCGAGTGCGGCGATCGCAGCGCCGCAGATCTCGTCCGGCGTTTCCTCGTCAGGCTCGCCGAACCAGAAAGGCAGGATGTCCTTGCGGTCCATGCCCGCATTGGCGACCTCGCGGATCTTCGAGGACCGCAGGGCCTGGACTTCGGCGCGTGCGACGGTCGATGGCGGGCAGTGGGAGGCGGCGCTCTGCATGTCGTGCTTGTCTCGGTGTTCTATGGCCTGCATGCTCCGACGCCGCACCGTGCGGGACAAGGACCAATTCCGTGCGCTGGGGCGGACCAATCGCGGCGAACCGGCCGACGGCGATGCGCTGCTGAACGACGCTATTCAGCAGAACGGCCGGAGTCGATGGGTTGATTGCCGCCGGGAATTGCCCCTCTGAACACAGTCATTGCCGTCGAAAAGGGGCCCACGTAACACGCTTCCCCTGCGCTCAACGGCCAGACGAGCAAGGAGGCTGCATTTCCTTGGCAAAACAGCACTTTCCCGGGCGCGACCGCCCATGGAGAGAATTCGAAATAAAAAGGGCAAAAAAAAGGCCTGCCTTCGAAAAGGCAGGCCTTCATTGAAACGCTCGAGGAGCCGGTTTCAGAACGGAATGTCGTCGTCCATGTCGTCGAAGCCCGACGACGACTTGGCCGGCGCCTGGCGCGGCGCCGGTGCCGGGGCACGCGGTGCGGCCGCGGGAGCACGCGGGGCGTAAC
>NZ_JBWKYW010000051.1:0-2500 GCF_059423965.1 Variovorax sp. GW458-11-26-14-LB1
TCTGGGCTGTAAGAGCCTGACGATGACCTACTTTCACACGGGAACCCGCACTATCATCGGCGCTGAGTCGTTTCACTGTCCTGTTCGGGATGGGAAGGAGTGGTACCAACTCGCTATGGTCATCAGGCATAAAGGGTTGTCCGATTGATCACACGATCAATCAAACGAATTCATAGAGTTTGGAATCAGCTTTTGGCGAATTATTTTGAATGCGTCAACTTGGCATAACACCTTGATCAGATTGATCAAAGTTATAGGGTCAAGCCGCACGAGCAATTAGTATCAGTTAGCTTAACGCATTACTGCGCTTCCACACCTGACCTATCAACGTCCTGGTCTTGAACGACTCTTTAGGGGGCTCAAGGCCCCGGCAGATCTCATCTTGAAACGAGTTTCCCGCTTAGATGCTTTCAGCGGTTATCTCTTCCACACTTAGCTACTCGGCAATGCCACTGGCGTGACAACCGATACACCAGAGGTGTGTCCACTCCGGTCCTCTCGTACTAGGAGCAGGCTTCCTCAAATCTGCAGCGCCCACGGAAGATAGGGACCAAACTGTCTCACGACGTTTTAAACCCAGCTCACGTACCTCTTTAAATGGCGAACAGCCATACCCTTGGGACCGGCTACAGCCCCAGGATGAGATGAGCCGACATCGAGGTGCCAAACACCGCCGTCGATATGAACTCTTGGGCGGTATCAGCCTGTTATCCCCAGAGTACCTTTTATCCGTTGAGCGATGGCCCTTCCATACAGAACCACCGGATCACTATGTCCTGCTTTCGCATCTGCTCGACTTGTCAGTCTCGCAGTTAAGCACGCTTATGCCATTGCACTATCGTCACGATGTCCGACCGTAACTAGCGTACCTTCGAACTCCTCCGTTACGCTTTGGGAGGAGACCGCCCCAGTCAAACTGCCTACCATGCACTGTCCCCGATCCAGATAATGGACCTAGGTTAGAACCTCAAACACACCAGGGTGGTATTTCAACGTTGGCTCCACAAGATCTAGCGACCCTGCTTCAAAGCCTCCCACCTATCCTACACAGATCTGTTCAAAGTCCAATACAAAGCTACAGTAAAGGTTCATGGGGTCTTTCCGTCTTTCCGCGGGGAGATTGCATCATCACAAACATTTCAACTTCGCTGAGTCTCAGGAGGAGACAGTGTGGCCATCGTTACGCCATTCGTGCAGGTCGGAACTTACCCGACAAGGAATTTCGCTACCTTAGGACCGTTATAGTTACGGCCGCCGTTTACTGGGACTTCAATCAAGAGCTTGCACCCCATCATTTAATCTTCCAGCACCGGGCAGGCGTCACACCCTATACGTCCACTTTCGTGTTTGCAGAGTGCTGTGTTTTTAATAAACAGTCGCAGCCACCGATTTTTTGCAACCCATTCATGCTTCGTTGTTCACTACACACTAATAGGGCACACCTTCTTCCGAAGTTACGGTGTCAATTTGCCGAGTTCCTTCTCCTGAGTTCTCTCAAGCGCCTTAGAATACTCATCTCGCGCACCAGTGTCGGTTTGCGGTACGGTCGTTGTTAGCTGAAGCTTAGTGGCTTTTCCTGGAACCTCGTTCAGTCACTTCACGGACAAGTCCGCTCGATCGTTGGCCTCGGTATATGTGCACCGGATTTGCCTAATGCACGCCTACATCCAACTAAACCAGAATAATCCAATAACTGGATGACCTATTAAGATCCGTCCCCACATCGCACTAACAATCGGTACAGGAATATTGACCTGTTTCCCATCAGCTACGCATCTCTGCCTCGCCTTAGGGGCCGACTCACTCTACGCCGATGAACGTTGCGTAGAAAACCTTGCGCTTACGGCGAGGGGGCTTTTCACCCCCTTTAACGCTACTCATGTCAGCATTCGCACTTCTGATACCTCCAGCACGCTTTACAACGCACCTTCACAGGCTTACAGAACGCTCTCCTACCACTTGCAATAAATTGCAAATCCGCAGCTTCGGTAACTGGCTTAGCCCCGTTACATCTTCCGCGCAGGACGACTCGATCAGTGAGCTATTACGCTTTCTTTAAATGATGGCTGCTTCTAAGCCAACATCCTGACTGTTTTAGCCTTCCCACTTCGTTTCCCACTTAGCCAATTTTAGGGACCTTAGCTGGCGGTCTGGGTTGTTTCCCTCTTGAGTCCGGACGTTAGCACCCGGTGCTCTGTCTCCCAAGCTGTACTCATCGGTATTCGGAGTTTGCCTTGGTTTGGTAAGTCGCCATGACCCCCTAGCCAAAACAGTGCTCTACCCCCGATGGTAATACTTGAGGCACTACCTAAATAGTTTTCGGAGAGAACCAGCTATTTCCAAGTTTGTTTAGCCTTTCACCCCTATCCACAGCTCATCCGCTAGTTTTGCAACACTAGTCGGTTCGGACCTCCAGTACCTGTTACGGCACCTTCATCCTGGCCATGGATAGATCACTTGGTTTCGGGTCTACACCCAGCGACTGATCGCCCTATTCGGA
>NZ_JBWKYW010000051.1:7500-50275 GCF_059423965.1 Variovorax sp. GW458-11-26-14-LB1
TCGTGAGCCACGACCGCACCTTCCTCGACAACGTGGTGACCAGCACGATCGCCTTCGAGGGCGACGGCCGCTGGCGCGAGTACGAGGGCAGCGTGGAAGACTGGCTGATCCAGTCCAAGCGCGCACGCGAAATCGCCGAGCAGCGCCTCGCGTCGGCGCCACCGCCGCCTCCAGCCGCCGCACCGGCGCCCGCGGCTGCACCCGCCGCAGCTCCCACCGGCGGTCCCCGCAAGAAGCTCTCTTACAAGGAGCAGCGCGAACTCGAAGCCCTGCCCGCGCAAATCGAAGCCCTCGAAACCGAACAGAAGCGCATCAGCGAGATGCTCGAACTCGACGGCGGCGCCATCTACGCGAGCGACGCCTCGCGCGCGGTCGAGCTGAGCGAGCGCCACGCCAAGATCGACGACGAACTGCTCGCCGCACTGGAGCGCCAGGAAGAACTCGGCGCCGGGCGCTGAGCGCCGTCTTCCTGCGCCGGTTGGCCGCCCGTCCCACCCACGGCGGGCGCCAACTCGGCTATACATGCGGCACCGCCTTCCCAAGCCCCCCGGAAAGACCCCGCCGCATGCCTTCTTCTTCCTTCCACGCGTTGGTCCGCCGCAGCATCGCGCTGCTGGCCCTCCTGGTGCTCGGCGCCTGCGCGCAGCTGCCGAAGGAGGTGGACCGCCCGGTCTCGACCGCGCTCGCCTCGCCCGACGGCACGGCGCTGGCCACGCTGCTGCGGGAGCGCCGCAACGCCGACAAGGCGCGCTTCGATTCCGGCTTCCTGCTGCTGGGCGGCCCGCAGGCGGCCTACGGCAGCCGGCTGGCGCTGATCGAGAACGCACAGAAGACGCTGGACCTGCAGTACTACGCCATCCACGCCGACGCCAGCACGGGCCGGCTGGTGCGCGGGCTGCGCGCGGCGGCCGAGCGCGGCGTGCG
Source organism: Variovorax sp. GW458-11-26-14-LB1 (assembly GCF_059423965.1). Classification (NCBI taxonomy): domain Bacteria; kingdom Pseudomonadati; phylum Pseudomonadota; class Betaproteobacteria; order Burkholderiales; family Comamonadaceae; genus Variovorax; species Variovorax sp. GW458-11-26-14-LB1. The sequence continues at coordinate 8,425 of NZ_JBWKYW010000051.1, forward strand.
GGTGCGCATCCTGCTGGACGACTTCCACACCATCGGCCGCGACGCGCTGGTGCTCGGCCTGGCCTTCATCCCGAACATCGAGATGCGCCTGTTCAACCCGCTCGCGGGTTCGCGCGGCACCGGCTTCAACCGCATGCTCAACGCCATCGGCGAGGTCTCGCGCATCCAGCAGCGCATGCACAACAAGCTGTTCCTGGCCGACAACGTGATGGGCGTGACGGGCGGGCGCAACCTGGGCGACGCCTACTTCGGCAATGCCATCACCGGCAACTTCGTCGACGTCGACGTGCTGGCGGCCGGCCCGATCGTGCAGGACCTCTCGCGCAGCTTCGACAGCTACTGGAACAACGAACGCGCCTACCCCGTGCAGTCGCTGGTCTCGCGCGAGGAATTCCAGCGCATCCGCGACCGCGCGCGCCGCATCGACCAGGAACTCAGCGACGAAGCGGCCGAAGCGCGCAACCAGCCCAAGCCCCCGGACGGCGAGCCGCGCCCCGGCGCCGGCCCCACGCCAGAGCAGCGGGCCCGCGCCTGGGACGAGAAGCCGCTCGATCTGCGCAGCGCCGCCTTCGTCTGGGCCCCGGCCCTGATGCTGGCCGACGCGCCCGGCAAGATCCCGGCCGACAGCGGCCCCGGCGCGGTGCGCAACCCCGACCTCGTGGTCAGTCGGCCCGAGCTGCCCTCGCGCAGCGCCACCGCGCTGGCCGACCTGGCCTCCAGCGGCGACACGGTGGTCGAAGGCCTGCTGCACCTGATCGGCCAGGCGCGCACCGACCTGCTGATCATCTCGCCCTACTTCGTGCCCGGCCCCGACATGCAGCAGGCCTTTGCCGCGGCGCGCGCGCGGGGCGTGCGCATCCGGGTGCTGACGAATTCACTGGCCTCGAACGACGCACCCATCGCCCACGTGGGCTATGCGCGCCACCGCAAGGCGCTGCTCGCCGCGGGCGTGGAGCTCTACGAGCTGCGCAGCGAGCAGGCCGACTTCGGCAATGTGTTCGGCTCCTCGGGCGGCAGCGGCGCGGGCAGCGTCAGCGGCGAATCGCGCGCGATGCTGCACTCCAAGGTGCTGGTGATGGACGGCCGGTTGCTGGTGGTCGGCTCGATGAATCTCGACCTGCGCTCGCAGCTGCAGAACACCGAGATCGCGCTGCTGATCCGCAGCGGCGAACTCTCGCGCATGGCGGCCGAGCAGATCGAGCGCGGCATGCGCGAGCGCGCCTGGCATGTCGAGCTCGCACAGGGCACGCTGGTGTGGCACGCGCCCGAAGGCAGCGGCCTGCAGGACACGGACACCGAGCCCGACGCGAGCGCCACGCTGCGCTTCCTGCTGCGGCTGTTCGGGCCGCTGGCGCCGGACCAGCTGCTCTGACGGTCCGGCCAGACCCCGTCGGGGTCAGTGCTTGTGCTGGTGCGCACCGCCCGCCGCGGGCGCGGCAGCAGCGGCGCCTTCGGGCGCACCGACCGGCAGCTTCAGCTCCAGCGTCGTCTTCGCGCCCTTGGCGTCCTCGAACTTCAGGGTCATGGGCACGGTCGCGCCCTTGGTCATGGCGCCCTTCAGGTCCATCAGCATCACGTGGTAGCCGCCGGGCTTGAGCTCGACGGTCTTGCCGGCCGGCAGCTCGAGGCCGCCCGCGAGTTCGCGCATGCGCATGGTGTCGCCTTCCATCTTCATCTCGTGCACCTCGGCCACGCCGGCGGCGGGCGTCGAGATGCCGACCAGCTTCGTGCCCGTGGGCGCGGTGAGCTTCATGAAGGCACCCGTGCCGCTCTGGCCCGGCACCGACTGGCGCACCCAGGCGTCGCGCACGTCGACCGTGGCCACGCCCTGCGCCACCACGTCGAGCTTGGCCGCGGGCTTCTTCAGGCCGGCCGTGGCGCTGCCCGACGCGGGCACTTCGGCCCAGTCGACGCTGCCGACGTCGCAGTCCTGGCGCACCTTGAACCACAGCGGGCCCGGCGTGGCGGGCACCTTGCCGCGCAGCACGAACTCGCCGCGCTCGCTGCCGGGCAACGCGTTCTGCGGCGTCTCTGCCGTCCAGCGCACTTCGCCTTCGGCGCTGCCGGCCTTGGGCGCATCGAGCTTCCAGCCCTTGCGCGCCTGGGCGTCGGTGAGCACGAAGCCCTTGGGCAGGCGCACCGCGAGGCCGGTGGTGGCCTTGGCGCCTTCGCAGGCGTGGCCGACGCGGAAGGCGGCGTTGTACTCGCTGCCGACGGTGGCGCCGCCCGGGGGCAAGCTCACGTGGGCGCCGGCGACGCCGGCACCGGCCAGCAGGGCGCAGGCGGCGAGGATGTGGAAAGTGGGGGTCGAAGGCTTCGTCATGGCGGGTGTCCTTGGAGAGGAAAAAGTGAGGGTCAGAGGTCGAACTTGAGTTCGGCCACGAAGGTGCGTTGCGGGTACGGGTGGAAGGCCCAGTAGGTGCGGTTGTTCAGGTTGTCGATGCCGACGGCGGCGCTCCATTGGCGGTCGATGCGGTAGCGGATGCGCGCATCGACCACGAAGAACTTCGAAAAGCCCATGAAGGCCATGCCGTTCGGGTCGCTGTTGTCGAGCGTGCCGTACTGCCGCCCGCTGTAGCGCGCGCCGACGGTGTAGCTCCATTTCGCATCGGGCCGGTAGGTGGCGAGCAGCGAGGCGCGCACCTTGGGCACGCGCGGCTGGTCGCGCCCGACGCTGGCCGGGAAGCCGCGGTTGGCGGTGATCTTCGAATCGGTCAGCGTGAGGCTGCCGCCCAGGTCCAGCCCCTGGATGCCCGCGTCGACCGTGTTGATGGCCACCTCCAGCCCGCGCGTGCGGATGGCGTCGACGTTCTGCACGGTGCTCACGAGGTTGGTGAGCGCCTGGGTGTACAGCGCGTCCTTCGTGTGCTCGAAGAACAGCGTGGTGCGCAGCACGCCGTCGACGCCCCAGCGCTTGAGGTCGCGCTCGGCGCTCAGCTCGGCGGTCCACGAGCGCTCGGGACGCAGCTCGGGGTTGGTGTTGACGATGCGGTTGCCCTCGATCGAGCCCTGGTAGAGCTCGCTCACGGTGGGCATGCGCACGGCGCGGCCGACCGAGGCCTTGAAGTGCCAGTCGGGCGTGGCCTGCCAGGCGAGCGCGGCCTTGGGCGAGACGAAGCTGTTCTTGCGCGGCGCGAAGTCGAGCAGCCGCGCCGCGTTGCCCAGCTGGCCGCCGTACGCCTCCCAGCGCTCATGGCGCAGGCCCAGCGTGGTTTTCCAGTCTTTGGCGAAGCGCCAGGTGTCCTGCACGTAGAGCGAACGCAGTCGCGTGTTGCCGTTGAAGGCGGAGAACGGCGACACGGCCGGCCCGCCGGTCCAGTCGCGCGTGTTGCCGATGGCGCTGCGCAGCCGTGCGGTGTCCTGCTGGACGCCGAAGTCGACCACATGCGCGCCCACGCCTTCGGCCGAGCCGGTGGGCCGCCAGGTGCCCGCGGCCTTGAAGGTGTGCCAGCCGGTGCCGCCCATGTCGGTGGTGCGGCCGGGGCCGCCGTAGAAGGCGCCCGGCAGTGCCGTGGTCGGCGTGCGCGAGGTGTCTTTCGCGTAGTCGAACAGGCTCGCCGCCACCTCCCAGTCGAACACGCCGCCCGTGTGGCTCTTCACCGAGAGGCCGTGCATGTAGTGCGTGAGCGCCGTCTCGGTCGGCGCGAAGGCCGCCGCCGGTGCGTCCAGGTTGTAGGTGCGTCCGCCGAGGTTCACGCGCCCGCCGTACACCGGCTGGCCGAGCGCATCGCGCAGGTAGGTGTCGGTGCTGCCGTGCGTGGTGTTGTGCCAGGCGCCCAGCGTGTAGGTGGCGCGCACGGTGGGCGAGAAGTCGTAGGCCAGCTTGAGCTTGGCCTGCTCCTGGGTCGTGTCGTAGGCGGTGATGCCGCCCAGCAGCCACCATGGCTGGTTCGACGGGTTCAGCCCGAGCACCGCGCCGGTGACGGGCGTGCCCGCGCTGCCCACCGTGCCGGCGCTCACGAGCCGGTTGGCAAACGACAGCGACTGCCCCTTGCTGTGGGTGCGCGAGGCGCCGAGCCACCACGACCAGTCGCCGCTGCGGCTGCCCAGCGACAGGTCGAGCTGCTGGCCGCCCGGCGACGAATGGCTGTTGTACAGGTCGAAGTTCGAGGTGAAGCCGCTGAGCTTGACGTGCGCCTCGAGCTGCGTGGGCATGCGCGTCACGTAGTCGACCACGGCGCCCACCGAGTTGCCCGGGTAGGCGGCCGAGAACGGGCCGTAGAGCACGTCGACGCGCTCGATCTCGTCGGGCGACACCATGCCCCAGCGCGGCGCGAAGGTGGCGCCGTTGCCCAGCGGGTTCGACAGCATGATGCCGTCGGCGTAGACCATCGCACGCGCGCTGTTGCCCGTGCCCGAGGCGCGCGTGGCGAGCACCGCGTGGTTGAAGTCGCCGATGTAGCGCTTGCGCACCAGCAGGCTCGGCAGGTACTTGAGCGCGTCTTCGGCGTCGGTCGCGTTGACCGTCTCGGCGATCTGCTCGGCGGTCACGCCTTCGATGGTGGTGGGGATCTGCGTCGGCAGCGAGGTCGGCCGGCCGCCGCTGATGGTGACGGTACCCAGCGTGCGGCCCGGGGCGGCCGCAGCGCCGGCCTCCGGCGGATCAACGTCCGGCGGCGTTTGCTGCTGCGCCCACACCGGCGCGCTGAAGGGAAATGCCATGGCGATCGCCAGGGCGCGGGAGTGCTGCTTCATGGGGAACCGGCTCCACGAACTTCAAGCCAAAGGGACTGCCTGCGCGCACCCGGGGTGCACCGACAGACAGCGCTGTTGCTGATCGCTCAGGCGGAACGCGGAGGCCCACGGGCCGGAAGCGGCGCGGCCGTGGCCGCGGCATGGCGCGCGGCGGGAATGGGTTGAAGCACGCGCCCCAGCGGCAGGGGCGCATCGAACGCGGCCGCCACGGGCGGCGGGGGCGGTGCGCCGGTCAGCACGCACAGCGGGCAGTCCATGTGCGTGGCGCCCATGTCCTGCACGCCATCTTCGGTGTGCACCACCACCTTGATGGTGCCGGCGCCGGAACACACCAGTTCCATCGCCTGCGGATGCACCACCGGCGACGCCACCGCCACGCCCAGCGACAGCATGAACCACAGCAGCACCCAGCGGCCGAGGCGGCCGATCAGGCGGGGGTGGGGGCGCAACGTGTGCATGGCGGTCGCGATTATCGGCGCACTTTGCTGTTGGTGGCCTTGGGGGCGGCACGGGGTGCGGCCTTGCCTTTCGGCGCGGCAGCGGCTTTGGCGGTCGGCTTGGCCCCGCTCTTCGCGGTCGCCTTCTGGCCCGTGCCCTTGACCGCCTTCTGCCCCTTGACGTTCTTGCCACCGCGCACCGCCTTGCGGGCTGGCGGCTCGGGCGCGGCGAGCGCCGGCATCGGCAGCGCCTGCTGCGCCTGCGCCTCGGTGAGCACTGGCGTCACGCGAAAGCCGCGCGCCACCATCAGCGTGGGCAGGCCCTGCGCGCCGACCATGTGCAGCGCGCCGACCGCGGCGAACGCGCTGCGCCCGCCCGCGTGCAAGCGCTCGATGCCGTCGGCCAGCCCGGGGTTGCGGTCGTCGAGCAGGCGCTTCATGAGGCGCTGCTCGGCCGGCGTGTTCAGGCACTCGCACCACTCGGCGTAGCGCGCCAGCCGGGCCGCGTCGCTGCGCGCCCAGACATCGGCCAGCGTCTTGAGCTGGCCGCGCAGCCGGCCCGATTCGAGCTCGTCGAGCATGGCGTCGATCTGCTCGGCCTCCTCGGCTTCGGAACCGCCGGTGAGCCAGCGCAGCTGGTCGGCCGCGTTCTCGAGCGCGACGATCGGCTTGTTGCTGTTGCGCGCCGAGACGGCCAGCGTCTCGTCGACGCCGAACTCCGCATACAGCCCGTCGGCGCGCGCCGCCAGCGCGGTCAGCGCCGTCACCTGCAGGATGGGCGGCAGCCGGGCGGTCGAGCCCGGCGGCACGCAGGCCTCGGCGTTCTGGCGCTCGAGCCGGCGGGCGCGTTCGCCGCTGAGCACGCGCGCCACCGCGGCCGGGTCGGCCGGCTGGCTCAGGGCGCGCACCGTGGCGTCGTCGCGCGAGTCGAGCTCCAGCGCGAGCGTGTCGCTCTGCGCCAGCGCCTTCTGCACGGTCGGGCCGGGACGCACCCATTCGCCGCGCCCCAGGTGCAGGGTGCCGTAGAGCCACGAGGTGCGGCCGTCGCGCTCGATGCGCCACAGCAGGCCGCGGTCGATGCCGTTGCGCAGGCCGATGCCGGGCTTCTCGAGACTCGCGATGGCCGAGGGCGGGCAGGCGGCGGCGTGGGCCGCGACCGCGATGAAACAACCACCGACGGCCGCGAAGGCCTGGCGGGTCAGACGTGCAAGAAGGCGCTGGGGCGCCGGCCGGTCGGTGCCGCGCGACAGCAGGCGCAGCGGTGCGACGAGGGCTCGGAGTATCCGCAAGGCGAGCTCCATGATTGAAAGAAAGTCCGGCATTCTCACAGCACCGCTGCCCATAATCCAAAACCATGCAAAGCATCTTTCACCTTGCCTTCCACGTGCGCGACCTGGACGGCGCCCGCCGCTTCTACGGCGACGTGCTGGGCTGCGCCGAAGGCCGCAGCACCGACACCTGGGTCGACTTCGACTTCTTCGGCCACCAGATCTCGCTGCATCGGGGCGAGCCCTTCGCCACCACCCGCACCGGCCGCGTCGGCGACGCAATGGTGCCCATGCCGCACTTCGGCATCGTGCTCGCGCTGCCCGACTGGCAGGCGCTGGCCGGGCGCCTCGAAGCCGCCGGCACCGAGTTCGTGCTGAAGCCGCAGGTGCGCTTCGAAGGCCAGCCGGGCGAGCAGTGGACGATGTTCTTCTGCGACCCCTTCGGCAACCCGATCGAGGTCAAGGGTTTCCGTTCGCTCGACACGCTCTACGACAAGTGACCCTGCGCCCGCCCGCTTCCGATCTTCGGGCGCCCCGGGCGGCCGCGTCCCTCCTCGGCCCGGCCGCGATCGCATTGGCCGCGCTGCTGGGTACCCCGACGGTCCATGCGCAGCAGGAGTGCGAGCTCAACGGCCAGCGCGTGAGCCCGGCCGACGGCAACAGCACCGCCGGCAAGACCGGCCTGATGCGCTGCAAGGACCGCGGCACCGGCGAGCTCCAGCGCGAGCAGCAGGTGCAGAACGGCGTCTTCATGGGCCTGGTGCGCTTCTATGAAAAGGGCAAGCTCGCGCGCGAGCACACCATCAACGCCAAGGGCAACATGCACGGCCGCGCGCGCGAGTTCGCGCCCGGTGGCCAGGTGCTGCGCGACGCCATGTACGACGACGGCCAGGAGCGCGGCCTGGTGCGCAGCTTCTACCCCGGCGGCCAGCTGCGGCGCGCCACCTTCTACCCCGACCGCGGCACCGAGCGCGCCATGGTCGAGTTCACCGAGCGCGGCCAGATGTCGATGCTGCGCTGTGCCGAGGCGCCGGTGCTGGCGCCGGTGGCCGACGATGCCAGGCTGTGCGGCTTCACCGGCGGGCCGTCGAACGTCGACCTGTTCGACGCGCGCGGCACGCTGCGCTCGCGGCTGTCGTACCAGGCGGGCAAGCGCGTGCGCACGCAGGAGTTCTACGACAACGGCAAGCCGTCGGTGGTCGACGAGACCAGCGGCAACCGGCGCGTGGAGCGCAGTTTTTCGTCCGAGGGCGTGAAGCGGCGCGAAACCGTGTGGCTGCTGGTCGGGCGCTCGTCGATCCGCCAGCGCGAGCAGGAGTTTTCCGACCGCGGCTCGCTGGTGCGCGACCAGCGCTGGAACGCCGCGGGCGAGCCCCTGAGCGACGACAGCTATCACCTCAACGGCCAGCCGCGCAGCAAGGCCGTCTACAGCGGCGCCGGCAGCGAGCGCACGGTCGACGTGACCGAGTTCTACGACAGCGGCCAGCGCGCCGCGCAGGGCCGCTACCTCGCGCCGGGGCGCGGCCGGCAGGTGCCCGTGGGCACGCACCAGCGCTTCAATGAAAAGGGCGAGCTGCTGGCCGAGTCGAGCTTCGACGACAAGGGCCGCGTGACGCGCGAACGCAGCTGGGACGAGAACGGCGAGCTGCAGCGCGACGACGAAGTCTTCGAAGACGGCTCGCGAAAAGCATTCGCCCGCTAGGACGAACGCCCCTGGGCGGCATCAGTCCAGCTTGATGCCGGCCTGCTTGATGATCGGACCCCAGCGCTTCGATTCCGCGCGCGACAACGCCGCGAACTGCGCCGGCGTGCCGGGCATCGCTTCCATGCCGAAGTCGTCGAAGCGCTTTTGCACGGCCGGCGTGCTGAAGGCCTTGTTCAGGTCGCTGTTGAGCTTGTTCACCACGGCAGCCGGCAGGCCGGCCGGGCCCAGGATGCCCTGGAACGCGAACACCTCGGTGTTGGGCACGCCCACTTCGGCCAGCGTCGGCACGTCGGGCAGGCGCTTGCTGCGCGCGCCCGAGCCGATGGCCAGCACGCGCACCTTGTTGCCCTGCATGATCGGCAGGCCCGAGGCCAGGTCCAGGAACATGCACGGCACCTGGCCGCCCATCACGTCGGCCATGGCCGGCGCCGCGCCGCGGTACGGGATGTGGGTGATGAAGGTGCCGGTGCGCGCCTTGAACATTTCCATCGCCAGGTGGTGCGGCGAGCCGTTGCCGGGCGACGCGTAGTTGACCTTGCCGGGGTTGGCCTTCACGTAGGCCAGGAACTCCTTGAAGGTCTTGGCCGGGAAGTCCGGGTGCACCACCAGCGCGAGCGGGAACTTGCCGATGGCGCCGATGTAGGTGAAGTCTTTCTCGGGGTTGAACGGCAGCTTGCTGAACAGGTGCTCGTTGAAGGCCAGCACGGCGTTGTCGGCCGACAGCACCGTGTAGCCGTCGGGCTTGCTCTTGGCGACCAGGTCGGCGCCGATGTTGGTCGACGCGCCGGGGCGGTTGTCGACCACGATCTGCTGGCCCAGCGTCTGGCGCATGGCCTCGGCCAGCACGCGTGCGATCACGTCGGTGCCGCCGCCCGCGGGGTACGGCACGACCCACTTGATGAGCTGCGCGGGGTAGTCCTGTGCGTGGGCGAAGGGGGCTGCGGCCACGGCGGCGCCGGAGGCGAGCGTGGCGAGAAGGGTGCGGCGATCCATGAGATCAATCTCCTGTTTTTTGTTCGGAAGCGGACAGCGATGGTACGGGCAGCGCGCGCAACGCGTCGGCCAGCGCGGCGCGGCAGCGCGCCTCGTCGCCGACCTGCTCGAACAGCAGTAGCGCGAGCCGCGCGAGGAACAGCGATTCGCGCTCGGCGCCGGCCTCGGTGATGGCGCGCGCGCACTCGGCGTACAGGCGGTCGCGGGCGTCGGGGTGGAGCGAGGGGGCGGAGGTCGTCATGCGGGAGTGTCCTGTGAAGTGGCGGCAGCCGCGCGCGCCAGCGCGGCGGGAAGCGCGCCGGCCGGCAGGCGATGCCAGCGCGCGGCCACGTGGCCATCGGGGCGCAGCAGGTAGACGGCGCCATCGCCGGCGCCGAGCGCGGCGAAAACGGCGGGGGACACCCGCGCATCGGTGCGGTCGTTGCTCCCCAGGCTGCCGATGGTGCGCACCTCGAAAGGCAAGGCGCCTTGCTGCGCGTGCGCGATGTCGGCGTCGGGCAGCGACGCCAGGTCCGGCTGCAGCACCAGCAGCGTGAACACCGGGCCGACCCAGTCGGTCAGATGGCCTTGCGCGAGCGGCTGCTCGGGCATCGCCTCGCCCGGCAGCGGGCCGGCCGGCAGCGCATCGCCCGTGCTCGACAGCGCCGAACCGTCGTAGCGCACGGCCTGCGTCTGGCGCGGGTTGATGAGCTGCGCGATGCCGCGGTGCGCCTCCGACAGCGACAGCGCCGCCTCGCGCAGCAGGTCGAAACCGCGCGAAGGCGGCGACATGAACTCGGTGCTGCGCATCGCGCTCTCGGCGTTGATGTGGAAGGCCGCGATGCGCTCCTGCGAGTACGAATCCAGCAGCGCCGGGCCCGACAGGCCCTGGGCCACGAAGGCCAGTTTCCAGGCCAGGTTGTCGGCGTCGTCGAAGCCCGAGTTGAGACCGCGCACGCCGAAGATCGGCATCGCGTGTGCCGCGTTGCCCGCGAACACGACGCGGCCGTGGCGGTAACTGTCGAGCGTCATCGCGCCGGCGCGGTAGACCGAGGTCCACACCGTCTTCCACGGCAGGTGGCCTTCGCCGATGGCGTCGAGGTGACGCTGCACGAACTCGGCCACCGCCGCGGGCTGCAGCGCGTCTTCGGTGCTCTGGCCGGCGCGCAGCTGGTAGTCGATGCGCCAGATGTCGTCGGGCTGGCGGTGCATCAGCACGGTCGAGCCGGGGTTCCACGGCGGGTCGAACCAGGCGCGGCGCTCGGTCGGGTGGTTGCTGTGCAGCTCGATGTCGATGATCACGTAGCGGCCTTCGTAGCCCGTGCCCTCCAGCGCCAGCCCGAGCGACTTGCGCACGAAGCTCTGGCCGCCGTCGCAGGCCGCGAGCCACTGGCCGCGCAGGCGGTAGGCGCCCTCGGCGTTGCGCACGTCGAGCGTCACGCCGCCGCCGTCCTCGTCCTGCGCGAGCGCGGTGAGCTCGGTGCCCCAGCGGATGTCGACGAGCCCCGGCGTCGCGGCATTGCGGCGCTCGATCTCGTCCAGCAGGTACTGCTCGATGTAGTACTGCTCCAGGTTGATCATCGGCGGCAGCTTCTGCTGCGCGGCCTGCGGCATCTCGAAGCGGAACACCTCGGCCGTCTTGTAGAAGCTGCGCCCCACGCTCCACGGCAGGCCCTTGCCCATGAAGGCCGGCAGCGCGCCCAGGCGCTCGACGATCTCCAGGCTGCGGCGCGAGATGCAGGCCGCGCGGCTGCCCACACAGACCGTGTCGTCGGCCTCGAGCACCACGCAGCGCACGCCGTGGTTGGCGAGCCCCAGCGCCAGCGCCATGCCCACGGGGCCGCCGCCCGCGATCACGACGGGGTGGCGGCCGGGCTCCATGCCGTCGGCGCCGAGCGTCGGCAGCCGGGGCGCGAAGCGCGTGTAGTGGAAGGCGCCGACCGAAGGCGGCAGCGCGGTCGCGCTGGCTGGCGGCGGCACGGGGCCGGTGGCGGCGTCGGCGGTACGGGTGGTGGTCATGGAACGGGATTGTCCCGATGCACCGCCCGCGCCAATGTCATAACTTCGTAGGAGGTATTTACCCTAGCCCCCCTTCGAAACCCATGAAACGCTGGCGCCTCCACCCTGCCGCCGACGCCCGGCTGTCGGCGGCCGTCGTCGGCGACGTGCTGGCAGGCATCGGCACGCCGCACCTGGCGGCCAGCTGCCTGGCGGCGATGCACCGCGTGATGCCCGTCACCTTCTGCACCGTGTTCGGCGTCGACGCCACCGGCCGCATCGAGACCGTCTCGGCCGCCAGCAGCTACGGCCACACGGCCGAGCGCACCGCCGAGCGCTACGTGGCGCAGCGCTACGACCGGCTCGACCCCCACATGGCGTGGCTGGCCGCGCGCAAGCTGCCGAAGCGCGCGCAGCTGTGGATGGGCCACCAGCACGGCGACGAGGTGGCCGACCCCGCCTACCGCGCCGCCTGCTACGGCGACGTGGGCATCCGCGAGCGCAGCTCGGTGCTGCTGCTGCGCCCGAGCGGCCAGCGCGTGGCCGTGAGCTTCTACCGCAGCCTGGCGCAACCCGAGTTCGGCGACACCGACTTCGGCGTCGTCGCCGCCCACGCCACCCTGCTGGCCGACGCCGCCAGCGCCCACAGCCGCAGCGCGGCGGCCGTGCACGAGGCGGCCGCGCCCACCCTCGCCTCGCGGCTGTTGACGCTGAGCCTGCGCGAGCGCGAGGTGATCGGCCACCTGATGGCGGGCCGCACGGCGAAGGAAACGGCGCGCGTGCTGGGCGTGGAACTCAGCACGGTGCGCACGCATCAGTACCGGGCGTTCCGGCGGTTGGGGATTCGGACGCAGAAGGAGTTGCTGCGGGGCGCGATGCCTGCGGCCGTCACGGCATCGTGACGATCTGCCGGATGGCCTCGCCGCGCTGCAGGCGGTCGAAGCCCTCGTTGATCTCCTCAAGCTTCAGCCGCCCGGTGAGCAGCCGGTCCACGGGCAGCTTGCCCTGGCGGTACAGCGCGATGAAGCGCCCCAGGTCGCGCCGCGGCACGCAGCTGCCGAGGTAGCTGCCCTTGAGCGTGCGCTCCTCGGCCACGAGGTGCCAGACCGGCGTGTTCAGCGTCTGGATGGCGGCGGGCAGGCCCACGGTCACGGTGGTGCCGCCGCGGCGCGTGACCTTGTAGGCGAACTCCAGCGCCTTGGCCGAGCCCACCATCTCGAGCGCATGGTCGACGCCGCCCTCGGTCATGTCGCGCAGCCGCTTGGCCGCGTCGGGGTCGCTGGCGTTGACGCTGTCGGTGGCGCCCAGCGCGAGGGCGAAGTCGAGCTTGTCCTGCGCCAGGTCGACCGCGATCACGCGCGCGGCGCCCGCCGCCAGCGCGCCCATGAGCGCGGCCAGCCCCACGCCGCCAAGCCCGACCACGGCCACGGTCTGGCCCGGCCGCACCTGCGAGGTGTTGACCACGGCCCCGACGCCCGTCACCACCGCGCAGCCGAACATGGCCGCAATTTCCAGCGGCAGCTCGCGGTCGATCTTGTGCAGCGAGCGGCGCGACACCGTCGCGTACTCGGCAAAGGCTGACACGCCCACGAAGTGGTCCATCGGCTCGCCGCGGTACGACAACCGCCGCGCGCCGCCCAGCAGCGTGCCCGCCACGTTGGCCGCACCGCCCGGCTCGCACAGCGCGGGCCGGCCCTCGGCGCAGGGCGCGCAATGGCCGCAGCTCGGCACGAAGACCAGGATCACGTGATCGCCCGGCGCCAGGTCGGTCACGCCCTCGCCCAGCGCCTCGACCACGCCGGCCGCCTCGTGGCCCAGCACGATCGGCGTGCGGCGCGGCCGGTCGCCGTTGAGGATGGACAGGTCCGAGTGGCACAGCCCCGCGGCCGCGATGCGCACCAGCACCTCGCCGGGGCCGGGCGGCGCCAGCTCGACCTCCTCGATCTCGAGCGGTCGGCTCTGGGCATAGGGCGCGGGGGCGCCGAGGCGCTGCAGGACGGCGGCACGGACTTTCATGGGGACTCCTTCGGTTCGGTCGGGCGGTCAGTTCATCAGGACTTCGCTGCGGCAACCAGCGGGCACTTGCTCTTGGACAAAGGCTGGAAGGCCTTGTCGCCGGGGATCGTGGACAGCACCGTGTAGTAGTCCCACGGGTACTTCGACTCGGCGGGCTTCTTCACGCTCACCAGGTACATGTCGTGCACCATGCGGCCGTCGGCGCGGATCGTGCCGCCCTGCGCGAAGAAGTCGTTCACCGGCATCGCCTTCATCTTCGCGGCCACGGTGGCGCCGTCGTCGGTGCCCGCGGCCTGCACCGCCTTCAGGTAGTGCGTGACCGCCGAGTAGGCGCCGGCCTGGATCATCGAGGGCATCTTCTTCATGCGCTCGAAGTAGCGCCGCGCCCAGACCCGCGACTCGGGCGTGCGGTCCCAGTAGAAGCCGGTGGCGAAGGTCATGCCCTGCGCCTGCGCCAGGCCCAGCGCATGGACGTCGTTGATGAACATCAGCATCGGCACCACGCGCTGCTTGGGCGACACGCCGAACTGCCGCGCCGCCTTGACGGCATTGACCGTGTCGCTGGTGGCGTTGGCCAGCGCGATGGTGTCGGCCCCCGAGGCCTGCGCCTGCAGCACGTACGACGAGAAGTCGCTCGCGTTGAGCGGGTGGAACACGCTGCCGATCACCTTGCCCTGCAGCTCGCCGACGAACTCGGTCATGTTGGCGGCCATGGCCTTGCCGAAGGCGTAGTCCACGCCGATCAGGTACCAGGTCTTGCCGCCCTGGCGGCTCACGCCCTGCGCGGCGCCGTTGGCCAGCGCATAGGTGTCGTAGGTGTAGTGGACCGAGGTCGGCGCGCAGGCTTCGTTGGTGAGCGCCACCGAGGCGCCGCCGGTGTTGATCGCCAGCTTCTGGCGCTCACGGGCCAGGTTGACCACCGACAGCGCCACGGCCGAGTTGTTCATGTCGAAGATGGCGTCGACGCCGTCGCGGTCGTACCAGGTGCGTGCCAGCGAGGCGCCGATGTCGGCCTTGTTCTGGTGGTCGCCCGAGACCAGTTCGATGGGCCGCCCGAGCACTTTGCCGCCGAAGTCCTCGATGGCCATGCGCGCGGCCTCGACCGAGCCGCGCCCCGCGGTGTCGGCGTACAGGCCCGACATGTCCGACAGCACGCCCACGCGCACCTTGTCGTCGCTGAGCTTCTGGGCGGCGGCCTGCCCGGCCAGCGCCATGCCCATCACCCCCCATGCGCACAACGCGCGCCCCGCCAGCTTCGGCATGCCCATGGACCTGTCTCCTTGCAGTGAACGGATCGCTGCATCCTAGGCAGCGCCCGCCGCGCAGGGTTGGGCTTTGCGGAACGGGGGCTTCCGGCCAGCCGAACGGGGAGAAACCCCGACAGGGTCTCAGTCGCCGGCGGCGGGTGCCGGCGCGGTGCCGGTGTCGGTTCCGGCCTGCGGCTTGGTGAGCGACACCGGCGCCTCTACCGGCCGCCCCGCCGTCGACACGATCTCCTGGTCGATCGCGCCGAACAGCGAGCGCCCGTCCAGGCCCTTCATCTCGATGCGAATGGTGTCGCCGAACTTCATGAAGTCGGTGGCGGGCGCGCCGTCCTGGATGGTCTCGATGCAGCGCTTCTCGGCGATGCACGAGTAGCCCTTGGGCCATTCCATGCGGCCGTTCTTCTCGACGCCCTTGTTGCTCACGGTGCCGCTGCCCACGATGCTGCCGGCGCGCACGTTGCGGGTCTTGGCGATGTGGGCGATGAGCTGGCCGAAGTGGAAGGTCATCTCGGGGCCGGCGTCGCACAGGCCGACCTTGCGGCCGTTCCAGCTGCTTTGCAGCGCCAGGTGCACGCGCCCGTCCTGCCAGGCCTCGCCGAGCTCGTCCAGCGTGACGGCCACGGGGCTGAAGGCGGTGGCGGGCTTGCTCTGGAAGAAGCCGAAGCCCTTGGCCAGCTCGGCCGGGATGAGGTTGCGCAGGCTCACGTCGTTGGCCAGCATCACGAGGCGGATGCCGTCGAGCGCCTGGTCGGGCGTGGCGCCCATCTTCACGTCGCCGGTGACGACGGCGATCTCGGCCTCGAAGTCGATGCCCATGGCTTCGCTGGGCACGATCACGTCGTCGACCGGGCCCAGGAAGTCGTCGCTGCCGCCCTGGTACATGAGGGGGTCGGTGTAGAAGCTCTCGGGCACCTCGGCGTTGCGCGCCTGGCGCACCAGCTCGACGTGGTTCAGGTAGGCCGAGCCGTCGGCCCACTGGTAGGCGCGCGGCAGCGGCGCCATGCACTGGGCGGGGTCGAAGGGAAAGGCGTGGCGCGCGCGGCCGTGGTTGAGGGCGTCGTACAGGTCCTGCAGCTGCGGGCTCATGAAGCCCCAGTCGTCCAGCACCTGCTGCAAGCGGCTCGCGATGCCGGTGGCGTAGTGGGCGAGCGTGAGGTCGCGCGAGACGACGACCAACTGGCCGTCGCGCGAGCCGTCCTTCAGGGTGGCGAGTTTCATGGTGCGGGCGTGAGCAAGAAAAAGGGCGCGGCGCCGCGCCCACTAAACTGGTTGAACGGGCGGCAGTGTACCGAGTGGACTTCGTGAACCTCGGCGCCGCAACCCACTCCACACACCCATGTCGACGCACGTCGCGCCCCCACCGCTGTCCCTGGGCCTGCCCGGGCGCCCGTCCTGGCGCGCGCTCGCGGGGCTGACGCTGGCGGTGGCGCTGGCGCACCTGCTGCTGCTCGGGCTGGCGCCGATGGCCATCGGGCCGGAGCCCTCGCCGCTGGCCAGCAAGTTCATCACGCGCACGATCGTGATCGCGCCGCCCGCGGCGGAAGCTCCGGCTGCACCGGCCGCCGCGCCGGTCGCGGCCAAGCCGCCACCACCGGCCAAGCCCCGGCGTCCGCGCGAGGCGTCGGTGCCCCGCCCCAAGCCGGCCCCGGCGCCCGTGCCGGACGCGCCGGCCCAGACGCCTCCGCCCGAAACGCCCGACCAGACCGCGCAGGCCGCTACAGATTCAGGAGCAACCGCCCCCGAGACACCGGCCAGCGCCCCGGCCGCCGCCACGGGCACCACGGCCGGTGGCACGCAGGGCGGCACGACCACGGCCGGCAGCGGCGCCTCGGGCACCATCGCCGGCACCCAGGCGCTGCGGATTCCGGGCTCGGTCACGCTCGATTTCGAGGCCACGGGCCAGAAGGGCGCCTCGCCGCAGCGCGGCGTGTTCGGCGAGCTGGTCTGGCTGCAGGACGGCAGCCGCTACGACGGGCGGCTCACGCTCAAGGCGGTGTTCTTCACCCTGCTGAACTGGCACAGCACCGGCAAGATCGGCCCCTCGGGCCTGGAACCCGAGCGCTACTCGGAAAGCCGCAAGGCCGAGGTGGCCTCGCATTTCGCGCGCGACCAGGGGCAGATCATTTTCAGCAACAACGCCCCCTCCGTGCCCCTGCAGCCCGGCGCGCAGGACCGCATGAGCGTGATGATGCAGCTGGGCGGCCTGCTGGCGGCCAGCCCGGGGCGCTACCCGCCCGGCACCCGGATCTCGGTGCAGACGGTGGGCGTGCGCGACGGCGATGTCTGGGTCTTCGAGGTCGGCGACGAGGAACAGCTGAGCCTGCCGGCCGGCGACTTCACCACGCGCAAGCTCACCCGCACGCCGCGCAAGGATTTCGACCGGAAACTGGAGCTCTGGCTGGCGCCGCGCTACGGCTACCTGCCCGTGCGCATCCGCCAGACCGAGGCAAACGGCGATTTTGCTGACGCCCAATTGCGCAAACCCCTACCCGAAGCGCCCGCCAATTGAGGCAAAAAGACTCACATATCAACGGCGCGACGACAACTGTTCTTGAAACTGGCGCGTTGATTGCTATCTAACCCCCATGAACGCCATCGACATCCTCACAGGGCCCGCCATGAACATGCTTTACGACTCCGAGTCCTTCGTCGTCGTGCACGTGCAGCCGAACGACGGCGACGAGCCCAGCACGACGCCCAACGGCCCCGTGCTGGAACGCCACGGCTTCGAGATCGTGGACAAGCGCTCTGGCAAGGAGGTGTACCTCGACGGCTCCTGGGCCGAACTGTTCCAGCAGCAGATCGCCGCCTGGCAGCTCAACACGCCCACGCAGGAAGAGGTCGAGGACACGCTCGAAGGCTACGCCGAGCTGGCGCACACGCCGGTGCTGGTGCACTGAGCGCCCTGCCCGCCCGAACGAAAAAAGCGCCCCGCGGGGCGCTTTTTCTTTGCCTAGGCGCCCCAGCGCTCGGTCCAGCGGTACATCGGCCCCACGATCAGCAGCACCGCCACCAGCCGGCACACCTGGAAGGCCGTGACCACCGGCACGCCCAGCTGCAGCACCTTGGCCGTGATCGACATCTCGGCGATGCCGCCGGGCGAGGTGCCCAGGATCATCGTGGCCGGATGCAGCCCCGTCGCCTCGGCCAGCAGCCAGGCCGCGCCGGCGCACAGCACCAGCATGCCGACCGTGCCCAGCGCCACCGAGCCGAGCCAGCGCGGCGCCGTGTGCAGGAACTCGCGGCTGAAGCGCACGCCCAGGCTCACGGCAATCACCAGCTGCGCGGTGTTCGACAGCCAGGTCGGCACCGCCGACAGCGACTGCCCCGCGACCGTGAAGCCCATCGCCACCAGCAGCGGCCCCATGAACCACGGGTTGGTGCGGCCCAGCGCCCGCATCACGAGCCCGCCCACGCCGGTGGCCAGCACCAGCAGGGCCAGCCCGGCCGGGTTCACCTCGCGCACGCCGGGCGGGTTGATCTCCAGCCCGTGCAGCCCGCTCCACTGCATCGCGAACGGGATCGTCACGGTCACCACCATCAACCGCAGGCTGTGCGCGGCGGCCACCAGGTCGGTGCGCGCGCCGGCCGATTCGGCCAGCAGCGTCATCTCCGAAGCGCCGCCGATGGCGCCTGCGAAGTAAGTCGTGGCTCTCATGGATTTCGCCGGCACATGCGGCATGCGCGCCGCATGCACGCGGTGCAGCCAGCGCCCGAACGCCCAGCCCAGCAGCAGCGCCCAGCCGATGGCCAGCAGGATCGCCCACCACACGCCGGCCACCAGCGTCACCACCTGCGGCGTGAAATACAGGCCCAGCGCGGTGCCGATGACCCACTGTCCCAGGTTGCGCAGCGGCGTGTGGCTCGCGGTCGGCTGGCCCGCGATCGAGGCCAGCGACACCGCGAACAGCGGGCCGATCATCCAGGGCAGCGGGGTGTGCAGGGCGACACAGGCGAGTGCGGCGGCCAGCGCCAGCAGCAGCGTGGCCAGCACGCGAAGGGGAAAACGAAAGGACACGGGCAGAGAAAGCAGCGGAAAAGGACGACAGCCCGGTGCAGGGCGCCGGGCATAGTATGGCGGGATGCCTCCTCGCCCTTCCCGTGCTTCCCGGTTCCTGGCGCCCCTGGTCGCCGCCGCCCTGCTCGCCGGCTGCGCCGCGCTGTCCGCCGAAGCGCCCGTCGCGCGCCGCGTGGCGGCCCTGCTGCCGGCCGATGCGCTGCTGCTCGGCGAGCAGCACGACGCCCCCGAACACCACGTCCTCGAACGCGAGACCGTGCAGGCCCTGGCCGAACGCGGCCAGCTCGCCGCGCTGGCGCTCGAGATGGCCGAGGAAGGTCGCAGCAGCGCCCGCCTGCCCGCCACCGCGACCGACGCCCAAGTGCAGACCGCCCTCGGCTGGAACGACAAGGCCTGGCCCTGGACGCGCTACGGCCCCACGGTGATGACGGCGGTGCGCGCCGGCGCGCCGGTGGTCGGCGCCAACCTGCCGCGTGCGCGCATGAAGGACGCGATGGCCGACGTCTCGCTCGACGTGCAGCTCAACGGCGAGGCCTACGCCGCGCAGCAGGAGGCCGTGCGCGAGGGCCACTGCAAGCTGCTGCCCGAATCGCAGATCGGCCCCATGACGCGCATCCAGGTCGGACGCGACCGCGCCATGGCGCAGGCGCTGGTGAAGGCCCGGCAGCCGGGCAAGACGGTGGTGCTGATCGCCGGCGCGGGCCACGTCACCAAGGTGCTGGGCGTGCCGCAGCACCTGCCGACCGACGTGTCGGTGAAGACGGTCCACCTGCAGGCCGGCGGCCCGGCCGAGGACGACACCGACGCCTACGACGCCACCTGGCGCACGCCGGCGCTGCCGCCGGTGGACTACTGCGCGGGCGTGCTCAGGCGAACTTCCTGATCGAATCCGCCAGCGTGTTGACCAGCGTGTCGATGTGCTGCTTCTCGACGATGTAGGGCGGCGCGATCACCAGCACGTCGCCCGCGGGCCGCACCAGCGCGCCCTTGTGGAAGCAGTCGAGGAAGACCTCATACGCCCGCTTGCCCGGCGAGCCGGCGATGGGCGCGAGCTCCACGGCCGCCGCCAGGCCCAGGCTGCGGATGCCCACCACGTTCGGCAGGCCCTTGAAGGTGCTGTGGAAGGCATCGCCGAGCACCTTGCCCATCTCGCCGGCGCGGGCGAACAGGTTTTCTTCCTTGAACAGGTCGAGCGTGGCAATGGCGGCGGCGCAGGCCACCGGGTGGCCCGAGTAGGTGTAGCCGTGGAAGAACTCGACCACGTGCTCGGGCGCGTCGGTCTTCATCATCGCGTCGTAGAGCTTGTCGCGGCAGATCACGCCGCCCAGCGGAATCACGCCGTTGGTCACGCACTTGGCGAAGTTCAGCATGTCGGGCACCACGCCGAAATAGTCCGACGCGAAGTTGGTGCCCATGCGCCCGAAGCCGGTGATGACCTCGTCGAAGATCAGCAGGATGCCGTGCTTGTCGCAGATCTCGCGCAGGCGCTTCAGGTAGCCCTGCGGCGGCAGGTACCAGCCGGCCGAACCGGCCACCGGCTCCACGATGATCGCGGCCACGTTGCTCGGGTCGTGCAGCGGCAGGATGCGGGTTTCGAGTTCGACCAGTGGGTCTTCGGTCCACACCGGCTCCGCGTTGTGGATGTAGGCATGGTTCACCGGGTCGTGGATGAAGCGCATATGGTCCACGCGCGGCAGGAAGGCCGAGCCGAACACCTTGCGGTTGCCCGGAATGCCGCCCACCGACATGCCGCCGAAGCCCACGCCGTGGTAGCCCTTCTCGCGGCCGATGAACACGTTGCGGTGGCCTTCGCCGCGCGCGCGGTGGTAGGCCAGTGCCACCTTCATGGAGGTGTCGGCGGCCTCGGAGCCCGAGTTGCAGAACAGCACCTTGTTCAGGTCGCCCGGGGCCAGCGCGGCGATCATTTCGGCCGCCTTGAAGGCCTTGTCGTTGCTGACCTGGAAGGCGGTGGCGTAGTCCAGCGTGTCCAGCTGCTTCTTGATCGCCTCGTTGATCGGCTTGCGGTTGTGGCCCGCGCCCACGCACCACAGCGAGGAAATGCCGTCGACCACCTTCTTGCCGTCGTGCGTGGTGAACGTCATGCCGTCGGCCGCCACGAACACCCGCGGGTCCTTCTTGAAATGGCGGTTGGGCGTGAAGGGCAACCACTGGTTGTCCATGTTGAAGTCCTGGAAGGCCATGTCTCGCTCCTGCGGTTATGTGGGGAGGGAAAATCGCGATTCTGGCACCCCTGCCACAATCCTGCCCCTGATGACGACCACTACGCCTGCCTACATCCTGAACCTCTCCTGTCCCGACCGGACGGGCATCGTGCACGCCGTGTCGGGCTTCCTGCTCGAGCGCGGCGCCAACATCGAAGAGGCCGCCCAATACAACGACCACGGCACCGGCCTGTTCTTCATGCGTGTGCGCTTCGCCTGCGGCGACCACAGCGAAGCCGTGCTGCGCGAGGAGCTGAAGGCCTTCGCCACCGGTTTCGGCATGAGCCTGCAGCTGCACGCCGCCGCCGACCCGATGAAGACCGTGATCCTGGTCAGCAAGGAAGGCCACTGCCTGAACGACCTGCTGTTCCGCTGGAAGAGCGGCCTGCTGTCGATCGACGTGCGCGCCATCATCTCGAACCACCGCGACTTCTACCAGCTGGCCGCCAGCTACAACGTGCCCTTCCACCACATCCCGGTGACGGCCGCGACCAAGGCACAGGCCGAGGCGAAGCAGCTGGAGATCATCGAGGCCGAGGGCGCCGAACTCGTGGTGCTCGCGCGCTACATGCAGATCCTGAGCAACGACCTGTGCAAGAGCCTGGCCGGCCGCGCGATCAACATCCACCACTCGTTCCTGCCCAGCTTCAAGGGTGCCAAGCCCTACTACCAGGCGCACGACCGCGGCGTGAAGCTGATCGGCGCCACCGCCCACTACGTGACGGCCGACCTCGACGAGGGCCCGATCATCGAGCAGGACGTGGCCCGCGCCGACCACACCGACACGGTCGAAGACCTCACGGCCCGTGGCCGCGACACCGAAAGCCAGGTGCTGGCCCGCGCCGTGAAGTGGCACAGCGAGCACCGCGTGCTGCTGAACGGCCACCGCACGGTCGTGTTCCGCTAACCCACTCCATCGCCGCTCCCAGATGCGCCTGCAGCTTCCGCTTTTCGCCCTTGCTGCCGCTCTGGCAGCGCCCGCCACCTTCGCCCAGGACGCCCGCGCCGGCGGCGCCCCGCTGGCGCCCGACGCGCTGTTCGCGCGCGTCTCGCCCAGCGTCTGGGTGGTGCAGGCCAGCGACGCCCAGGGCAAGGTCCTGGCCACCGGCAGCGCGGTCGCCACCGGCCCGGGCACGGCCGTCACCAGCTGCAAGCTGCTGGCCAAGGCCAGCGCCGTGGCGCTGCGCCGCGACAACGTGAGCTACGGCGCCGTGCTGGAGCTCCCGGACGTCGAGCGCGACCTGTGCCAGCTGCGCATCGCGAACCTCGTGTCGCCGACCCTGGGCGTCGTGCCCGCGGGGGCGCTGCAGGTCGGGATGCCGCTGTACGTCATCGGATCGCCGCGCGGGCGCGAACTCACGCTCGGCATTTCCATGCTCGGCGGCGTGCGCCGCAACGCCGCGGGCGCGCTCGAGTCGCTGCAGCTGGCCACGCCGACCGAGGCGGGCCTGGCCGGTGCCGGCCTGTTCGATGCGCAGGGCCGCTTGGTGGGACTGGTCGCCGGATCGGCCCCAGCCACCCTCGCCCTGCCGGCCGCGTGGATCGCGGAACTGCCGACGCGCGGCCAGCGGGCCATCGAGCGCCTCGCCTCGCAGCCCGCGCCGGCCAGCGTGTCGCTGCAGCGCCCGAGCATGGTGGAGTACCAGCTGCACGACCGCCTCACCAACACGTACCGCAAGGTGATCTACCGCGCGGACACGGCCACCACCAGTGACGACCGCCTCAGCTTCAACAACGGGGGCTGGATCGAGAAGCCGGGCGGCGAGGTGATCGGCGTCACGACGGCCGTGGGCGGCGAGTTCGACAACGTCATGCCGCCGGGCGGCTGGGCCCGGCCGACCCTGGAACAGAACGCCGCCTGGACCACGGAATACGACGCCACCATGGGCGGCACGCGCATCAAGATGGATCTGCGCGCCAACGTGGTGGACGACGCCGCCATGCTGCCGGTCAACGGCCGCGAGATGAAGGTGGTGAAGATCGACTACCGCGGCCACACCCAGCGCTTCGCGAACGCGGGCGCCTGGAGTGGCAACCAGTACGGGACCTACCGCGCCAGCGTGTGGTTCTCGCCGGAGCTGGGCCGCGTCGTCCGCTTCGAAGTGCAGACGCGTGGCGGTGCGAGCGGCGGCGCGTTCCAGGTCAGCGAAGTGCTCGAACTGGTGAGCATCCGTTAGCCCCGGGCGTGCGCCGCGCGCTCTCTATCGATCAATTGCGGTACGGGTTGTCCGGACGCCGGTCCTGGCGGTTCGGCACGCCGTCGCCGTCGCGGTCCCAACGGCCGCGGTTGTATTCCCAGCGGCCATTGTTCTCGCGCCATTCCGGCGCGCGGTAGGCATAGCCCGGGCGTGCGCGCACGTACATGCCGCGCACCCACACATGGCGACCGCCACGCCACTCATAGTGGCCCGGCGACCACACATAGCCGCGACGCGGCGGCGGCATGCGCTCGTAGCGCGGCGGGGGCGGCGGCCCCTGGATGGTGATCACCGCCTGCGCCTGCGCGGCCGTGGGAACGGTCAGGGCGCCCACCGACAGCAGCGAAGCGGCACCGATGGAAAGAGCGACTGCGAGTGTTTTCATGAGAAAGCCCCATGGTTGTTGGAGGAGCCTTCATGCTGCCGGGACCGTGTGAAGCGCCTGTAAGCGCTGCGCGAAATCTTGTGTAGAGCTGTTTCGCTGCCGCGGACGCGCTTTATTCCTGCAATTCGCGCAGGTCGATGGCCGCGGCCATGGCCGCGTGGCCGGCGCGGTTGGGATGCAGGTGGTCGCCGCTGTCGAATGTCGGATTCAGCTGACGCGGCGCGGCCGGGTCGCGCAGCACGGCATCGAAGTCGACCACGCCGTCCACGTCCTGGCGGCTGCGCACCCAGCGGTTCACGGCCTCGCGCATGGCCTCGTTGGCGTCGGTGCCGTAGATCGTGTTGCCGAAGGGCGGCACGGTGCCCAGCAGCACCTTCACGCCCTTGGCGCGCGCCTGCTTGACGAGCTGCCCCAGGCCCTCGGTGACACGCTCGGCCGTGGGCACGTCGTGCGACGGCACCTTCAGGCCGGGGATGCCCGCGAAGATGGCGCGGCCGATGTCGTTGGTGCCCAGCAGCACGATGACGTGCGTCACGCCGCTCTGGCCCAGCGCATCGCGCGCAAAGCGCGACAGGCCGTCGGGGCCGATGCCGTTCACCAGCAGCCGGTTGCCGCCGATGCCGGCGTTGATCACCGACACCGCGTGCGCGGCCTGCGGGCTGTCGCGCAGCCGCGTGGCGAGCATGTCGGGGTACGAACCGTCGCCCGACTCGCCACCGCCCGCGGTGATCGAATCGCCGAACGCAACGACGGTGCGCACGGGTCGGGTGGTGAGCACGTCGAGCCCGGTCACGATGTGGCTCATCGGCAGCGCCGTCGCCTTCGACAGCCGGGGCGACGCCACGACGTTGCCCTGGGCCAGCCAGCCCGTGTCAGTGGACAGCAGGTACATCGTGGCGAACGGTGTCGCGCGGTCGAGAAAAAGGCTCACGGCCACGGCCTGGCCCGCCGCAACGTTCAGCGCCACGCCGTCGCTCCATGCTTCCGCGCCCGGCGCCACGGTGACGGTGGCGCGGCCGCCGAAACGCAGCGTGCGCAACGAGGCCGGCGAGATGGCGTCGCCGCCCGTGCCCAGTGCCACGGTGGCCGCGGCGATGCGCAGCGGCGTCTTGCCGAAGCGGTTCGACACCCGCACGCGGATGCGCTCGCCGTCGATCGTCGGGCGCATCATCTGGCGCAAGGTCTGGCCGCGGAACACATGGTCGCCCGGTCCGCCGATGGCGGCCGTGGCGGGGTTGGCGTCCAGCTCGGCGAAGTCGAGCACCGCCACGGCCCAGCTCGCCACCCAGCGCGCTTCGGCCGGCTGTCGTGCCGCCTGCTCGACCTTCTCCGCCCACACCGCCTGCACGCCCACGAGCAACACCGCAAGGCCGAGAACGGCCATCCAGTATGCAGGGGAGAAGGCGGCGTCGCGCAGACGGACGCGCCAGCGGGCAGGAAGCTTCATGCGTGCAAAAGCGGCCCAGTGTACGGAGCCGCCTTGCCCGCGCCAGTGACGAGGTCTAACCTAAAGTTACCAAGTGTCGACGTACGCCGAGACCGCCTCGGCCGGCCGCGTCGCCGACGCCAGGCCGCGCACCAGCCAGGTGCGCGTGTCGGCCGGGTCGATCACCGCATCGATCTCCAGCGTCTGCGCCATGTGGATCGCCTCGCCGTTCGCGTACTGCTGCGCCACCAGCTGCTTGAACAGCGCGTCGCGCTCGGCGCCCTCGGGCACGGCCGCGAGTTCCTTGCGAAAGCCCAGTCGCACCGCACCTTCGAGGCCCATCGCACCGAACTCGCCGGTGGGCCAGGCCACGGTGAACACGGGCGCATCGAAGCCGCCGGCGGTCATGGCCTGCGCGCCCAGGCCGTAGCCCTTGCGCAGCACCACCGCGAAGAAAGGCACGCGCAAGTGCGAGGCCACCATGAACATGCGGCACACGTGGCGCACCTGCGCCTGCGCCTCGACCTCGGGTCCGACCATGAAGCCGGGCGTGTCGCACAACGACACGATCGGTAACCCGTGGGCATTGCACAGTTGCATGAAGCGTGCGGATTTGTCGGCCGCCTCCACGTCGATCGCGCCGCCCAGGTGGTGCGGGTTGTTCGCCATCAGGCCGACCGGCTTGCCCTCGATGCGTGCGAGCGCGGTGACGATGCCCGCGCCGAAACCCGCGCGCAATTCGAGCAGCGAGCCGGTGTCGGCCACGCCGCGCATCGCGGCGCGCACGTCGTACACGCGCAGGCGGTTCTCGGGCACCACATGGCGCAGCGTGCGCGGATCGGCGCATTGCCAGTCGGTGGTTGCCCCCTGGAAGTAAGAGAGGTACTGCTTGGCTGCAGCGACTGCTGCAGCTTCGTCTTCCACCAGGATGTCGATCACGCCGTTGCGCGACTGCACGCTGCTCGGCCCGATCTGCTCGGGCGCGAAGGTGCCCAGGCCGCCGCCTTCGATCATCGCGGGGCCGCTCATGCCGATGTTGCTGCCCTTGGTGGCAATGATCACGTCGGCGCAGCCCAGCAGCGCCGCGTTGCCCGCGAAGCAGCGCCCGTGCACGATGCCGACCACCGGCACCTTGCCCGACAGCGCCGCGAACTGGCTGAAGGTGTGGTTGTTCAGGCCCGCGACGATCGGCATGTCGGTGTCGCCCGGCCGCCCGCCTCCGCCCTCGGCGAACAGCACCACCGGCAGCTTGAGCTGGTGCGCCACCGCGAGCAGCCGGTCGGTCTTGTGGTGGTTGCGCATGCCCTGCGTGCCAGCCAGCACGGTGTAGTCGTAGGCCAGCACGGCGCAGCGCGACTTCTCGGGCCCGAACTGTTTTGCGTTGACGCTGCCCAGCCCGGTCACCATGCCGTCGGCCGGCGTGTTGGCGATGAGGTCTTCGAGCGTGCGGCGGCGCGTCTGCGCGGCGATGGCGAGCGCGCCGTACTCGATGAAGTTGCCCGGGTCGCCGGCCATGTCGCACAGGTCGGCGATGTTCTCGCGCGCGGTGCGACCGCCCTGCGCATGCCGCTTGTCGACGGCCGCCTTGCGGTTCGCATCGAGCGTGGGCGCATGGCGGTCGATGACCTTCTGCAGGTCGGGGCGGATCGCGTCGAGGTCGTGCGCGACGCGCGCCTGCGCTTCGACGCCCTGCGCATCGACGGCCTCCAGCCGCACCAGCGACTGGCCTTCGACGAGGTAGTCGCCGGGCGCGGCCAGCAGTGCCAGCACGCGGCCGGCCACGGGCGCGTGCAGCAGGTGCTCCATCTTCATGGCCTCGAGCACGCCCAGCTGCGCGCCGGCGGGCAGCACGTCGCCCACCGCGACCTCGAACTGCACCAGCTTCGCGGGCATCGGCGCCTTGACGGTAAGGCCGTCGTCTTCGCCCTCTTCCTGCACCGGTGCGCTCGCGGCGGCGGGCGCGGTGACCTTCTTCGTGTGCTTTTCAAATGCCTTCGCGTCGGCGAGCAGATCGCCCAGGTGCGCTTCCACGAAGCGCGTGTGCACCGCCTGCGTCGCGAACTCGGGCCGCGCGGCGATGGCGCACAGCAGCGGCAGGTTGGTGGCGATGCCTTCGATGTGGCATTCGTCGAGCGCGCGCAGCGAGCGGCGCAGCGCGTCCGCGAAACGCGGCGACGGCGAATGCACGATGAGCTTGGCCAGCAGCGTGTCGTAGTGCGGCGAAGGTGCGAGGCCCGCGTAGCCGTGCGTGTCGACGCGCACGCCGGGGCCGGCCGGCAGGTCGAAGCGCGCGAGCGTGCCGCCCGCGGGGCGTGCGTTGCCTTGCGCATCGAGCGTCTCGGCGTTGATGCGCCACTGCACCGCGAAGCCGCGCTGCGGCGCCGTGCGGCCGGCCTCCACGCCGAGCGCGTCCAGCGTGTCGCCCGACGCGACGGCGATCTGCAGCTGCACGAGGTCCAGCCCCGTCACGGCTTCGGTCACCGTGTGCTCGACCTGCAGGCGCGGGTTCGCCTCGATGAAGACGAAAGGCAGGGTGGTCGACGCGGCATCCACCAGGAATTCAAAGGTGCCGAGGCCGCGATAGCCCACGGCCTTGGCCATGCGCAGCGCGGCCTGCGTGACCTGCGCGCGCAGCGGCTCGGGCAGCGAGGGGCTGGGCGCAATCTCCACCAGCTTCTGGAAGCGGCGCTGCAGCGTGCACTCGCGCTCGCCGAGGCTGGCCACGGCGCTGCCGTCGCCGAGCACCTGCACCTCGATGTGCCGCGCGTTGCGCATCAGGCGCTCGACGTACACGCCCTCGATGCCGAACGCCGCCTTGGCTTCGGACATGCAGCGCGCATGCGCCTCGGGCAGCTCGTCGGCCGTGAGCACCGCGCGCATGCCACGCCCGCCGCCGCCGCCGATGGCCTTGACCATCACGCCCGCGCCCTGCGCATGCTGCTCGGCGAAGAAAGCCTGGGCCTGCACGAGCGTCACCGCGCCGGCGCTGCCGGGCATCACGGGCACGTCGCATTGCGCGGCCAGTTCGCGGGCGCGGGCCTTGTCGCCGAACAGGCCCAGCTGCTCGGGCGTGGGGCCGATGAAGACCAGGCCCGCGTCGGCGCAGGCCTGTGCGAAGTCGGCACGTTCGCTGAGGAAGCCGTAGCCGGGATGCACCGCATCGCAGCCTTGCGCCTTCGCCACCGCGATCAACGCAGCCACGTCGAGGTAGGCCGAAGGGCCGATCGCGTCGAGCGCCACCGCCACGTCGGCCAGCTGCACATGCAGCGCAGCGGCATCGTCGCGCGCATGCACCGCCACGCTGGCGATGCCCAGGTCGCGCAACGCGCGCACCAGGCGCACGGCGATCTCGCCGCGGTTGGCAATCAGAACTTTGGAAAACACGCGAGGAAGCCTTTCAGGTCTTGTCTTTGAGCAGGCGGCGCAGCACCTTGCCTGCGCCCGTGGTGGGCAATGCATCGATGAAGCTCACGGCGCGCGGCGCCTTGTAGCTCGCCATGTTCTCGCGCGCCCAGGCCACGAGTGCGTCGGCCTCGAGCGCGGCGCCGGGCTTGCGCACGATGAAGGCCTTCACGACCTCGCCCTTCTCGGGGTCGGGCTGCGCAATCACCGCCGCCTGCGCCACCGCCGGGTGCTTGATGAGGATGGTCTCGACCTCTTCGGGGAACACGCTGTAGCCCGAGACCTTGATCATTTCCTTGAAGCGGCCGATGAAGGTGAGGTAGCCGTCGGCGTCGAGCTTGCCCATGTCGCCCGTGTGCACCCAGCCGTTGCGCAGGGTGGCGGCCGTGGCCTCGGGCTTGTTCCAGTAGCCCTTGAACGAGCCGGCGCTGGTGAGCACGATCTCGCCGACCTCGCCCGTGGGCATGTCGGCCTGCGTTTCGGTGTCGATGATGCGGATGGTCACGCCCGGCACCGGCACGCCCTGCGTGCCCCAGCGCGGCGCCACGTGCGGCGTGTAGGTGTCGCAGGTGTGGGTTTCGCTCAGGCCGTAGGCGGCCTCGAACGAGCTGCAGTGGTTGGCGTGCGAGCGCCATTGCGCGGCCAGCGGTTCGGTGAAAGCGATGCCGAAGCTGGTCACCGGGTTCATCTTCAGGCTCGACAGGTCGAAGCGGGCGATGTCGGGCACCTGCATGCACGCCACGTTCATCGGCGCGATGCTGTACCACCAGCTCACTTTGTAAGCGGCAATGGCCTGCAGCACGGCGCGCGGATCGAAGCGGTGCATCAGCACCGAGGCAGCGCCGCTGAGCACGGGCACGTTGACGCCCATGAGCATGCCGGCGATGTGATACAGCGGCGCGATCGACAGCAGCACGTCGCTCGGCCCCACGCCGTTGCAGTCGGCCGCGGCGCGCGTCTTGAAGAGCGCATTGCCGTAGCTGAGCATCGCGCCCTTGGGCAGCCCGGTGGTGCCCGAGGTGTAGGTCATGAGCGCGATGTCGTCCATGTCGATGGCGACGGGCTGCGGCGTGGCGCCGCTGCGCATCACGGCGAGGAAGTCTTCGCAGCCTTCGGGCACGGTGCGTTCGGCCGTGCGCTCGGCGGCCAGTTCGGTCGGCAGGTCGAGCGTGGGCTCGGCGGGCAGCAGGTCGGCGTAGTGCACCACGAACACATGCGCGAGCGCACTCTCGGCCTGCACCTTGCGCACCACCGGCACGAGCGGTGCGGCCGCGACGATCACGCGCGCCTTCAGGTCGTTGACCTGGTAGGCCAGCTCGTGCTCCTTGTTGAGCGGCCCGCTCGGGCAGACGATGGCGCCGATCTTCTGGATGCCGAAGTGCGCCACCAGGTACTGCGGGCAGTTGTTGAGGAACAGCACCACGGGTTCGCCCTTGGCCACGCCCAGGGCCTGCAGGCGCGCGGCGAAGGCGTCGCTCGCGCGGTCGAGCTCGGCCCAGCTCAGGGCCTGGCCGTACCAGAGGCAGGCGGTGGCGTCGCCGCGCGTGCGTGCGTGGTCGCGCAGGTAGGCGTGCAGGGGCTGCTGCACGCGCGGCGGCAGTTCCTTCAAGCGTTGCGGGGTGGCGGGCGTTGTCTCCATGGCGTCACTTTCTCAGGGTTATCGATAGCCGCCTGCGCATGGCCGGCGCTTGCCAATGCGGCATGGTGCACGAACAATCCTACCCATGGGTATAACTTCCGCGACACCGAACAAACCCTCTGCCACGCACACGGCGCAGCCGCACCTGCCGCAGGGCACGGGCCGCCAGCGCGCGGCCACGCAGGGCACCGACCTGCAGCGCGAGCGCATCCTGCAGGCGGCGGCGCAGCTGTTTGCCGCGCAGGGCTACGCCAACACGACCATGGCGCAGATCGTGCGCGAGCTGGGCGTGACCAAGCCCTTCGTGTACTACTACTTCCGCGACAAGCAGGAGATCTTCGAGACGCTGTCGTGGCGCCCCGCGGTCGACTGCTTCACCGCGCTCGACTTCGCCGCCGCCGACCCGCGCCGCGCGAGCGAGAAGGTGATGGAAGGCATCGAGGGGCTGATCCGCGCCACCATCGCGCACCACCCGGTGGCCTTCTTCGCGTACCGCGAGCCGCAGGTGTACCGCCCCGAATACCTCGAAGCGCAGAAGAAGCTCGCGCACCACTTCTACGACCTGCTGTGCCCGCTGCTCGAAGAAGCCCGACGCGACGGCGACCTCGACTTCGACGAGACCAAGATCACCGCGCTCGCGGCCTGCAGCCTGCCGGGCTTTCTCTACAGCTGGTACCGCCCCGGCGGGCGCCTCTCGCCCGACGAGGTGGTGGCGCAGCTCACGAAGCTGGCCAGCCGCGTGATCGGGCTGCGCGCGACGCACTGATCCCGTCTTTCACACACCCTCCGGAGACACTTCATGAAGCTCACGCATGCGCCTTTGGCGCGGATCGCCCTTGCCTCTCTGTTTGCCATCGCCGGCACGGCAGCGCAGGCCCAGCAGCCGACCTACAAGATCGCCTACATCGATCCGCTGTCGGGGCCGTTCGCCAACGTGGGCGAGCTGATGCTCATGCACACGCAGTACGCCATCGAGGACATCAACGCCAAGGGCGGCGTGCTCGGCGGCATGAAGCTGCAGCTGCTGCAGTTCGACAGCAAGCTCTCGGCGCAGGAAAGCCAGAGCGCGCTGCAGGCGGCCATCGACCAGGGCGCCAAGGCGATCGTCACGGGCGGCTCGGGCTCGTCGGTGGTGACGGCGCTGGTGCTGGCCGTGGCGCGCTGGAACCAGCGCAACCCGGGCAAGGAGCTGATCGTGCTGAACCACTCCTCGATCGACCCCGAGATGACCGGCAAGGGCTGCAGCTTCTGGCACTTCCAGACCGAGGCCAACACGGCGATGAAGATGAAGGCGCTGGCCAACTACATCAAGAAGACGCCGGACGTGAAGAAGGTCTACCTGCTGAACCAGGACTATGCCCACGGCAAGCAGTGGGCCAGCTACGGCCGCCAGCTGGTGGGCCTGGCGCGCCCCGACATCCAGTTCGTCGGCGAGACGTTGCACCCGATCGGCCGCGTGAAGGACTTCGCGCCCTACATCGCCAACATCAAGCAAAGCGGCGCCGACTCGGTCATCACCGGCAACTGGGGCCAGGACATGACGCTGCTGCAGAAGGCCGCGGGCGACGCGGGCTACAACCTGCGCTACTTCAACCACAGCGCAGGCTCGGTGCCGGGCACCGTCACCGCCGTGTCGCAGGCCAAGACGGGGCAGCTCACCTGGGTGGCCGAATGGCACCCGGGCCAGGCCGACACGCCGAAGGTCGATGCACTGGCCAAGGCCTACAAGGCCAAGACCGGCAAGGACTTCCTCGCACCGCGCATCGACCTGACGCCGCGCCTGCTGGCCGCCGCCATCGCCAAGGCCGGCAGCGCCGACACGGTGAAGGTCGCGCGCGCCCTCGAAGACCTGAGCTTCGACTCGGTGGTGGGCCCGGTGCGCATGCGCGGCGAAGACCACCAGCTGCTGCTGCCGCAGGTGGTGAACACCATCGCGCCGGTGGACGGCAAGGCGGTGAAGACGGGCTGGGAAGGCACCAACTACGGCTTCCGCACCGATGCGGTCTATACCGGGAACGAGCTGGCGCAAGGCACCGACTGCAAGATGGTCCGGCCCTGAGTGCTTTCGGGGTACGTACCCAGGACACCGGGTGCTCACCGATCAACGCGCACTGTGAATGACGATCACGCTGATGGGGTGCCTTGCGCAGCGAAATCAAGGGGGAGCCCGAAGGGCGGAGGACATTCGCGGAGCAAGGTGCCCCATCGGCGTGATTGCGCCCTGAACTGACTCTGTGAAAGGCCCCGGCGCCTCCTAAGGGAAACCCCGTCCTGCCCACCCCCTGTGCCATCGGGATACTCCGGATTCGCATCCCGGACATCCGAAGCGGGTCCATACCGAAGGCACAACAAGGTACACCATGGCAGGAAAGAACTCGCTCCATCCGATCCCCCATCCGGCGAAGAAACCCTTCGTCGGCAATCTGCTGTCCATCGGCTCCGACTCGCCGGTGCTCGACATGTGGAAGATCGCGCAGGACCTCGGCGGCATCTACTGGCTCGACATGCCGGGCATGCCGGTGATCGTGGTGTCGTCGCCCGCGCTGGTCGACGAGCTGTGCGAAGAGCCGCGCTTCGACAAGAGCACGCGCGGCGCACTGCGCCGGCTGCGCGCCGCATCGCACGGTCTCTTCACCTCCGACACGCACGAGGAGACGTGGTCGAAACCGCACAACATCCTGCTGGCCAACTTCAGCCAGCGCGCGATGCAGGCCTACCACCCGATGATGCTGGACATCGCAGGGCAGCTGGTCACCAAGTGGGAGCGCCTCAATTTCGATGAAGAGGTGGACGTGGTGCGCGACATGACCGCGCTCACGCTCGACACCATCGGCCTGTGCGGCTTCGGCTACCGCTTCAACTCGTTCTACCGCGAGGGCTTCCATCCTTTCGTCGATGCGATGGTGCGCACGCTGGAGACGGTGCAAAACCGGCGCGGCATTCCGCTCGAGGAGCTGATGCTCAAGAAGGAGCTGGCGCAGCAGCGCAAGGACATCCGCTACATGCACAAGATGGTGGAAGACATCATCGAGGAGCGGCGCGCCAGCGGCGCCGACATCGCCACCAAGCCCGACCTCCTGAGCTACATGATCGCGGGCGTGGACAAGAAGAGCGGCGAGAAGCTCACCGACAAGATGATCCGCGACGAGTGCATCGAATTCCTCATCGCGGGCCACGAGACCACCAGCGGCCTGCTCTCGTTCGCCATCTATTTCCTGCTGAACAACCCCGAGGCGATGGCCAAGGCGCAGGCCGAGGTCGACAGCGTGTTCGGCGGCGACACCACGCAAAAGCCCACCTACGCGCAGGTCAACCGGCTGCAGTACGTGATGCAGGTGCTGAAGGAATCGCTGCGCCTGTACCCGACCGCACCCGCGATCTCGATGCGCGCGAAGGAAGACACCAAGATCGGCGGCCAGTACACGATCAAGAAGAACAACATGGTCATCATGCATGCGCTGGCGCTGCACCGTGACAAGGGCATCTGGGGCGAGGACGCCGACCAGTTCAACCCCGACCACTTCAGCCGCGAAGCCGAGCGCGAGCGGCCCGTGAATGCCTTCAAGCCCTTCGGCAACGGCCAGCGCGCCTGCATCGGGCGGCAGTTCGCACTGCAGGAAGCGGTGCTCACGCTGGGCATGATCCTGCAGCGCTTCAACCTCGTCGATCACACGGGCTACAAGCTCAAGATCAAGGAAGCGCTGACGATCAAGCCCGAGAACTTCAAGATCAAGGCGCTGCTGCGCGACCCGGCCTCGCGCCCGCGCGGCACCGTGGAGGCGGCGGCCGCGCCCGACACGCCGGCCAAGCCCGCCGCGCGCAAGCCGCAAGCCGCGCGCCACGGCACCTCGCTGCTGGTGCTGCAGGGTTCCAACCTCGGCACCGCCGAAGACCTGGCGCGCCAGCTGGCCGAGGCCGGCGAGCTGCGCGGCTTCTCGACCCAGCTGGCCTCGCTCGACGACTACGCCGAGCGGCTGCCGGCCAGCGGCGCGGTGGCGATCGTCTGCGCCTCGTACAACGGCGTGGCGCCCGACAACGCGGCGGAGTTCCACCGCTGGCTCGACAAGGCCGACGACTCGCTCAACGGCGTGCGCTTCAGCGTCTTCGGCTGCGGCAACACCGACTGGGCCGCCACCTACCAGGCGGTGCCGCGCCGCATCGACGAGCGGCTCGAAGCACTGGGCGCCGACCGCGTGCACGAGCGCGGCGAAGGCGATGCGCGCGAGGACATGGACGGCGCCTTCCAGGACTGGAGCGACGCGCTGTGGCCCGCGCTGGTGAAGACCTTCGACATCAAGAACGGCGCCGACACGCCGGCCGAGGCCGAGCCGCTGTACACGCTCGAAGAGCTGCCGCCGCCGCAGAAGAACGCGCTGGTCGATGCGCTGGGCGCCGTGCCGCTGCGCGTGATCGAGAACCGCGAACTGCAAAGCGCCGGCGCCAACGGCGAGGCCGGACGCTCCACGCGCCACGTCGAGTTGATGCTGCCCGAGGGCGTGAACTACGTGCCCGGCGACCACCTGAGCGTGGTGCCGCGCAACAGCCCCGCGCAGGTCGAGCGCGCGATGGCACGCTTCGGCTTCGACCGCTCGGCGCACGTGCGTCTGTCGGCCGTGCCGGGCCGCAAGGCGGCACTGCCGGTGGACCAGGTGATCGCGGTCGATCGGCTGCTGGGCGACTACGTCGAGCTGCAGGACGTGGCCACGCGCAAGCAGATCGCCACGCTGGCCGCGCACACCGAGTGCCCCTTCACCAAGCCCAAGCTGCAGGCGCTGTCGGGCAGCGACGAGGCCTCGCAGGCCGCGTACAAGGCCGAAGTGCTGCACAAGCGCAAGTCGCTGCTGGAGCTGCTCGAAGAGCACCGCGCCTGCCAGGTGCCGTTCGCGGTGTTCCTGGAAATGCTGTCGCCGCTGTCGCCGCGCTACTACTCGATCTCGTCGTCACCGACGATGACGCCGGGGCGCTGCAGCGTGACGGTGGGCGTGGTGAGCGCGCCCGCGCTGTCGGGCAACGGCACCTTCGAGGGCGTGTGCTCCAACTTCCTGGCGCGCGCTGAGGCCGGCGACACGGTGCACGGCGTGATCCGCGAGACCACGGCCGAGGGCTTCCGCCTGCCGGAGGATGCCAACCGGCCGCTCATCATGGTCGGCCCGGGCACCGGCCTGGCGCCGTTCCGCGGCTTCCTGCAGGCGCGCGCGTCGCAGGTCGAACGCGGCGACGCGCTGGGCGAGGCGATGCTGTTCTTCGGCTGCCGCCACCCCGAGCAGGATTTCATCTACGCCGAGGAGCTGCAGGCCTGGTCGCACCGCGGCCTGATGAAGCTGCACACGGCCTTCTCGCGCGCCGGCGACCGCAAGGTCTATGTGCAGGACCTGATCCGCGAACAGGGCGCGGCCGTGTGGAAGCTGCTCGAAGCCGGCGCCGTGGTGTATGTGTGCGGCGACGGCTCGCGCATGGAGCCCGACGTGCGGCGCACGCTCAGCGACCTCGCGCGCGAGCACGGACAGGACAGCGCGGCGTGGATGGACAAGATGATTGCCGAGCAGCGCTACGTGCTCGACGTGTGGGCCGGGGCCTGAAGAACCCAGTCTGGAGCCCCAAAGAAGAAGACCGGCATTCGCCGGTCTTTTTTCTTGGGGAGTGCGCGCCTCAGCTCAGTCGTTGCGATCCGGGTCCGGGTACACCAGCGGCCCGAGCATGCCGCGGTTGAACGGCTTCCACTCGCCCTCGGGCTGCGCCAGCCGGTCGGCCACCGCATAGAGCACGGCGGGGTGCGCGCCGAGCCCCAGGTGGCTCGCGACCACCTCGATGTTCTCGGACTGCGGGCCGGTCTTCTCGAGGCTGCAGCGCCATGCCACGACACCGTCGGTGCGGCTGAAAATCGAGGTCGTGGGCACGGGCGGCGTGGGTTCGACGAACTTCATGCGGCGCGGGTCGTGCGAGCTCTGGCCGCTCACGCCTTCGTACACGCGCCAGGCGTTGGTGGCGCGCGGGCTGCCCGAGAACGGGCTGCCCAGCGTGATCACGTTGCGGATGAGGTCCTTCTGCGCCGAGGCCAAGAGCCGCGCGTAGACGCCGCCCAGGCTCCAGCCGATCACGCTGACCTTCTGGCCGCTCTGGTCGGCCAGGGTCTTGAGCAGGTCGACCATGCCGTCCTCGACGCCGGCGCGCGGGCCCAGGTTGCGGCCCTGGCCCCAGCCGTGCGCGTCGTAGCCGCGGCTGCACAGGTAGCGGCGCAGCAGCAGCGTGGACATGTCGCTGGCCACCAGGCCCGGCA
The DNA here is from genome assembly GCF_059423965.1 of Variovorax sp. GW458-11-26-14-LB1. Classification (NCBI taxonomy): domain Bacteria; kingdom Pseudomonadati; phylum Pseudomonadota; class Betaproteobacteria; order Burkholderiales; family Comamonadaceae; genus Variovorax; species Variovorax sp. GW458-11-26-14-LB1. The sequence continues at coordinate 44,348 of NZ_JBWKYW010000051.1, forward strand.
GCACGAGCACGGGGTGCCCGTCGCCGCGCGGCGCGAGCTGCAGCAGCGGCCACATGGCGAGGCCGGCGCCGGTTTCCCAGAGGGCGCGCGCTTCGGCCAGCAAGAGCAGGCGCGACGGCGGTGCGATGGGTTCGTGGGTGGCGGTGGTCATGATGGCGGCTTCCTTTCTGTTTCTTTCTTCTGTAGGACGACGATGGGGGTGCGAAGTTGCATGCCCCGTCGGACGACGACTTCATTTATCCGAGGTATTTGCCCCTCAGGTAATCAAGATAAGCCCTCGATTCGCTGGAAACATACGGAGAAACCAGCGTGAGTGTGTAGAAAGCCGCCAAACCGGGGTCGGCCTGCGCCAGCGCGTCGCGCCCGGGCACGAGCCGCTCGAACGAGAGCCAGCAGGTGGTGGTGAAGACCATCTGCAGCGCGAGGATGCGCGCCTGCTCGGCGCTGGTCTCGATCACGCCCGAGGCCACCAGCCCTTCGCACAGCGTCTGGGCCGCCAGCAGGTTCTGCGCGGTCATGGCCTGGGCGCGCTGCCCCAGGGCCGGGTACTCGCTGGCCAGGAAGGCCATGTCGCGATAGATGAAGCGGTACTCGTCGATGGCCTCGAAGCGCAGGTGCAGCGCGAGCCACAGGTCGTCGATGGCGGCAATGGATGCCGACGAGCCGTTGAGCACCTCGAGCCGCTGCTCGAAGCGCCGGAACAGCCATTCGACGATCAGCTGCTTGGCCTTGAAGTGGTAGTGCAGGTTGCCCGGGCTCATGCCGAGCTCGGCCGCGATCTTGTGCGTGGACACGGCCGGAAGACCTTCCGCGTTGAACAGCGCAAGGCTGGTCTGCAGGATGCGATCGCGCGTGGTGTTGGAGCTGGCCACAAGCGGCGTGGTGCGTGCGTTGCGTGCCGCTCAGCGCTTGCCGCCGGAGCCACTTGAACTGGACGGTTTCTCGAGTTTCGCGAGGCGTTCGCGCAACTGCGCCACCTCGTCGCGCAGGGCCTGCACCTCGTCGGCGCTGGGCATGCCCAGGCGTTGCAGGGCGGTGGCGACACGCTGGTCGAACACGTCCTCGAACTTGCGGATGCCGAAGGTGTCCAGGCTGGGGAAGCCGCGCGTCAACGCCGCCTTGGCACCGGCCGCATCGGCCTTGCCGTGCCCGATGCCGAGCAGGCCTTCGATCACGTTGGCCTGGCGCTTGGCGACATCGTTGCGCACGTTGTCCAGCGCCTTGAGGCCGGCGCGCAGCAGCGCTTCGGCCTTGTTGGTGCCCGCCGCTGTGTCTGCGGGCGGTGCTTTCGCAGCCGGCGCCGCCTTGCGGGGCGCGGCCTTCTTCTTCGCCGCCGGAGCCTTCTTCGCAGGCGCCGCCCTCTTCTTCAACTTTGCAGTGTCATCGGGACGGGTCGCCATGCGGTGGGTGCTCCAGGGGCGTGGGGAATGAAAAGGGCGCGGTCAGCGCCCCGGAATCAGGCCGCCTTGCGGGCAGCGCGGCGAACCGGCTTCTTGGCCGCAGCGACCTTGGCCTTCACGGTGCGCACGGGGGCGGCTTCTTCGGTGCCGCTCACACGGGCTTCGATCTGCTTGGTGCCGGCGACGATGCGGTCAGCGATCTGCACCGACACGGTGGCGAAGGGCTGGTTCACGGCCGACAGGGCGTTCAGCACGGTGGTGGCGGCGGGCGATTCGATCTGGGCGACGCGGTTGGCGACGGTTTCGATGCCGCTGGTGGTGCCGGCAGCGACGCGGTCCATCACGTTCACGATGCGGCTGGTGTCGATGTCCAGGCGGTTCGACAGGAAACCATGCACCTTCTCTTGCGCGCCGATCAGGTTGGCCTTGATCTGCTCGCTCACCAGCGGGATCTGGCGGTTGCCCAGGAACTCGCTGTAGCGCGAAGCGGCACCGCCCAGCAGGCGCTGCACGCCGGTGCGGTAGGCACCGACCAGGGTCTTGCCGGCGTCGTTGTACTGGCCGACGACGTGGATGGCGGCGGAAGCGATGTTGGTTTGCGTGGACATGTGAGATTTCCTTGAAGTTGAATGGCTCGCGGGGAATCGCGATGGGCCAATCATCTTCCGCAGGGCCTAGGCCTGAAAAACTAGAACGGTCGGAAAACTAGTCCAACTGCCCCAATTTTTTGTCCAGGCCGGGCCGGCCCTGTCGATCATGCCGCAGCGGCGCGCGGCGATGCGGCGGCCTTGCGGGCCGCAGGCCGGGGTGCGGCCTTCTTTGCCGCAGCCTTCTTCGCAGGGGCTTTCTTCGCCGCCGCCTTGACCGGTGCAGCCTTGACAGGTGCTTTTTTCTTCGCGGCGACGGCCTTCACCGGCGCCTTCTTGCGCGCCGCCGGCTTGCGGGCCGGCGCAGCGGCCTGGGCCTCTTCGTCCGCTTCCGGCGCGGGGGCGGCCACGGGCTTGGGCGGTGTGGCCGGCGCACCGGAGACGGCCGGGTGCTTCTGTGTCAGCTCCATCAGCAGCTTGTGCTCGGCCAGCAGGTAGTCGCCGATCTCGGTGATGTCGGGCACGGCGCGGCGGCAGGCGATGAGGCCGTAGTCCATGCGGCCGTTGTAGCTTTGCACGGTGACGTTGAGCGCGGTGCCGTGGCTGGCGATCGACACCGGGTAGTAGCAGGTGACCAGCGCCCCCGCGAAGTACATCGGGAACGGCGCGCCCGCCACGTTCGAGACGGCCACGTTGGCCGCCGGCGGCAGCAGGTTGACGATGCCCGAGCGCCCCACCATCGACGCGATGCCCGACACCAGCCACGGCGCGGCGAAGGTCGGGAAGTCGTCCAGGATCACGGCCTTGAAGCGGTTCATCGTCGACTTCGAGGAATTCGACGAGGCGTTGATCGCCTTCAGCCGCTGCAGCGGATCGGTGATGTCGGTGGCCAGGCTCACGAGGATCATGCTGGCCTGGTTGTTGGCCGTCTGGTCGCCCGCCTCGCGCAGGCTCACGGGCACGCCGGCCACCAGCGGCTTGGCCGGCAGCTCGTTGTTGTCGGCCAGGTAGTGGCGCAGCGCGCCGGCCACGGTGGCCAGCACCACGTCGTTGAGCGACACGCCGAAGTGCTTGGCGATGTACTTGGTCTCGGCCAGCGAGATGGTGCGCCCGGCGAAGGTGCGCTGGTTGGTGATCGACACGTTCAGCGAGGTGCGCGGCGCGAAGAGGTTGAACTTCTTCGGCGCGGTGGCGGCCGCCTTGTCGGCCGCCTTCTCGTCGGGCTGGGCCAGGCCGCCGATGGCGCGCGCGATGGCCGGCGCCATCTTGAACAGCTTGACGTACTGCTGCGCCGTGTTGCGCAGCGCCGCCGTGGCGAGCTCGGCCATGCCCAGCTGGTAGCCGTTGCTGCGCGGGCGCGCACGCGGCGGCTTGATCACGCGGCCGGTGGCCTCGAGGTCGAAGATGGCCTTGCCCAGCTCGACGCCGGCCTGCCCGTCGATGCCCGCGTGGTGCACCTTGGTGTACAGCGCCACCTGGCCGCTCTTGAGGCCGTCGATGATGAAGAACTCCCACATCGGCCGGCTGCGGTCCATCAGCGTGGAGTGCAGCCGTGCCACGTACTGCTGCAGCTGGCGGTTGGTGCCCGGCTTGGGCAGCGTGATGTGGCGCACGTGGTAGTCGAGGTCGATGTCGTCGTCCTCGACCCACACCGGATTGGTCATGTCGAAGGGCATCAGCGCGAGCTTGCGCGTGAACACGTCGGCCAGGTGGATGCGGCTGGCCATGAAGGCCTTGGCATCTTCGTAGAAGTCGCCCTTGTAGCCCTTGGGCAGGTCCAGCACGTTGAGCGAACCCACGTGCATCGGCATCTCGGGGGTTTCCAGGTGCAGGAAGGTGGCATCAAGACCGCTCAGGTGTTTCATGTGTGGTTCTCCTCGTTGGGGCATGCGCCGTCCGGCAGGATACCGTGGGCATCGCGTTCGTGGGCCTTCGCTTCTTCAGTGTTTCCACCGGGGGAAGGCACGCCCGGGACAGGGGTTTGCCCCAAGGATGGCCGGGGCGCGCATCCACATGTAATGAAAAAATCGACGCGCCTCGAATGCAGCTACAACTGCTCACAGGCCGCCGCATTCACGGGGGCTTCGTACACTGTGCTGCATGACCTCTGCGCACAACGAAGACCCCCATCTCTGGCTCGAAGACATCGACGGCGAAGCCGCTCTGGACTGGGCTCGCCAGCAGAATGCACGCGCCGTTCACACCTATGCGCAGTCGCTGGCCTTCCAGTCGATCGAGCAGGGCCTGCTCGAGGTGCTCGACTCGGACGCGCGCATTCCGATGGTCAGCAAGATCGGTGCGCTGTACTACAACTTCTGGCGCGACAAGGCGCACCCCAAGGGCCTGTGGCGCCGCACCACGCTCGACCAGTACCGCACGCCCGAGCCCGCGTGGGAGACCGTGCTCGACCTCGACGCGCTGGCCGCGCAGGACGGCGAGAACTGGGTCTGGCACGGCGCCGACTGCCTGGAGCCGGCCTACGAACGCTGCCTCATCTCGCTGTCGCGCGGCGGCGCCGATGCCGACGTGGTGCGCGAGTTCGACCTGGTGAGCATGTCGTTCGTCGAAGGCGGCTTCGCGCTGCCCGAGGCGAAGAACCACGTCACCTGGAAAGACATCGACCACCTGTACGTGGGCACCGATTTCGGCCCCGGCTCCATGACCAGCTCGAGCTACCCGCGCCTGGTGAAGGAGTGGCAACGCGGCACGCCGCTGGCCGAAGCCGTCACCGTGTACGAAGGCGCGCACGAAGACATGTCGGTGAGCGCCTGGAGCGACCACACGCCCGGCTTCGAGCGCGACTTCGTCTCGCGCCAGATCGACTTCTACGACAGCGAGACCTGGCTGCGCGCCCCCGACGGCACGCTCGCCAAGATCGACGTGCCCGACGACGCCAACACCGGCGTCACGCGCGAGTGGCTGCTGATCGAGCCGCGCGAAGACTGGACCGTGGCCGGCCGCACCTACACCGCCGGCTCGCTGCTGGCCGCGCGCTTCGACGACTACATGGCCGGCGCGCGCGAACTCACGCTGCTGTTCGAGCCCGACGACACCACCGCGCTCGACGACTACTCGTGGACGCGCCACCACCTCATCCTCAACGTGATGCACGACGTGGTGAACCGGCTGGAGGTGCTCACGCCGCCCGCGGACGGCCTGGGCGAGTGGGCCCGCGACAGCCTGGGCGGCGCGCCCGCGCTCTCGTGCGTGGCGGCCGGCGGCATCGACGAGACCGAGAGCGACGACTACTTCCTGACCGTGAGCGGCTTCCTGCAGCCGACCACGCTGTACATCGGCACCCTCGGCCAGGGCGAACCGCAGCCGCTGAAGCACAGCCCCGGCTTCTTCGACGCCTCGCGCTTTCGCGTGAGCCAGCATTTCGCGACCTCGGCGGACGGCACGCGCGTGCCCTACTTCGAGATCGCCGCCAAAGACCTCGTGGCCGACGGCACCCACCCCACGCTGCAGTACGCCTACGGCGGCTTCGAGATCTCGCTGGAGCCGAGCTACAGCGGCGGCATCGGCCGTGCCTGGCTCGAACGCGGCGGCGTGTACGTGGTGGCCAACATCCGCGGCGGCGGCGAGTACGGCCCGCGCTGGCACCAGGCCGCGCTGCAGGAAAACCGCCTGCGCACCTGCGAAGACTTCGCGGCCGTGTCGCAGGACCTGTTCGCGCGCGGCATCACCTCGCCCGCGCACCTGGGCGCCATGGGCGGCAGCAACGGTGGCCTGCTCATGGGCAACATGCTCACGCTGTACCCGCAGCTGTACGGCGCCATCGTGAGCGAGGTGGCGCTGCTCGACATGAAGCGCTACACGCAGCTGTCGGCCGGCGCCTCGTGGATCGCGGAGTACGGCGACCCGGAACTGCCCGACGAATGGGAGTTCATCCGGACCTTCTCGCCCTACGAGAACGCCAAGGCCGACACGCCCTACCCGCC
>NZ_JBWKYW010000052.1:0-48762 GCF_059423965.1 Variovorax sp. GW458-11-26-14-LB1
TCCCGCAGCGAAATCAAGGAGGAGGCCGAAGGCCGGGGGACATTCGCGGAGGGAAGTACCCGGTGGCCTGTGCACGCACCCCGAACTAAGATCACCGCCCTCACAAAGAAGCCACGCATGCGCATCGCCCTCGTCTCCGACATCCACGGAAACCTCCCCGCACTGAAAGCCGTCGTCGAGGACATCGCACGCCGCAACGTGGATGCCATCGTCAACCTCGGCGACAGCCTCTCAGGCCCGCTGATGCCGCTGGAGACTGCGCAGTTCCTGATGGCGCAGGACTGGGTCCAGCTCGCCGGCAACCACGAACGGCAACTGCTCACGTTGCCAACCTCCGGCCAGCGCGGCGAGTCCGACGCCTTCGCACACGCCCGACTCGGCGAGGCAGAGTTCGCATGGATCGCCTCGCTCACGCCACGCCTGCGCTTCAGCCCCGAGGTGCTGCTGTGCCACGGCACGCCCGACAGCGACCTCACCTACTTCCTCGAGACCGTCGAACCCACGCAACTGCGCATGGCCACTGCGGCAGAGATCGATGCGCGTCTCGGCACTGTGGAAGCCGGCACGGAACTGGTCGCCTGCGGCCACACGCACCTGCCGCGCGTGGTGCGCGCATCCAACGGCACCTTGATCGTCAACCCGGGCAGCGTCGGCCTGCAGGCCTATGGCGACGAGCATCCGTACCCGCACCACGTGGAGACCGGCTCACCCGATGCGCGCTACGCGCTGGTCGAACGGCACGACCACGGGCAGTGGACCTGCACGCTGGTCACCGTGCCCTACGACCACACGGCCATGGCGGCACTGGCTGCGGCCAATGGGCGTGCGGACTGGGCCCACGCACTGGCCACCGGGCGCATGCCCTAGCGCCAGATCAATCGCCGAAAGCGATGTCCGCGCTGTCGACCGCGCGGATCGGCACGCCGAAGCTCGTGATGTCCGACAGCGTCGCGTTGTGGTGCGCACGGATGAAGGCGCCCTTGGCATGCGGCTTGTCGTGCGAGGTGTGGGCGTCGGCCGCCAGCACCACCTCGTAGCCCAGCGCGGCGGCGCGGCGCACGGTGGTGTCCACGCAGAACTCCGACGAATAGCCGCAGACCACCACGCGCCGCACGCCCTGCCCCGACAGCCAGGCCTCCAACGGCGTGCGCAGGAACGAGTCGGGCGTGGTCTTGCGCAGGCGTGCGTCCGCCGGCGTCACCTGCAAGGCATCGGCCAGCTGCCAGCGCTCGGAGTCGAACTCCAGGTCGATGGCGTTCTCGTGCTGGACGAAGGCCACCGGCACGCCGGCCGCGCGGGCCCGCGCCGTGAGCGTGTTGATGCGCCCGATGACCGCTTCGGCCTCGTACGGCCGGGGCGGATCGTCGCAAAGGCCGCGCTGCATGTCGATGACGAGGATGGCAGTTTTCATGGCGATGAAGGGCTGAAGCCGTGGATCGCCGCAGTATGCCGCCGGCGTGCGGATTGCCCCCGCCCGCCGAATGTTTCTGTCGCTGAAACCATTGAAAAGCCAACTCCCGCTAGTCTCGCGCCTCAAGACCAACACACACGCAGAGGGCTTTCCCATGGCTGACGAATCGGATTCGCAAGGCGCTTATTTACCCCGGCTGTTGCGCCGCAGCGCGGTGCTCGCCACGGCAGGCTGCGCGTTCGTGGCCGGCTGCAGCAGTGCCGGCGGCGGGGAAACGCGCTACGACAACTCGCCGCAGTTCAAGGGCGGCGTGTTCCAGAACATGCCCAACCCCGAGCTGCAGCCCGCCGCCAGCACCTGGCGCATCTGGTCGCGCTTCATCGTCGGCAGCAAGGTCGACACCGTGCCGGTCGACCCCATTCCGGTGCGCGCACTGCCCCCCCAGGCGCTCGACGCGCTCGCGGCCGACGCCAACCACGTGGTGCGCCTGGGCCACTCGTCGCACCTGCTGAAACTCAAGGGCAAGTACTGGCTCATCGACCCCGTGTTCAGCGAGCGCGTCTCGCCCTTCACCTGGGTCGGGCCGAAGCGTTTTCACAAGCCGCCGATCCAGCTGGAGCAGCTGCCGCCGATCGAGGCCGTGATCCTCTCGCACGACCACTACGACCACCTCGACGTCGCCACCATCGAGTACCTCGCCACGCGCGTGCAGCGCTACTTCGTGCCGCTGGGCGTGCGCGCCCGGCTCATCGAGATGGGCGTGCCCGCCGAGCGCGTGACCGAGCTCGACTGGTGGCAGGGCGGCGAGCATGCGGGCGTGAAGCTCACGGCCACGCCCGCACAGCACTTCTCGGGCCGCGCGGTCACGCTGACCGACCGCGACCGCACGCTGTGGGCCTCGTGGGTGGTGCAAAGCGGCGACCAGCGCATCTTCTACAGCGGCGACTCGGGCTACTTCCCCGGCTTCAAGCAGATCGGTGAACGCTTCGGCGGCTTCGACCTCGCGCTGATGGAAAACGGCGCCTACGACGCCTACTGGCCCGGCGTGCACATGACGCCCGAGCAGAGCGTGCAGGCCTTCGAAGACCTGCGCGGCAAGGTGCTCTATTCGGTGCACAACAGCACCTTCGACCTGGCCTTCCACACCTGGCACGACCCGCTGGACCGCATCGCCGACCTGGCGCAGGCGAAGAAGATCGACCTGGCCACGCCGGTGATCGGCGAAGTGCTCACGGTGGGCCAGGCACGCACCAACGTGCGTTGGTGGGCCGGGCTGAAGTAAGGAGCGCACCGTCCACGCGGCGGTGTGTATTTCAAATGTTGCTCGCCACTTTTGGAAGGTTTACAGACAGTTAACCAGCGGCCGGTTCAATCGCCGTGTCGCCGCGACGAATCCCTCACCGGACGCCGATCGCGGACGACACCGTCATCTGCAAGGCAGCAGCCACAGGGAGCAAGGTGATCACAAGAAGAACCGGCAAGAAAGGAGGCGGCATTCCCGCCATCTCGACGCGCGCCCCGAGGCGCCGCCTGGCGCGCATCGTCAGGGGTTTCGCCGCGGGGCGCGTGCTGGCATCGATCGCGGGCGCACGGGCCGTCGCACCCCCGATGCGCCACGCATCGGCCTGATCGTCAGCAACCCGAGCAACCCCTTCTTCCTCCAGGTCTGACACCGCCGCCGCCCACGCTGCCAACCCGTGACAACATCGGCACCGACCGGGGCCGGCAGGTCCGTCCATTCCCCCATGCGTGCCCCCGCAGATCGCGGATGCGAGGCGGTGCGGAACATGTCATCATCCCCACCCCTTCACCGGCCCCCTCTCGCAACGAGGCCCTCGCACCCATGCCCATGAAACGTCCCTGGCGCACCTGGCTGCTGGCCCTCCTCCTCGCCGTGGGCCCCGTGGGCAGCGCGCTCGCGACACATGCCAATCATGGCAAGGGCCCGCGCGTCGGCGTGCTCGTGAGCGACCTGCGCAACCCCTTCTTTGCCTACATCGCGCGCGCAGTGGAAAGCACGCTGGCCGCAGACAGTCGCAACGCGGCGCACATCACGGTCGTGTCGAGCGGGTTCGATCCACAGCGGCAGGACGAGCAGCTCAAGGAAATGATCCGCCAGCGCGTGCAGCTGGTGATCGTGACGCCGGTCGATTCGACCACCCTGCACGCCCGCGTCACGGAGGCGCGCGCGGCCGGCATCAAGGTGGTGGCGGTCGATGCGCTCGTGCAAGGCGCGGACGCGGCCGTGGTGACCGACAGCCGCGCGGCAGGCAGGCTCTCTTGCGAACACCTGGTGCGCACGCTCGGCGGCAAGGGCGAAGTGGCGATCATCGACGGCCCGCCGAACACGGCCGCGGTGGGCCGCGTCAACGGCTGCCGCGAGGCATTGAACGCCGCGCCCGGCATGCGCGTCCTGTCGATGGCGCTCAATGGCGGCGCCACCAAGGACGGCGGCGTCGAACAGATGACGCGGCTGCTCGCGCGCCATCCGAAGCTGTCGGGCGTGTTCGCGATCAACGACCTGTGCGGCATCGGCGCGGAACTGGCGGCCCAGGTCGCGGGCCGGCGCGACATCGTCATCACGGCGATGGACGGTTCGCCGGAGGTGGCGCAGCGGCTGCAAGACCCCGCCACCTTGATCGTCGGCAGCGCCACGCAGTCGCCCACGTTGATGGGCCAGCGGGCGGCCCAGATCGGGTTGAAGCTCCTGAAGGGCCAGCCTCCCCAGCAGCGCGTGCTGCTGTTGCCGTCCAAGCTCGTGACGCGCGAGAACGTCGATGGCTACGGGGGGTGGTGAGCCAGCCCCTCGGCCTGCCTGCCTACTTGCCTTCCTGCTCGCGCCGCTCGCGTGCGCGCCGCACCTGGCGCGTCTCGTTGGCCTGCGCGGCGGCGCGGTCTTTCGCGCGCCGCTTGCCCTGGCGCTTCTCGCGCATGCGGCGCCCCAGGATGTAGCTGCCGAAGCCCGTGACCACGGCGAGGACCACGCCGAGGATGCTGATGTCGATGCCGCCCAGCATCAGAGCACCCGCACCACGCTCGCCGGCGTGAATCCGAGGTCTGCCACCTTGCCCTTGCGCGCGCGGGCACCCATCGCGTTGTTGAGCGAGCGGATCTCGAGCGTTTCTTCGCGCTCCTTGCCGCCGCGGGCGACGCCTTCGATCCGCACGCTGCGCGTGTAGGCCACCGCACCGGCCAGCGATTCCTTGGCCTCCAGGTCGATCAGCATCAGGCCGCGGCCGCCCTTGGGCAGGCTCTTGAGCTCGGCGATGTCGAAGGTCAGGATGCGCTTGCCGCTCGAGGCGCAGGCCACGTGCGTCGCGGCCGGCATCGGCTCGGCGCCGCTCGCGCCGCCCACCAGCGACGGCCGGCACAGCTGCTCGCCCTCGCCCACGTCGATGAAGGCCTTGCCGCCGCGCTGGCGCGACATCATGTTCTCGATGGTGGCCATGAAGCCGTAGCCGCCGGTGTTGGCCAGCAGCAGGCAGGCGCCCACCGGGCCCGCGAAGAAATGCGTGACGTGCGTGCCGGCATCGAGCTCGATGAGCGTGGTGACGGGCTGGCCGTCGCCGCGCGCGCCGGGCAGCGACGCCACGGGCACGGTGTAGACGCGCACGCTCTTGTCCTTGGCGCTGCCGAAGACCAGCAGCGTGTCGACGCTGCGGCATTCGAAGGCGCCGTAGAGCGTGTCGCCCGACTTGAAGCTGTACTCGGGCGCGGTGCCCCCGTTGCCGGCGGCCTTCTCGCTGGCCCAGCCCTTCTGCGCGCGCACCCAGCCCTTCTGCGACACGATCACGGTGACGGGCTCGTCGACCACCTTCACCTCGGCCACGGCGCGCTTCTCGGCCTGGATGAGCGTGCGGCGCGGGTCTTCGAAGGTCTTGGCGTCGGCCTCGATTTCCTTCACCAGCAGGCGGCGCAGCGTGGCCGGGCTGGAGAGGATGTCTTCGAGCTTCTTCTGCTCGTCGCGCAGGCCGGCCAGCTCCTGCTCGATCTTGATGGCCTCGAGCCGCGCGAGTTGGCGCAGCCGGATTTCAAGGATGTCCTCGGCCTGCCGTTCGCTGAGGTTGAAGCGCGCGATGAGCGCCGCCTTCGGGTCTTCCGCCGCGCGTATGATGGCGATCACCTCGTCGATGTTCAGCAGCACCAGCTGCCGGCCTTCGAGGATGTGGATGCGGTCCTGCACCTTGTCCAGGCGATGGCGCGAGCGCCGCTCGACGGTGATCTCGCGGAACGCGATCCACTCGTTGAGCATCTGGCGCAGCGACTTCTGCGTCGGCTTGCCGTCGATGCCGACCATCGTGAGGTTGATCGACGACGAGGTCTCGAGCGAGGTCTGCGCCAGCAACGTGGTCACGAACTCGTCCTGGCTGATGCGCGAGGTCTTGGGCTCGAACACCAGGCGCACCGCGGCGTCCTTGCTCGACTCGTCGCGCACCACGTCGAGCACCGACAGCATCGCGGCCTTGAGCTGGGTCTGGTCGGCGCTCAGGGCCTTCTTGCCGGCCTTGACCTTCGGGTTGGTGATTTCCTCGATTTCTTCCAACACCTTCTGCGTGCTCACGCCCGGCGGCAGTTCGTTGACCACGAGCTGCCACTGGCCGCGCGCGAGGTCCTCGATCTTCCAGCGCGCGCGCACCTTGAGCGAGCCGCGGCCAGTGCGGTAGGCGTCGGCGATGTCGCTGGCGCTGCTGATGATCTGCGCGCCGCCCGGGTAGTCGGGGCCGGGCACGAGGGCGAAGAGTTCTTCTTCGCTGAGCTTGCCGTTGGACTTGATCAGCGCCACGCAGGCGTCGGCGATCTCGCGCAGGTTGTGGCTCGGGATCTCGGTGGCCAGGCCCACGGCGATGCCGCTGGCGCCGTTGAGCAGCGTGAACGGCAGCCGCGCGGGCAGCAGGCGCGGCTCCTCGGTGCTGCCGTCGTAGTTGGGAATGAAGTCGACCGTGCCTTCGTCGATCTCGTCGAGCAGCAGGCTGGTGATGCGCGCCAGGCGCGCTTCGGTGTAGCGCATGGCCGCGGCGCCGTCGCCGTCGCGGCTGCCGAAGTTGCCCTGGCCGTCGACCAGCGGATAGCGCTGCGAGAAGTCTTGCGCCATGCGCACCAGCGCGTCGTACGCGGCCTGGTCGCTGTGCGGGTGGAAGCGGCCGAGCACGTCGCCGACCACGCGCGCGCTCTTCACGGGCTTGGCGCCCACGGTGCCGTTGGTGCCGCCGAAGCCCAGGCCCATGCGCGACATCGAGTACAGGATGCGCCGCTGCACCGGCTTCTGGCCGTCGGACACGTCGGGCAGCGCGCGGCCCTTGACCACGCTCAGGGCGTATTCGAGGTAGGCGGTCTGCGCGTAGTCGGCCAGCGTGAGGGTGGTGTCGCCGTCGGTGGGGCCTGCAAGGTCGAGCGGAGGTTGAGAGTCGTCCATGAAGAAGAGAGAAAGAAAAACAGTGACGGGCGGCGTGCGTTCGCGCTCAGCCCAAAATGAAAGTGGGGTGCATGGCGGCCTGCGGGATCACGACAGCGGCGACGGCGGCGAAGCGTCACCCGGCTCCGCCGCGCTGGTCGGCACGTCGGACGGCTCGGGAATCTCGGGCATGGTCGGCACGTTGCGCGGCGACTCGGACGGCATGTTGCCGCGCCCGATCGCACCGCCCTTGGGCACCGACATTTCCATGCGGATGCGCCCCGGCGTCCTGCCACCACTGCTACCGCTTCCGCTGCGCAGGTTGCCACCCACGGTCACGGCCGAGGGCTTGAGGTACGCATACAGCTGCAGCACGGTCTGCACGTAGTTCTGCGTTTCCTTGTAGTTCGGGATCTTGTTGCCCGCACGCTGCACCGCGCCCTCGCCCGCGTTGTAGGCGGCCAGCGCGAGCTCGATCTGGCCCGGGAACATCGCGATCAGGTCGCGCAGGTAGCGCGAGCCGGCGGCGATGTTGATGTGCGGGTCGAACAGCTTTTTCTCGATCGTGCCGCGCTTGTCCGTCGCCACGCCGTAGCGCTGCGCGGTGGCCGGCATGAGCTGCATGAGCCCCATCGCGCCCTTGGGCGAGACAGCCTTGGCATCGAAGCCCGACTCGGTGGCGACCAGCGCCTGCAGCAGCTCGTAGTCGATGGCGTGCTTGCTCGAGGCGTCGCGCAGCGCCGCCTTGGCGGTCTTGTAGCCGGGCGAGGCCTCGAACATGGCGAGCAGGTTCTGCGACGCCGGCGACACCTTGCCGTCGAGCCGGCGGTTGATGCTGCCGCGGCCCATCGGTGACAGGCCCTTGGCGGTGTCGAAGCTCTGGCCGCCCTGGAAGAAGAGCTTGTAGCGCTCGTCGACCTTCTCGGCCGCGAAATGCGCCACGCCGTTGCTGTCGATGTAGCCGTAGATGTCGGTCGCGTGCGCGAGCCCCTGCTGCATGCACAGCAGAAGGGCCAACCACAGCGAACGCTTGAAAACCGACATGCGTGTGAGAAGAAGGAAAGAAAAAGGAAACTGTCAGACGTCGATGTCGACGTCGTCTGCGCGCAATTCCATGAGCTCGCGCCGCGCCGCCGCTTCGCCCTTGCCCATCAGCTTGGTGATCTCGCCCTGGGTGGACGAAAAATCGAACCGCCCCAATTGGACCTTCATCAGGCGACGGGTGTCCGGATTGAGCGTGGTTTCCCACAATTGTTCCGCGCTCATTTCGCCCAGGCCCTTGAAGCGGCTGATGCTCCAGGCGCCTTCGCGCACGCCATCTTTACGCAATTTGTCGAGCGTGGCGGTGAGTTCGCCCTCGTCCAGCGCATAGACCTTGGAGGCCGGCTTCTTGCCGCGCGCGGGCGCATCGACCCGGAACAATGGCGGCTTTGCGACATACACGTGGCCGGCTTCGATGAGCTTGGGGAAGTGCCGGAAGAACAGCGTGAGCAGCAGCACCTGGATGTGCGAGCCGTCCACGTCGGCATCCGACAGGATGCAGATCTTGCCGTAGCGCAGGCCGCTCATGTCGGGCGTGTCGGCGGGGCCGTGCGGATCGACGCCCACGGCCACCGAGATGTCGTGGATTTCGGTGTTGGCGAACAGGCGGTCGCGCTCGACTTCCCAGGTGTTGAGCACCTTGCCGCGCAGCGGCAGGATGGCCTGGCTTTCCTTGTCGCGGCCCATCTTGGCGCTGCCGCCGGCGGAGTCGCCCTCGACCAGGAAGACTTCGTTGTGGCTGATGTCCTTGCTCTCGCAGTCGGTCAGCTTGCCGGGCAGCACGGCCACGCCGGAGCCCTTGCGCTTCTCGACCTTCTGGCCGGCGCGCTGGCGCGTCTGGGCGGCCTTGATGGCCAGTTCGGCGAGCTTCTTGCCGTAGTCGACGTGCTGGTTGAGCCACAGCTCGAGCGTGGGGCGCACGAAGCTGGACACCAGGCGCACCGCGTCGCGCGAATTCAGGCGCTCCTTGATCTGGCCCTGGAACTGCGGGTCGAGCACCTTGGCGCTGAGCACGTACGAGGCGCGCGCGAACACGTCCTCGGGCAGGAGCTTCACGCCCTTGGGCAGCAGCGAGTGCAGCTCGATGAAGCTCTTCACCGCATTGAACAGGCCGTCGCGCAGGCCGCTTTCGTGCGTGCCGCCGGCGCTGGTGGGAATCAGGTTGACGTAGCTCTCGCGCACCGGCTGGCCGTCTTCGGTGAAGGCCACGCACCAGTCGGCGCCCTCGCCTTCGGCGAAGTTGTCGGCGTTCTTGTCGGCATGGCCGCTGCCTTCGAACAACGGAATGACCGGGTCGCCGTTGAGCGTCTGCATCAGGTAGTCGCTCAGGCCGCCCTTGTAGAGCCACTGCTGGCTTTCGCCGGTCTTCTCGACGGCCAGCGTGACGCTCACGCCGGGCATCAGCACGGCCTTGCTGCGCAGCAGGTGGGTGAGTTCGCCCATGGGCAGCGCAGCGGTCTCGAAGTACTTGGCGTCGGGCCAGGCGCGCACGGTGGTGCCCTGCTTGCGCTCGCCGGCTTCGAGCTTGCGGATCTCGAGCGCCTCGATCACGTCGCCGGCGCTGAAGGCCAGCTTCGCGACCGAGCCTTCACGGTGCGAGCTCACTTCGAGGCGCTTGGACAGCGCGTTGGTCACCGACACGCCCACGCCGTGCAGGCCGCCCGAGAAGCTGTAGGCGCCGCCCGAGCCCTTGTCGAACTTGCCGCCGGCGTGCAGCCGGGTGTAGACCAGCTCGATCACGGGGGCCTTTTCCTCGGGGTGCAGGCCGAAGGGAATGCCGCGGCCGTCGTCCTCGACGCTGACCGAGCCGTCGGTGTGCAGCGTGACCTTGATCTTCTTGCCGTAGCCCGCCAGCGCTTCGTCGGCGGCGTTGTCGAGCACTTCCTGGATGATGTGCAGGGGGTTGTCGGTCCGGGTGTACATGCCCGGGCGCTGCTTCACGGGCTCGAGGCCCTTGAGCACGCGGATGGAGCCTTCCGAATAGCCGGAAGCGGAGTCTGAAGATGTCTTGGGGGAAGTCGCCATGGGGGCGGATTGTAGTCAGTTGGGTTGAAATGACTGGATACCCATACAGGCACCGGCTTCGGTCTTTTCGCACATCAGGCGGGAGTTTCTGCGGGCGGACCGAACATCCGCGCGCCCAGGAAATCTATGAACGCCCGCAGCTTGGGCGACGGATGGCGCCCCGACGGCCACAGCACGCGGAACGCGATGGTACGGGGCCGGCGCAGGTGGTCGGCCAGCACGGGCTGCAGCGCGCCCTCGGCCAGCGCGGCGCGCACGCTGAAGTCGGGCAGGCAGGCGATGCCGCGCCCGCGCAGGGCGAAGCACAGCCGGGTCTCGATGTTGTTGCAGATCATCGAGACCGGCGGGCGCACCTCGCTGCCGTCGGGCCCGGGCACGAGCGGCCAGACCTCGACCTTGCCGGTCGCCGGGTAGCGGTAGTGCAGGCAGGCGTGGCGGGCCAGGTCGTCCGGCGAGGCGGGCGTGCCGTGGCGCGCCAGGTATGCGGGCGAGGCCACCAGCAGCTGCGAGAACTCGCCCAACTGGCGCGACGACAGCCGTGAATCCGCCGGCTCGCCGGTGCGCACCACGGCGTCGAAGCCCTCCTCGATGACGTCGACCAGCCGGTCGCTGAAGTCGAGGTCGAGTTCGATCGCCGGGTAGGCGGCCATGAAGTCGGCCAGCACCGGCAGCACCAGCGAGCTGACCAGCGGCAGGCTCACGCGCAGCCGCCCGCGCGGCGCCTCGGCGGCGTGCGACAGCTCCTGCTCGGCGGCCTCGATCTCGGCCAGCACGCGGCGGCTGCGCGCCAGGAACAGCGCGCCCTCGGCGGTGAGCGTGATGCTGCGCGTGCTGCGGTGGAACAGGCGCACGCCCAGCCGCTCCTCGAGCCGCGCCACGCGCTTGCCCACGGCCGAGGCCGACACGCCGAGCGCGCGCCCGGCCGCGACGAAGCTGCGGGTTTCGGCGACCTGAACGAAGACGGCAAAGCCGCTGAGGCTGTCCATGGGGAATCTCCATTGCGGACTTTAACGTCCGCATTGAGCGGAACTGTAGCCGTCTTTATCCGAAGTCGGCTTCTTCCTATCGTTGGCCGCATGACCTTTCTCCCCGACATTTCCCCTACTTTCACCCCTGCGTGGCAGGGCCCGGACCCGTCGCGCATTGACGCGGCCATCGACCGTGCGCTCGCCGAGCAGCGGCTGGTTGGCGCGGTGGTGCTGGTGAGCCACGACGGCCGCCTCGTCCACCGGCGCGCCGCCGGGCTGGCCGACCGCGAGGCCGGCCGGCCGATGCGCGAGGACGCGCTGTTCCGGCTGGCCTCGGTGTCCAAGCCCATCGTCTCGACCGCCGCGATGGTGCTCGTGGACCAGGGCCGGCTCGACCTGGACGCCCCGGTGACGCGCTGGCTGCCGGACTTCCGCCCGCGCCTTCCCGATGGCGGCGAAGCGGTCATCACGCTGCGGCAGTTGCTGACCCACACGGCCGGCCTGGGCTACCGCTTCCTCGAAAGCTCGGACGACGGCCCGTACGCGCGCGCCGGCGTGTCGGACGGCATGGATCGCGACGATGGCCTCACGCTGGCCGGCAACCTGCAACGCCTGGCCGGCGTGCCGCTGCTGTACCCACCGGGCACAGGTTGGCTCTATTCGCTGGCCATCGACGTGCTCGGCGCGGTGGTCGAGGCGGCCAGCGGCCTGCCGCTGCCCGAGGCGGTGCTCGCACTGGTGACCGGGCCGCTGCAGATGCACGACACGGGATTCGCCGCCGCCCCCGGCGACCCGCGGCTGGCCACGCCTTATGTGAACGGCCCCGGCGCCACGCCGCCGCAGCGCATGGACGCCCCCGTCGTCGCCACGCCGTTCGAAGGCGCCGTCGGCATCCGCTTCGACCCGGCGCGCGCCGTCGACGCCAACGCCTGGCCCTCGGCCGGCGCCGGCATGGTCGGCAGCGCGGGCGACTTCCTGCGCCTGCTCGACACGCTGCGCACCGGCGGCGCCCCGCTGCTGCACGCCGCCACCGTCGACACCATGGGCCGCAACCACACGGGCGCCTGGGGGCCGGCGGACGCGCCGGGCTGGGGCTTCGGCCTGGGCTTTTCGGTGCTGCACGACCCGCAGCCCACGCAGACGCCCGAATCGCCCGGCACCTGGCGCTGGGGCGGCGCCTACGGCCACGCCTGGTTCGTCGACCGGGCGCGCGGGCTCAGCGTGGTGGCCTTCACGAACACGCTCTACGAAGGCATGTCGGGCCGTTTCGTCACCGAACTGAGGGACGCCGTCTATGCGTGACACGAGCTCTTCTTCACCGCTGCCCCTCTCGGGCCTGCTGGCACTGGCAGCCGGCGGCTTCATCACCATCCTCACCGAGGCGATGCCGGCCGGCCTGCTGCCGCAGATCGGCGCCGACCTGGGCGTGGCGCCCGCGCTGGTCGGCCAGCTCGTCACCGTGTACGCGCTGGGCTCGCTGGTGGCGGCCATTCCACTGGTGGCCTTCACGCGCGGCTGGCGGCGCCGGCCGCTGCTGATGGGCGCGATCGGCGGTTTCGCGGTGGTCAACACGGTGACGGCGCTGTCGCACGACTACACGCTGACGCTGGTCGCGCGCTTCTTCGCCGGCGTGTTCGCGGGCCTGCTGTGGGCGCTGCTGGCCGGGCACGCGGCGCGCATGGTGGCGCCGTCGCAGCAGGGCCGGGCCATCGCCGTGGCGATGCTGGGCGCGCCGCTGGCGTTGTCGCTGGGCATTCCCGCGGGCACGCTGCTGGGCGCGAGCGTCGGCTGGCGGCCGGCCTTCCTGATCATGTCGGCGCTGTCGGTGCTGCTGCTCGGCTGGGTGCGCTGGCAGGTGCCCGACTTCCCGGGCCAGGAGGCCGGACACCAGCAGAGCGTGCGCCGCGTGTTCCTGCTGCCGGGCGTGCGGCCGGTGCTGGCCGTGATGTTCGCCTTCGTGCTGGCGCACAACATCCTCTACACCTACATCGCGCCCTTCCTGGCGCACGCCGGGCTCGAAGCGCAGGTCGGGCGGGTGCTGCTGGTGTTCGGCGCGGCGTCGCTGGGCGGCATCTGGCTCACGGGCGTGCTGATCGACCGCTGGCTGCGCACGCTGGTGCTGGCCGGCACGGCGGCCTTCGCGCTGGCGGCGCTGATGCTCGCCGCGGCGGGCGGGTCGGCGGCGGGCGTGTACCTCGCGGTCGCGGTCTGGGGCCTGGCCTTCGGCGGCGCGGCAACGCTGTTCCAGACCGCCTCGGCCCAGGCGGCCGGCGATGCAGCGGACGTGGCGCAGTCGATGGTCGTGACGACCTGGAACCTCGCCATCGCAGGCGGCGGACTGGTGGGCGGCCTGCTGCTGCAGGGCGGCGGCGCGGGCAGCCTGCCCTGGTCGCTGCTGGCGTTGCTGGTGCCGGGGCTGATGCTGGCGTGGCGGGCCTGCGAGCACGGCTTTCCGGGCGCGCGCGGCGCGGCAGCGGCGCCGGCGCGCTGACCCCGAAGGCAGGTCACGCGCCTGCCTTCTTTCTTTGATGCCGTCCGCGCATTGAAACCGCGCCCACAAATCATCAATGGCCTTGGCCGCCACGCCACCTGCCGCAGCATCCATTTCGCTACATTCGAAGGATGCAAGCCTCCCCCGCTCCCACCCTTTCGATCAAGCAGGTGCTGTTCTGCGGCGCCATGATCGTCACGCTCTCGATGGGCATCCGCCACGGCTTCGGCCTCTGGCTGCAGCCCATCACGCAGGCACAGGAGTGGAACCGACAGACCTTCTCGTTCGCGCTGGCGGTGCAGAACCTGTCGTGGGGCATCTTCGGCGTGTTCGCCGGCATGCTGGCCGACCGCTTCGGCGCGTTCCGCGTGCTGATCGGCGGCTCGCTGCTGTACGCGGCAGGCCTCTTCGGCATGGCGCATTCTCCGACGCCGCTGCTATTCACGTTGAGTGCGGGCGTGCTGATCGGCGCCGCGCAGGCGGGCTCGACCTACGCCGTGATCTACGGCGTGATCGGCCGGCAGATCCCGGCCGAGCGGCGCTCGTGGGCGATGGGCGTGGCCGCGGCCGCCGGCTCGTTCGGCCAGTTCCTGATGGCGCCCATCGAAGGCCGCCTGATCGGGGCCTTCGGCTGGCAGACGGCGCTGGTCGTGGTGGCGGTGCTGGTGCTGGTGATCGTGCCGCTGGCCTTCGGCCTGCGCGAACCCAAGACCGCGGCCCTGGCCGGCCACCGTGACCAATCGGTGCTGCAGGCCGTGGGCGAGGCCTTCCGCTACCCGAGCTTCGGCTTGCTGATGGCGGGCTACTTCGTCTGCGGCTTCCAGCTGGCCTTCATCGGCATCCACATGCCGACCTACCTGCGCGACAAGAACCTGTCGCCCGAAGTGGCGGGCTACGCGCTGGCGCTGATCGGGCTGTTCAACGTGTTCGGCACCTACACGGTCGGCCTGCTGGGGCAGAAGCTGTCCAAGCCCAAGATTCTTGCGGCCATCTACTTTGCGCGGGCGGTGTCGATCGCCCTCTTCCTGCTGGCGCCGATCTCGCCGCTGAGCGTGTACGTCTTCTCGGCGGCCATGGGCTTCCTGTGGCTGTCGACCGTGCCGGCCACCAACGCCATCGTCGCGGGCATCTTCGGCGTGGCGCACCTGTCGATGCTCAGCGGCTTCGTGTTCCTGAGCCACCAGGTGGGGTCGTTCCTGGGCGTGTGGCTGGGCGGCTTCCTGTATGACACGACGGGCAGCTACAGCATCGTCTGGTACATCTCGATCGCGCTGGGCGTGTTCGCGGCGCTGATCAACCTGCCGGTCAAGGAAAGCGCCATTGCGCGCGCGGTCCGGCCGGTCGCCGTGGCGGGCTGACGGCCCGCGCTTTTCTGTCTTGTTTGCAAGGAGCCATCGCCATGACGCCCCGCACACGCAACCACTACCTGGCCCAGGCCGCCTGGCTCGCCGCCGTGCTGGCGGCGCTGGGCGGCGTGTTCGCGCTGTACGTGCATCCGACGTTCCTGGTCACGCTGGTCGACCAAGTGTGGTCCTGTTTCTGAACGACTTCGCCCCGAAACGCCCGCTTGACGGGCCCAGGCCACTATGAAAGATGTAGCAATTCCCGTGCATGCGAGCACGGCGCCCTCCGAATGGATCGTGCGCTGGTCGCACCTGCTCGCGCCGAACGCCACGGTGCTCGACGTGGCCTGCGGGTCCGGGCGGCACATGCGGTGGTTCGCCGGGCGCGGGCATGCGACGACCGGCGTCGACCGGTCGCCCGAGGCCGTCGAGGCGGCCGGCGCCTTCGGTCGCGTGGTGGCGGCCGACATCGAATCGGGCCCCTGGCCGTTCGCGGCCCAGCGCTTCGGCGCGGTGGTCGTCACGAACTACCTCTGGCGCCCCCGCATGGCCGACATCGTGGCCGCCGTGGCGCCGGGCGGCGTGCTGCTGTACGAGACCTTCGCCGCCGGCAACGAGACCGTCGGCAAGCCCTCGCGGCCCGATTTCCTGCTGCAGCCGGGCGAACTGCTCGGGGCATGCGCCAGCCTGCAGGTGATCGCCTATGAAGACGGATTCCTGCCGGAGCCGGCGCGCTACGTCCAGCGCATCGCCGCCGTGCGGCCCGGCGAAGCGGCCGCGGGCGCCCCGCCGCGCCAGTTCCTGAAGGCCAGCTGAGCTGGCCGACACAACTGTCTCCGGCCCGGCCGGAGTCAGTAGAATGGCCGCTTTCGTCCACCGACAAAGAGATTCCCTTGGAGCAACTGACAGGCAGCATCGTCGCGCTCGTCACGCCGATGCACGACGACGGCAGTGTCGACTACCCCGCCCTGCGGCGGCTCATCGACTGGCACATTGACGAAGGCACCGACTGCCTTGGCGTGGTCGGCACCACCGGCGAATCGCCGACGGTCGATGTGGAAGAGCACTGCGAAATCATCCGCGTATCCGTCGAGCAGGCCCGGGGCCGCGTGCCCGTGATGGCCGGCTGCGGCGCGAACTCGACCAAGGAAGCCATCGAGCTCGCCAAGTTCGCCAAGGGCGTCGGCGCCGACTCGCAGCTGCAGGTCGTTCCCTACTACAACAAGCCCACGCAAGAGGGCCAGTACCAGCACTTCAAGGCCATCGCCGAAGCTGTCGGCGACCTGCCCGTGGTGCTGTACAACGTGCCCGGCCGCACCGTCGCCGATATGGCGCACGACACCGTGCTGCGCCTGGCGCAGGTGCCCGGCATCATCGGCATCAAGGAAGCCACCGGCAACATCGAGCGTGCCCAGTGGCTCATCCGCGACCTGCCGAAGCACTTTGCCGTCTACTCCGGCGACGACCCGACCGCGGTCGCGCTCATGCTGTGCGGCGGCCAGGGCAACATCAGCGTCACGGCCAACGTGGCGCCGCGCAAGATGCACGAGCTGTGCGTGGCCGCGCTGGCCGGCGACGTCAAGCGCGCGATGCAGCTGCAGTTCGAACTCATGCCGCTGCACCGCAACCTGTTCGTCGAACCCAACCCGATCCCGCTCAAGTGGGCCATGGCCCGCCTGGGTCTGTGCGGCGGCGCCCTGCGGCTGCCGCTCACGGAACTCGGCGAAGCGAGCCGCCCGGCGGTCGAGGGCGCCCTGCGCGCCACCGGCCTGCTCAAGGACTGACCGAGCCCGGGTTTCCCCACCGATCACACCGGCTCCCGTCCGCCCTTTCCCCCTGTTCGCAGCAAGGTCAAGCAACCTTTTGCCGCAACAGTGCTCAGAGAGGGCGGGGCGCTGGGGCCCATCGATTGACCGAACCATTCCACCAAGGAAGACGACGTTGAAGAACATTTCGCGACTTGCACTGCTGGCCCTCGTTGCCAGCCTCGCCGCCTGCTCCGTCCTCGAGAGCGACAAGATCGACTACAAGAGCGCAGGCAAGGCCCCGACGCTCGAAGTCCCACCCGACCTGTCCCAGCTCTCGCGCGACAACCGCTATGCAGTGCCGGGCGGCGCCGTCACCGCCAACGCCTACCAGGCCGGCATCGCGAACGCACCGGGCATCCCCACCGCCGTGGCCAACATCGGCGACGTGCGCATGGAACGCTCAGGCACGCAGCGCTGGATCGTCATCAACCGCACGCCCGACCAGCTCTGGGAGCCCGTCAAGGACTTCTGGCAGGAAAACGGCTTCCTGCTGACCACCGACCAGCGCAACCTGGGCATCATGGAAACCGACTGGGCCGAGAACCGCGCCAAGCTGCCGCAGGACATCATCCGCGGCACGCTGGGCAAGCTGGTCGACTCGGTCTACTCGACCGGCGAACTCGACCGCTTCCGCACCCGCCTGGAGCGCAGCACCAACGGCACCGAGATCTTCGTCAGCCACCGCGGCATGCAGGAGGTCTACAACAACTCCCGCCAGGACCAGACCGTGTGGCAGCCCCGCCCGAGCGATCCTGAGCTCGAGACCGAATTCCTGCGCCGCCTGATGGTCAAGCTCGGCGTGTCGCAAGAGCAGTCGAAGATCCTCGCCGCGACCACCGCGGCGCCCAAGACCGCCACCGTGGCCACCGTCGGCAACCAGCCGGTCGTGCAGATCAGCGAAGGCTTCGACCGCGCATGGCGCCGCGTCGGCCTGGCCCTGGACCGCACCGGCTTCACCGTCGAAGACCGCGATCGCAGCGCCGGCACCTACTACGTGCGCTACGTGACGCCGAACCCCGACAAGAAGGACGATGGCTTCTTCGGCAAGCTGTTCAGCTCCAAGAAGGACGAAGCGCCGATCAAGTTCCGCATCTCGGTCAAGAGCCAGGGCGAAGCCACCACGGTCTCGGTCCTGAACGACGCCGGCGCGCCCGAAACCTCGGCCAACGCGCAGCGCATCGTCAAGGTCATCGCCGACGACCTGAAGTAAGCCCCATGCTCCGCTTCCGAAGCCTCGGCAGCGGCAGCACGGGCAACGCCGCGCTGGTCGAAGCAACGATCAGCGCCGGCCGCACCACCCGCCTCCTCGTCGACTGCGGCTTCGGCATCCGCCAGCTCGACCGGCGCCTGGCCCAGGCGGGCCTGGCCGCAGCGGACCTCGACGCCGTCTTCATCACCCACGAGCATGGTGACCACATCGGTTGCGCCCATGCCCTGTCGCTGCGCGACCGCATCCCGGTCTGGATGAGCGAAGGCACCTGGCTCGCGACCGGCGGGCGCGACTACGAAGGCCGCCTGCACCTGGCGCGCGACGACGCCGAGTTCACGGTCGGCGACCTATGCCTGCAACCCTTCACCGTGCCCCACGACGCGCGCGAGCCGCTGCAGCTGCGCTGCACCGACGGCAACCGCACGCTGGGCGTGCTGACCGACCTGGGCCACGCCACCAGCCACGTGCTGGCCCGGCTGCGCGGCGCGCACGCGCTGCTGCTGGAGTTCAACCACGACAGCGACCTGCTCGCCGGCTCGGCCTACCCGTCGTTCCTGAAGCAGCGCGTGGGCGGCAACTACGGCCACCTGTCGAACACCGCGGCCGCCGAGATTGCGCGCGCCGTGCGGCACGACGGCCTGCGCCACGTGGTCGCGGCGCACCTGAGCGAGCAGAACAACCGGCCCGAGATCGTGCGGCGCCTGATGGCCGAAGCGCTGGGCGGCGATGAAGCCGAGATGCTCACGGCGACCGCCGCCGAGGGCTCGCCCTGGCTCGACGTCTGAACAGGCGGGGCATCGCCCTCCCCCAATGAAAAAGCCGCCCAAGGGCGGCTTTTTGCATGGTGCGGACCTGCAGCGAAATTACTGCTTCGGTGCCTCGCCCTTCTTGGCGGCTTCGGTCGCGGCGTTGGCGGCGTCCAGGGCCGACGAGGCGGCGGCCGACGGTGCCGATGCAGGTGCGGCGGCCGGCGGAGCGGCGGGTGCGGGTTCTGTCACGGGAGCGGGCGGCGGGGTCACGACCGCGGGGGCGGCGTCCTCTTTCTTTCCGCAGGCCACCAGGGCGGCAGCGGCGATCAGCGAGGCAATCAGGACGGACGACGACTTCTTCATGAGGACTCCTTTGGCAATGAAGGTCTGGAACCAAAAAATTCTAGACCGCCAACCCCGCATAGATATGTCGCGGGGTGTATTTGCGGCATTGGCTTACAAGCCGAGCGTGGAGGCGGGAAAGGCCGGTCGCCCCTGGCGCCAGCGCTCGTCGAGGCCTTCGCGCAGGTCACGTCGCGCACGCGGCTCGCTGCTGCAGACACCGCGGCTGCGTTCGGGGTCGATGCGGTGCAGGCACCAAGTGGGCGTCCAGAAGGCGCTGGGCACCTCCTCTGCCGTGCCTGAGCGACCTGCCGCGCGGCATTCGACGATGTGGTCCCAGGTGCGGCGCCACGTCACGAAACGCGCATGACCGCGCTCGATCAGATCGAAGCGCCCAGCCAGCAGCAACAGGCGACGCCCGCTGGCCGACCAGGCCTGCAGCGCCTCGATGCTCGCGCGCTCGCCCAGCGGCCAGTCGGCGAAGTCGAGGTCGCTGAAGACGATCTCGTTCCAGCCCTGGTGCGCAGCAGCAGACAAGGCGTTGCGGACGAGGTCGGCAAACGCCTCCCGGCCGTCGAAACGGCCCTCGTTCAGGGCCGGTACGGCGCCTTCATTCGGCATGCAGCCAGCCCGCCTCGCACCACTCGCCCAGCAGCGCCCGCGCGCCCTCGCTGGCGCGGGCCAGTTCGCGCGCACCGAGCGCGCGCTGGTCGGCCAGCCGCCGCATCAGCGTGGCGTCGGCCCCACCGGCGCGGAAGCTCTCGCCGTTGATGTAGACGTGGCGCGCGTCGTAGAGCATGCGCGTGCGGCGGTCGAGCGCGACCTCGCGCAGCACCTCGGGCACTTCGTTGCCTTCGCCGAACCAGACGTTGGCCTTCGGCTCGGTGAGCGATTCGCCCAGCGCGCGGTCGATGGCGTCGGGGTCGCGCAGCGCGGCCTCGACGGCCTTGCGCGCGAAGTCCTGCAGGGCAGCCGGCATCGCGGCCGGGGCTTCCACGGCAGGCTGCGACGGATCGCGGTAACGCGCCAGTTCGGCCGGGCCCGCGTCTTCCAGGTCTTCGGCATAGGCCTGCGCCACGCGCGCCAGCAGGTCGGCGCCCAGCTCGCCCACGGCAGACGAGCGCAGCCCGATCGAGTACGTCATGCAGTCGTCGCCCACCGCCACGCCGTCGTGGGCGTACTTGGGCGGCAGGTACAGCATGTCGCCGGGCTCGAGCACGAAGGTCTGCTCGGGCTCGAAGTGCTCGAGTACCTTGAGCGGCACGCCGGGCTGCAGCCGCAGGTCGGACTGCTTGCCGATGGACCAGCGGCGCCGCCCCTGCGCCTGCAGCAGGAACACGTCGTAGCTGTCGAAATGCGGGCCGACGCCGCCGGTGTCGCTCGCGTAGCTGATCATCAGGTCGTCCAGGCGCGCGTCGGGCAGGAAGCGGAACTGCCGCAGCAGGTCGTGCACGCCGTCATGGTGCAGGTCGACCCCCTGCACCAGCATCGTCCAGCCCGGCTGCTTCAGCGGCGGCAGCGCGCGGCGAGGCAACGGGCCGTGCTTGAGCGACCAGCCGGCCTTCCCATGCCGGATCAGGCGCGACTCGACCCCCTCGCGCTCCGCCAGCGCGAACAGCGCTTGGCGGTCGATCGGTGGCACCATCGAGGGAACGGCCTGCCGGATCAGCAGGGGTTTCTTTTGCCAGTACCGGCGCATGAACTGCGCGGGACTCAGGCCGCCAAGCAAGGGCAGCGGTTGATTGATCTCCATGGGAGAATTCTGCAATGGAAATCTCTGAACAATGCGTGGTCGGCCTGACCTGGACCATGAAAGACACGCTCGGCGATGTGCTGGACGTGCTCGACGAGCCGGTGGAATTCATGGTGGGCGGCGACGACCTCTTCGACGTGATCGAGGCCGCCCTGCAGGGCCATGAGCCCGGCGCGCGCGTGCAACTGCAGATCGAGCCCGAGCAGGGCTTCGGCGACTTCAACGACCAGCTGCTCTTCCTGGAGCCGCGTTCGCTGTTCCCCGAAGGCACCGAAGAAGGCATGACCTTCGACGGCTCCGCCCTGCCCAAGGGCGTGAGCGAGGCCATGCCCAAGGACGCGATCTACACCGTGGCCGAGATCTACCCCGACCACCTCGTGCTCGACGGCAACCACCCACTGGCAGGCATCGCGATCCGCCTGGACATCACGGTGCGTTCGGTGCGTGAAGCCACCGAAGAAGAAGTCGGCCGCGGCACGGCAGGCACGGCCTTCTTCAAGGTGCCGCCGATGGCGCCGGGCGGCCAGATGCTGCACTGACACCCAGCCATCCCACAAAGCAAAAGCCGGGCAGTGCCCGGCTTTTTTCTTTGCGCGCGCGGCCGACCGCTTACATGCGCGAGATGTGCCCGTTGTCGATGCGCACGCGGTCGCCGATGCGCAGGTCGCCCGGGTTTTGCACGTCGAAGGCGCGGTAGCCGCCGCGGTCGGTCTGCACCGAGACGCGGTAGCTCTCGTAGGCGCGCGGGCCGTTCTGCTGGGCCTCGATGGTGTTGCCCAGCAAGGCGCCGCCCACGAGGCCGAGCGCAGTGGCTGCGGCACGGCCGTTGCCGCGTCCGAACTGGTTGCCCACCACGCCGCCGATCAGGCCACCCGCGATGGCACCGCCACCCGTGGTGCCGACGCCTGCGGTTTCGCTGCGCAGCACCTCGATGTTGGCCACGTGGCCGTACTCGACGTAGGCCGCTTCCTGGTACTGGATCGCCCGCGGCGGGGCCTGGTAGGGGTAGCGCGAGGTCTGGTAAACCGGGGCCGGCGCGACACAGGCCGTGAGCGTGGCCAGTGCGAGCACGGACGCCGTGACGGAAATGAAGCGCATTGAGATGTTCATGAAAGAGGCTCCTCGAAGAAAACAGCACGCGCCCGGACGGGCTGCATGCCTGCCTGTGTCTAACGTTTCAGCCGAAGCCGCGATGACGAAAGACACACGCTGAAACCTTCGAGACGAACCACGCGCCGGCGGTTCCGTTCTTTACGCCTTGGATACTCAGGTGCCCTTCAGCTTTGCTGGGGCAAAGGCTCAGTGCTTGCCGGTCGAACCGTAGCCGCCCTCGCCGCGTTGCGAGGCCTCGAACTCGGCGACCACGCGAAACTGCGCCTGCACTACCGGCACGATCACCAGCTGCGCGAGCCGCTCCATCGGCTGCAGCACGAAGGGCGTGTTGCTGCGGTTCCAGGCGCTGACCTTCAGCTCGCCCTGGTAGTCGCTGTCGATCAGGCCGACGAGATTGCCCAGCACGATGCCGTGCTTGTGACCCAGGCCCGAGCGCGGCAGGATCAGCGCGGCATAGGCCGGATCGGCCAGGTGGATCGCGATGCCGGTGCCCACCAGTTGCCAGGCATTGGGTTCGAGCGTGACCGGGGCATCGAGGCAGGCCCGCAGGTCGAGGCCGGCGCTTCCGGGGGTGGCATACGCGGGCAATTGATCCACCATGCGCGGATCGAGGATTCGGACGTCTACTTTCACTGACTTGCTGCCTTGTTTATTTCTGTTGCTGTTCTTTTTGCCTGCGGGCGGCCTCTTCGAGCACCTGCTGCCACTTGGCGACCCCGGGCCTCAGGCTGAGTCCCTTGAGAAAACGCTTGCCGAACCAGGCCGCCGCGGCGGCGCCCAGGACCAGCACGGAGAGCGGCACGCCGATGGCCCACAGCACCAGGAACACCATCGCCCCCATGCCGGCCAGCACCTTGAGCGTGCCCAGGGGGATGGCCTTGGTGCCGTCAGCCTTCGCGGCCTCGCCAGCCGGCGATTCACGCCGCGTGGCGACGGAGCCCTGCGCGCCGGGCGAAGGCGTCATGCCGACGTCCAGCCCGTGCTCGGACTCCTTGCCCGGGACGCGGGCCGACTGGCCGGCCCGCGCCGACAGCTGCTCCACGTAGCGGGCGAAGTCGCCGTTGGGTGGTGTGTTGGATTCGGTGTTCATCAGGCCCTCCAATCAGGAAGTCGCGCGGCAATCTCCGTCATCAACTCGCGTGCCAGCCGGAGCTTGGGCGCGCGGGGCAGCTCGCGCACGCCCTTCGCGTCCACGAGCAGCAGTGCGTTGTCGTCCTGCCCGAAGGTCAGCGGACCAATGTTGCCCACCAGCAGCGGAATGCCCTTGCGTTCGCGCTTGGCCTTGGCGTGCTCGGCGAGGTTCTCGCTCTCGGCGGCGAAGCCCACACAGAACAGCTTCTTGGCCTGCGCGCGTTCGCTCTTGACCACCGTGAGCAGGATGTCGGGGTTCTCGACGAAGTGCAGCACCGGCGTCTGGCCGCTGCCGTCCTTCTTGATCTTCTGGTCGCTGTGCGTGGCGGGGCGCCAGTCGGCCACGGCGGCCGTTGCTACAAAAATGCTAGCTGCCTGCGCAGCGCGGGTGGTGGCTTCGAGCATCTCCTGCGCCGACAGCACGTCGATGCGGCTCACGCCGCGCGGGGTCGGCAGGTGCACCGGACCGGCCACCAGCGTGACCTCGGCACCGGCCTCGCGCGCCGCGCGGGCGATGGCAAAGCCCATCTTGCCGGACGAATGGTTGGTGATGCCGCGAATCGGGTCCAGCGCCTCGAAGGTCGGGCCGGCCGTGACCAGCACCTTCTGCCCTGCCAGCAGCTTGGGCTGGAAGAAGGCCGTGATGTCCTCGAGCAGCTGCGCCGGTTCGAGCATGCGCCCGTCGCCGGTTTCGCCGCAGGCCTGCCATCCGCTGCCCACGCCCAGCACGGTCGCGCCGTCGGCCGACACCTGCATCAGGTTGCGCTGCGTGGCCGGATGGGCCCACATCTCGCGGTTCATGGCCGGGGCGATCAACAGCGGCACGCGGTCGGTCGGGCGTGCCAGGCACAGCAGGCTCAGCAGCTCGTCGGAACGGCCCTGCACCAGCCGCGCGATGAAATCGGCGCTGCAGGGCGCCAGCACGATCGCATCGGCCTCGCGGCTCAGGTTGATGTGCGGCATGTTGTTGGGCTCACGGGCGTCCCACTGCGAGGTGTAGACGGTGCGCCCCGAGAGCGCCTGCATGGTGACCGGCGTCATGAACTGCTCGGCCGCCTCGGTCATCACGACCTGGACGGTGGCGCCCGCCTTCACGAGCAGGCGGCACAGCTCGGCCGATTTGTAGCAGGCGATGCCCCCTGTGAGTCCGAGGACGATGTGTTTGCCGGCGAGATCTTGCATGGGACATATTGTTGCTCACATACCGACAAGATCAGGAATGGGATGGCCTTCGGCCGTGGAGGCACAAAGGGGACACCTATAATCGCAATTTCCCACTGCCCGGATTCACGCGTCCGGAACTGGCATGACCAAATTTGTCTTCGTCACCGGTGGTGTCGTATCTTCCCTTGGCAAGGGAATCGCCTCCGCCTCGCTCGCCGCGATCCTCGAATCGCGCGGCCTCCAAGTCACCCTCATCAAGCTCGATCCGTACATCAATGTCGACCCCGGCACGATGTCACCGTTCCAGCATGGCGAAGTGTTCGTCACCGATGACGGCGCCGAGACCGACCTCGACCTCGGCCACTACGAGCGCTTCATCAACACGCGGATGCGCAAGGCCAACAACTTCACGACCGGTCAGATCTACAAGACCGTGCTCGAGAAGGAACGCCGCGGCGACTACCTCGGCAAGACGGTGCAGGTCATTCCGCACATCACCAACGAGATCCAGGAATACATCAAGCGCGGCGCCGGCATCGGCACGGCGCACGAGGTGGACGTGGCCATCGTCGAAATCGGCGGCACCGTGGGCGACATCGAGTCACTGCCCTTCCTGGAAGCCGTGCGCCAGATGAGCCTGCGCATGGGCCCGAACAACTCGGCCTTCGTGCACCTGAGCTACGTGCCCTGGATCGCCGCCGCCGGCGAGCTCAAGACCAAGCCCACGCAGCACACCGCCAAGGAACTGCGCGCCATCGGCATTCAGGCCGACGCCCTGCTGTGCCGCGCCGACCGCCCGATCCCCGACGACGAGCGCGCCAAGATCTCGCTGTTCTCGAACGTGCCCGAATGGGGCGTGATCTCCATGTGGGACGTGGACACCATCTACAAGGTGCCCCGCATGCTGCACGAACAGGGCCTGGATGGCCTGATCTGCGACAAGCTGCGCATCAACACGCCGCCGGCCAAGCTCACGCGCTGGGACGAGCTGGTGTACGAGGTCGAGCATCCGCAACAGGAAGTGTCGATCGCCATGGTCGGCAAGTACGTCGACCTGTCGGACAGCTACAAGTCGCTCAACGAGGCGCTGCGCCACGCCGGCATGAAGAACCATGCGCGCGTGAAGATCGACTACATCGACTCCGAGACCATCTCGGCGCAAGACGTGTCGCGCCTGGCCAAGTACGACGCCATCCTGGTGCCCGGCGGCTTCGGCCAGCGCGGCGTGGAAGGCAAGATCTCGGCCGCCCGATTCGCCCGCGAATCGAAGGTGCCCTACCTGGGCATCTGCCTGGGCATGCAGGTCGCCACCATCGAGTACGCCCGCCACGTGGCCGGCCTGAAGAACGCCAACAGCACCGAGTTCGACCCGGAAACGCCCACCCCCGTGATCGCCCTGATCACCGAGTGGAAGGACCGCGACGGCACCGTGAAGACGCGCGACGAGAAGTCCGACCTCGGCGGCACCATGCGCCTGGGCGCGCAAAGCTCCGACGTCACGCCGGGCACGCTGGCGCACAGCATCTACGGCGACGTGGTCACCGAGCGCCATCGCCACCGCTACGAAGCCAACGTCAACTACCTGGACGAGCTGCGCAATGCCGGCCTCGTGATCTCGGCGCTCACGCAGCGCGAGCACCTGACCGAGATCGTCGAGCTGCCGCAGAACGTGCACCCGTGGTTCATGGGCGTGCAGTTCCACCCCGAGTTCAAGTCAACGCCGTGGGGCGGCCATCCGTTGTTCAACGCCTTCATCAAGGCGGCGCTCGACCACAAGGACAAGGGCGCGGGCAGCACCAACAAGACGCTCAAGGCAGTGGCATGAAGCTTTGCGGATTCGACATCGGGCTGGACCAGCCTTTCTTCCTGATCGCCGGCCCGTGCGTGGTCGAATCCGAGCAGCTGCAGATGGACACGGCCGGCACGTTGAAGGAAATCACGGCGTCGCTGGGCATCCCGTTCATCTTCAAGAGCAGCTTCGACAAGGCCAACCGCTCCTCGGGCACGAGCTTTCGCGGCCCGGGGCGTGACAAGGGCCTCGAGATCCTGGCCAAGGTGAAGCGCGAACTCGGCCTGCCCGTGCTGACCGACGTGCACACCCACGAGGACATCACCGAGGCCGCCAAGGTGGTCGACGTGCTGCAGACGCCCGCCTTCCTGTGCCGCCAGACCGACTTCATCCACGCCGCGGCGCAGTCGGGCAAGCCGGTGAACATCAAGAAGGGCCAGTTCCTCGCACCGCACGACATGAAGAACGTGATCGACAAGGCCCGCGCTGCCGCCAGGGAAGCCGGCCTGGACGAAGACAGCTTCATGGCCTGCGAGCGCGGCGCCAGCTTCGGCTACAACAACCTCGTCTCGGACATGCGCTCGCTCGCGATCATGCGCGAGACGAAAGCGCCCGTCGTGTTCGACGCCACCCACTCGGTGCAGCTGCCCGGCGGCCAGGGCACCAGCTCGGGCGGCCAGCGCGAGATGGTGCCGGTGCTCTCGCGTGCGGCCGTGGCCGTGGGCGTGGCCGGTCTCTTCATGGAGACGCACCCCGACCCGAACAAAGCCCTGAGCGACGGCCCCAACGCCGTGCCGCTCAAGCACATGAAGGCCCTGCTCGAGACGCTCGTGGCGCTCGACCGGGTCACCAAGAAAAACGCATTCCTCGAGGACAGTTTTCAAGCATGAGCAGCGGTTACGTCATTGCCCACGTCGAGGTCACCAACCCGACGCAGTACGAGGAATACAAGAAGTGGTCGAGCGTCGCGATGCAGGCGCACGGCGCCGAAGTCTGCGTGCGCGGCGGCCAGGTGCTGCCGCTCGAGGGCGACTGGAAGCCCACCCGCGTCGTCGTGCTCAAATTCCCCAGCTTCGAAAAGGCCAAGGCCTTCTACGAGACGCCCGAATACCTGAAGGCGCGTGAAGCGCGTGCCGGCGCCGCCATCATGAACATGATCGCGGTCGAAGGCCTTTGATTCCGTTTTTTGCCAGTCCACTCCACCAAGAGACCCAGAGAAAGAGATAGAGATGAGTGCAATCGTTGACATCGTCGGCCGCGAAATTCTCGACAGCCGAGGCAACCCCACCGTCGAGTGCGACGTGCTGCTCGAGTCGGGCACCATGGGCCGTGCGGCCGTGCCCTCGGGCGCTTCGACCGGTTCGCGCGAGGCCATCGAGCTGCGCGACGGCGACAAGAGCCGCTACCTCGGCAAGGGCGTGCTGAAGGCCGTCGAGAACATCAACACCGAGATCTCGGAAGCCGTGCTGGGCCTGGACGCCAGCGAACAGGCCTTCCTCGATCGCACCATGATCGACCTGGACGGCACCGACAACAAGGCCCGCCTGGGCGCCAACGCCACCCTAGCCGTCTCGATGGCCGTGGCCCGCGCCGCGGCCGAAGAGTCGGGCCTGCCGCTGTACCGCTACTTCGGCGGCATGGGCGGCATGCAGCTGCCGGTGCCGATGATGAACGTCATCAACGGCGGCGCGCACGCCAACAACAGCCTGGACCTGCAAGAGTTCATGATCATCCCCGTGGGCGCCAAGAGCTTCCGCGAGGCCGTGCGCTACGGCGCCGAAGTGTTCCACGCTCTGAAGAAGATCCTGGGCGACCGCGGCATCAGCACGGCCGTGGGCGACGAAGGCGGCTTCGCCCCCAGCGTCGAGAGCCACGAAGCAGCCATCCAGCTGATCCTGGAAGCCATCGACAAGGCTGGCTACACCGCCGGCGAACAGATCGCCCTGGGCCTGGATTGCGCAGCCAGCGAGTTCTACAAGGACGGCAAGTACGTGCTGTCGGGCGAGAACCTCTCGCTCACGGCCGAAAGCTGGACCGACATGCTCGCCACCTGGGTCGACAAGTACCCGATCATCAGCATCGAAGACGGCATGCACGAAGGCGACTGGGACGGCTGGAAGCACCTGACCGAACGCCTGGGCAAGCGCGTGCAGCTGGTGGGCGACGACCTGTTCGTCACCAACACCAAGATCCTGCAAGAAGGCATCGACAAGGGCATCGCCAACTCGATCCTGATCAAGATCAACCAGATCGGCACGCTGACCGAAACCTTCGCTGCCATCGAAATGGCCAAGCGCGCGGGCTACACGGCCGTCATCTCGCACCGTTCGGGCGAAACCGAAGACAGCACCATCGCCGACATCGCTGTGGGCACCAACGCCGGCCAGATCAAGACCGGCTCGCTGTCGCGTTCGGACCGCATCGCCAAGTACAACCAGCTGCTGCGCATCGAAGAAGACCTCGGCGACATCGCCGTCTACCCGGGCCGCGGCGCGTTCTACAACCTCAAGTAGCGCCTCGCAGCCTGCATGCGCGCGCGCTTCGTCCCTCCTCTCATCCTGGTGCTCCTGCTGGTCATCCTGCAGTGGCAGCTGTGGAACGGGCGCGGCAGCGTGCGCGAGGTCGCCCAGCTGAGAACCCAGCTGGCCGACCAGAAGGACGCCAACGCCAAGGCCGCCCTCAACAACGAGCGGCTGGCGTCCGAAGTCAATGACCTGAAAGACGGCCTCGAGATGGTCGAGGAACGCGCCCGCGCGGAACTCGGCATGGTCAAACCGAACGAAGTCTTCGTGCAGATCGCGCACTGATCCTTTCCTTCGCCGCTTCTCGATGCCAGAGCTTCTCTCGGCCTCCGCCTTTGCGCTGTGGGGTTCTCCCGTCACCTGGCTCGAACTCGTCGCCGCCGTGCTCGCGCTCGCGATGGTCGGCTGCAACATGCGCGAGATCCACTGGGGCTGGCCGCTGGCCATCGTCAGCTCGCTGCTCTACGTGGTGGTGTTCGCCAACGCGCGCATCTACGGCGACGCCGCCCTTCAAGTCTTCTTCGCTTTCGTCGCCCTCTGGGGCTGGGCGCAATGGTTGCGCGGCTTTCGCGCCGACGGCAGCGCCTTGCGGGTCAGCCGGCTGTCGCCGCGCGGGACCGCGTACGCCCTCCTGGCCTGCGCCATTGCGTGGCCCGTGGTCGCCCTCTTCCTGCGCCGCTTCACCAACACCGACGTGCCCTGGTGGGACGGCTTCGTCACCGGCCTGAGCCTGGTCGGGCAGTTCCTGCTCGGGCGCAAGTTCATCGAGAACTGGCTCGTGTGGCTGGCCGTGAACGTGGTCAGCGTGGGCCTGTTCATCCACAAGGGCCTGTGGCTCACGACAGCGCTGTACGCGGTGTTCGCCGTGCTCAGCGTGGCCGGCTTCCTGGCATGGCAGCGACGCCTGCCGAAGGCCACGACGAAGGCGGTGCCGGCATGACGCCGAACCTGCCGACCGGCTGCGTCATCGCACTCGTGGGCGCCGAGAGCACGGGCAAGACCGAGCTCTCGCGCGCCATCGCACAGCGCCTGCAAGACCGCGGCACGCCCGTCACGCTGGTGGGCGAGTACCTGCGCGAATGGTGCGAACGCGAAGGCCGCACGCCGCGCCCCGACGAACAACAAGCCATCGCCGACGAACAGATGCGCCGGATCGACGCGGCTGCCACCACGGGCGTGGTGGTGGCCGACACCACGGCACTCATGACAGCGGTCTACAGCGAGCAGCTGTTCGCCGACACCTCGCTGCACGACAGCGCCCTCGCCGCGCAGCGGCGCTACGCCATCACGCTGCTCACCGCGCTCGACCTGCCCTGGGTGGCCGACGACATGCGCGACGGCCCGCATGCGCGCCAGCCGACCGACACGCTGGTGCGCGCCGCGCTCTCGCGCGCGGGGCTCTCGTATGCCGTGGTGCACGGCAGCGGCGGCGAGCGGCTGGCGAACGCCTGGAATGCGATCAACACCATCGCCGGCAACGAAGGCCGTGCCCGCACGCGCACCCGCCGCGATGCCAAGCCCGCCTCGTGGACATGGCCTTGCGAGAAGTGTTCCGACCCGGAATGCGAACATAAGCTCTTCAGCGACCTGATGGCGCGCCGCGACCCGCCCTGAGCCTTCCGGTTCTTGCGCATTCGCGCGCCCTCTCCCCCTCACCGGAGACCCGATGCCCGTTTCGATTGCTGCGCGCCGCGCTCCCGCCGCCGCCTTCCTCGCCCTGCTGCTGGCCACCGGTGCCGCTTCTGCAGCCCCTGTGGCCGCCACCGTCGAGAACGCCACCACCTCCACGGCCTGCGCCGAGGAAGACAACGTGTCGATGGTGCTGCGCGGCGACGGCATCCGCCGCCTGCGCATCGAAGCGCTGCAGCCCACCTACCTGGGCACCATCGGCAACGACGTCACCGCGCCCGACTTCTCGGGCTGCAACTTCGACGGCGGCGCCCACCCCACCGACCCGGCGCACCGCTTCAAGAAGCGCACCGTCGTGCTGCTCGACAACGCGCAGTGGCGCATCGTCGGCATGACGCTGCCGACCTTCTGGCGCCCGGCGCGCGTGCCGGTGCAGGTCGGCGCGCGCCACGACCG
This sequence comes from Variovorax sp. GW458-11-26-14-LB1, assembly GCF_059423965.1. Classification (NCBI taxonomy): domain Bacteria; kingdom Pseudomonadati; phylum Pseudomonadota; class Betaproteobacteria; order Burkholderiales; family Comamonadaceae; genus Variovorax; species Variovorax sp. GW458-11-26-14-LB1. The sequence goes on from NZ_JBWKYW010000052.1 coordinate 30,338, forward strand.
CGGCTTTCACCTTCTGCAGGTGTTCAAGAAGGAGAACGGCAAGGCGCTCGAGGCCATCGTGCTCTACCCGTCCGACGGCTACTGGCGCCTCAAGCCGCTGCCCGAGGCGCGCTTCGGCGACGGTGTGTACGGCTCGTCGTTCCTGCTCGGCCCGGTCGTGCAGGATGGGCGGCCGGTGGTGGACATCGCATCGATCCGCGTCGTGCCGAAGCCACTCGCCATCCACCTGCGCTTCACCGACGGCGGCAGCGCCGTGGCGCGCGTGACCGAGATCAGCCGCACCCGCACCGCGCTCGACGTGACACTCTCAAAACCCACAGCGAGCGCGAAGCAGCCCTTCGCGGTGCTGCGCTCGATGTATGTGGCGCCCGACAACGCCGACATGAGCGAGGTGCGCTGGCAGGCCTCGCCGCAGGCGGCCGAGCAGGCGTTGCCGCTGCCCGAGGTGAGGACGCTGAACGCCACGCAGGTGCGCTTCGGCCGCAGCCTGCCCTCGAAGCACAACACCAGCGCGCCCGACATCACATTCGGCGGCTTCGACGACGAAGCGCGCTGACCACCAGCTTCAGGCCGCGCGCCGCACCTCGCCGGGCGTGAGGCCCAGCACGCGGCGCATGCAGCGCGCCATGTGGCTCTGGTGCGAGAAGCCGCTCTCGAGCGCGACGAGGCTCGCGGGCATCTCGCTGCTCAGCAGCAGGCTGCGTGCGCGGTCGACGCGGCGGTGCACCACATAGGCATGCACCGCCTGGCCGGTGGAGCGCTTGAACTGCGTCTTCAGGTGCGAGGCGCTCAGGCCCGCGACCTCGGCCAGCGCCGCCAGCGACAGGTCGCCGTCCAGGTGCGCCTCGATGAACTCCGTGACGCGTTTCAGCTGCAACCGCGTCAACCCCTGCACGGGTGACGGCGCCACCTGCGGGCCCGCCGCGATCAGCTGCACCGCGAGCGCGGTGCCCAGGCTGTCGGTGTAGAGCCGGCCATTGGGAAAGCCCGCGCGGCGCTCGGCGTCGAGTGCCCAGGCGATGTGCTCGATCTGCGGGTCGCGGAACTGGTGGCGTTCGCCGAGCACCGCACGCTCGGCCGGCAGGCCCATCTCGTCGGCCGTGCGCACCAGCAGCGCGGGCGCCATGCGCACCACGACCGACGTGCTCGGCGACTCTTCATGCCAGATGTCGGTGCTGCCGGCCGGCAGGATGTCGAGGTCGCCGCGCGTGTAGAGAAAGCGGTGGAACTGGCAGGCGCCCGCCACCGGCGCGCCCGCGTGCAGCTTGAGGCGGTGGTCGGGCAGCGCCTCGTAGCCGACCACGCCGCCGGGGGTCTGGCGCACGTCGACGCGCAGGCTGTCGGTGGCGGGCGGCGCGACGAAGCTGTCGGCCGACAGCGCCACATCGGACGCCGCACCACCGTGCCCGTGCAGATCGGTGTCCAGATCGGTATCGCTCATCGAAACATTATGGGCCGCGCGCGGCGTGCATGCCGTCGGCCGTTTGTGCTCCCCCACGGCTGAACGTGCGCGACCGCAAGCCGTGCGATCCGGATCATCGACGGCCATGAACACCACACCCCACACCCCCTACGCAGGCAAGAAGGCCGTCATCACCGGCGGCACCCTCGGCATGGGCCTGGCCACCGCGCAGGCGCTACTCGACGGCGGCGCCGACGTGCTCGTGACCGGCCGCAACCCGCAGAACCTGGAGGCCGCACGCCGCGTGCTCGGCCCGCGCGCGCACGTGCTTGCATCCGATACAGCTTCGCTGACCGACATCGATGCACTGGCCGCCACGGTGCGCGAGCGCTTCGGCCGCATCGACCTGCTGCACATCAACGCGGGCATCTCCTCGCTCGAACCCTTCGAGCAGGTGACCGAGGCCGGCTACGACCGCGCCTTTGCGGTCAACACCAAGGGCCCGTTCTTCACGGTTCAGCGCCTGGCGCCGCTGATGCCTGCGGGCAGCGCCATCGTCTTCACCTCGTCCATCGCGGACGAAGGCGGCATGCACGGCATGAGCGTGTACAGCGCCACCAAGGCCGCGCTGCGCTCGATGGCCTCGGGCTTCGCGGCCGAGCTGGTGACGCGCGGCATCCGCGTGAACGTGGTGAGCCCCGGCTTCATCGACACGCCCACGCTCGGCGTGACCGATGCGAGCGCCGAGGAGCGCGCCGAGTTCATGCGCCTGGGCGACCAGATCACGCCGATGCGGCGCCACGGCACCTCGGCCGAAGTGGCGCGCGCGGTGCTCTTCTTCGCCTTCGAGGCGACCTTCACGACCGGCGCACGCCTCACCGTCGATGGTGGGCTGGGCCAGGGCTTGACGCCGGCTGCCGCTTGATCCGATCTCTCACCAAGGACCTCACAACATGACCGACGTTTCCCTCATCGGCCTCGGCCCCATGGGCATCGCCCTCGCGCGCGCCCTTCAATCATCGAAGTTCACGCTGACGGTGTGGAACCGCACCGCCGAACGCGCCACGCCCCTCTTGAACCAAGGCACGGTGCTGGCACCAACCGCCCTGGCCGCCGTGCAGGCCAGCCCCGTGGTGCTGGTCTGCGTGGCCGACTACCCGGCGTCGCGCGCGATCCTCGCCGCGCCCGGCGTTCACGACGCTCTGCGCGGCAAGGTGCTGGTGCAGCTGAGCACCGGCACGCCGCAGGACGCGCGCGACGACTGGGCCGCGCTCAGCGGCGTGGCGTACCTCGACGGCGCCCTGCTCGCCACGCCGGGCCAGATCGGCCGGCCCGACACGCCGCTCTTCATTTCCGGCGAGGCACGCGCCCTCGCCGCCTGCCGGCCGCTGCTCGACGCCATCGCCGGCAACATCCAGCACATGGGCGAGCCGATCGGCAACGCGGCGGCCTGGGACCTGGCCACGCTCTCGTGCATGTTCGGCGCGATGAGCGGCTTCTTCCACGGCGTGTGCATCTGCGAAGCCGAAGGGCTGCCGGTGGACGGGTTCGCGCAGATGATCGGCGCGATCTCGCCGGTGCTCGGCGAAATGATCCAGGCCGAGGGCGAGGCGATCCACGCCGGCCGGTACGGCGAGCCCGAGAGCTCGATGGCCACCTGCGCGGGCTCGGGCCGGCTGTTCGTGAAGCAGGCGCGCGAAGCGCAGCTCGACGCGGGCTTTCCGGATTTCCTGATGGGGCAGTTCGAGCGCGCGATGCGCGCGGGCCTGGGCAACGAGCGCCTGGCCGCGATGGTCAAGGTGCTGCGGCAACCGCCGCAGCCCGCTTGAACCGCGTCGCGCCTACTGGACGACCGGGCTGCCCGGCAACTGGTCGCCCAGCGGCTTGAACAGCTGCGCGGTGTCGACCGCGTCGAAGCGGTACTGCTTGCCGCAGAAGTCGCAGCCGACCTCGATGTCGCCGCGCTCGGCGAGGATTTCCTCGGCCTCTTCCACGCCGAGCCCGCGGATCATCTGCGCCACGCGCTCGCGGCCGCAGGTGCACGCGAAGTGCGGGCCCAGCAGGCCGGCCTGCGGTTCGAAGCGCAGCAGCTTCTCTTCCCAGAACAGGCGGCGCAGGATGGTCTCGACGTCGAGCGTGAGCAGCTCGTCGCGCGTGAGGCTCGACGCCAGGATCGAGATGCGGTTGTATTCCTCGTTGCGGCCGATCTGGTCCTGGTGCGCCTCGTCGTGCACCTGCTGCGAGGTGCCTTCGAGGTTGCCCTCGCCCTTGATGGGCAGGCGCTGGATCAGCAGGCCGGCCGCCACCTTGTCGTCGGCGGCGAGCACCAGCGTGGTGTCGAGCTGTTCGCTTTGCAGCATGTAGTGCTGCAGCACGTCGCTGAGCTTGCCCAGCTTCTGGCCGTCGTCGCCGAACAGCGGCACGACGCCCTGGTACGGCGTGGTGCCGGGCAGCTTGTCTTTCGGGTCGAGCGTGATGGCGCAGCGGCCCTTGTTGTTCACGTTGACCATGTCGGGCAGGCGCGCGTCGGCCGGCAGGTCGCCGATCACCTTGGCGGTGGCGCGCAGGCTCAGGTCGGGCTTGGCCTCGGCCACGGCCACCTTCACGGGGCCGTCGCCGAAGATCTGCAGGATGAGTGCGCCGTTGAACTTGATGTTGGCCTGCATCAGCGTGGCCGCGGCCGTCATCTCGCCCAGCAGCTCGGCCACGGGCGGCGGGTAGGCGCCGGTGGCGGTGTTGGAGGCGCGCCGCGCAAGGATCTCCTGCCACGCATCCGTCAGGCGCACGATCATGCCGCGCACCGGCAGGCCATCGAACAGGAATTTGTGCAGCTCGCTCAAAACATCGTCTTTCTCTTAGTCAGGCTGTCTTCACGCGGAATACCGCGGAACCGGCTTTGCCGGGCCGCAGGTATTGCCCCCCGCAAGGGGGTAGGAGGCCACACGAAGTAGGCAAGCCTGGGGGTTAGCCAATTTTCTTCAGGCCCTTCGCGAAGCGATGGGCGTTTTCTACGTAATGCTCCGCACTCTGGCGCAGCTTGGCGGCAGCCGCATCGTCGAGCGTGCGCACCACCTTGGCGGGCGAGCCGATGATGAGGGAGTTGTCGGGAAACTCCTTGCCCTCGGTCACGACGCTGCCGGCGCCAACGATCGAATTGCGGCCGATCTTCGCGTTATTCAAGACCACCGCCTGGATGCCGATCAGCGAGTTGTCGCCGATGGTGCAGCCGTGCAGCATCACCTGGTGCCCCACCGTCACGTTGTCGCCGATGGTCAGCGGGCAGCCGATGTCGGCGTGCAGCACCGACAGGTCCTGGATGTTGCTGTTGCGCCCGATGGTCAGCACCTCGGTGTCGCCGCGCAGCACGGCGCCGAACCAGACGCTCGCGTTCTCGGCCAGTTCGACATTGCCCATGACCTGGGCGCTGTCCGCGACCCATGCGCCTTCGCCAAGGCGCGGTGCAATGCCATCCAATTCGTAAATCGCCATCGTGGTTGTCTCCGGAGGGGCAAAACTAGAATTGTAGGGATGCACCCCCGATTGAGCGCGCTGGCCGCGCTGCGCCTGACAGACCCCGACGACAAGGTGGCCGCCACGCGCGCCACGGCTGCACAGGCAGCTACTGTTTCCATAGCACTCGAGCCCCTGCGCACGCCCGGCGACGACGACGGCGTGCCCGGCCGCCCCGAGCGCCCGCTGCGCGTGGCCGCCACCGCCGTGCAGAAGCGCTCGCCCTTCACGCCCGAAGGCCGCGCCGCGCTGATCCATTCGATCTGCCACATCGAGTTCAACGCGATCAACCTCGCGCTGGACGCCGTGTGGCGCTACGACGGCATGCCCGAGGCCTACTACCGCGACTGGCTGCGCGTGGCCGACGAGGAGGCGCAGCACTTCACGCTGCTGCACACGCACCTGCAGGGCATGGGCTGGCGCTACGGCGACTTTCCGGGCCACGACGGCCTGTGGAACATGTGCGAGAAGACGAAGGACGACGTGCTCGCGCGCATGGCGCTGGTGCCGCGCACGCTCGAGGCGCGCGGGCTCGACGCCACGCCGCTGATCCAGTCCAAGCTCAAGCGCGTGAACACGCCCGACGCACTGCGCGCGGTCGAGATCCTCGACATCATCCTGCGCGACGAAGTGGGCCACGTGGCCATCGGCAACCACTGGTACCGCTGGCTGTGCGAGCGTGCCGGGCTCGACGCCGAAGCCAACTACCCGGCCCTGGTCGCGCGCTACGACGCGCCGCGCCACAAGCCGCCCTTCAACCTCGAAGCACGCGGCCGGGCGGGCTTCAGCCCCGCAGAGCTGCGCGCGCTGACCGACTCCCGCCCCGAATGACCGATGTGATTTCCGACCAGACCTGGTCACGCGCCGAGCTGCAGGCCTGCCTGCAGGGCCGCGACACGCCGCCGCATTTCGAACGCTGCCATTTCGACGAGGCCGACCTGTCGCGCCTCGATCTGCGCGGCGCGCAGTTCACGCTGTGCAGCTTCGCCGAAACCTCGTTCGACCGCGCCCAGCTGGCGGACACGCGCTGGGTCGGCTGCCGCGCGCGCCAGGCCGACTTCGGCCTGGCCGACCTCACGAACGCGCGCGTCCAGGACTGCGACCTGAACAACACGCAGTGGGCGCGCGCCAAGCTGGCCTCGGCGCTCTTCACGGGCGTGAAGCTCACGGGCGCGCACTTCGGCGAGGTGTCGGCGCTGGGCGTGGTGTTCAAGGATTCGCTGCTGGTCGACGCGCACCTGCGCGGCCTGTCGTTCCGCAAGCAAACGCTCGCGCAGCTCGACCTGTCGGAGGCCGACCTCTCGGGTTGCGATTTCCGCGAGGCCATCTTCGAAGGCGGCAGCCTGCGCAACGCGCACCTGAAGCTCGCGCGCTTCGAAGGCGCCGACCTGCGCGACGTGGACCTGGGCGGCCTGCGGCTGGCCAACGCCGCGCCGTTCAAGGGCGCGACCATCTCCCACCGGCAGGCCGCCGCACTGGTCGAGGAGCTGGGCCTGCGCGTCGTCTGAGTTTGAGAGTCAGGACGTCGCGGTGCGGCTGTGCACCACCAGCTTCGGCGTGAAGTACTGAAGCACCTCGCCGCGCTGGTTGCGCGTCTGGCAGCGCATCGAGACCATCGCGCGGCCGGGCTTGGAGCGCGAGGGCGTGATGTCGACCACCTCGCTCACCACATGCAGCACGTCGCCGGGCCGCGTGGGCTTGGGCCACTGCAGCTCGCCGCCCGAACCGATGATGCCGTCGGCCAGCGGGATGCCGCTGTCGACCAGCAGCTTCATGGTGAGCGCCGCCGTGTGCCAGCCGCTCGCGGCCAGCCCGCCGAAGAAGGTGTTCTTGGCGGCCTCTTCGTCGGTGTGGAAGGGCTGCGGGTCGAACTGCTGCGCGAAGGCCTTGATCTGCGCCGCGTCGAGCAGGTGCTCGCCGCTCTGGAAACGGTCGCCGACCTTCAGGTCTTCGAGATACAGCTTGTCCATGGGAGTCTCCTTGTTGCGTTGCCCGTCATTCTCGGGCGATCAGACGCGCTCGAGGATGGTGGCGATGCCCTGCCCGCCGCCGATGCATTGCGTCGCCAGCGCATAGCGGCCGTTCTCGCGCGCCAGCAGCGCCGCCGCCTTGCCCGTGATGCGCGCGCCGGTGGCGCCCAGCGGATGGCCGATGGCCAGGCCGCCGCCGTCGAGGTTCACCTTTGCCGGGTCGAGCCCGAGGTCGCGGATGCAGGCCAGCGCCTGCGACGAGAAGGCCTCGTTGATCTCGACCACGTCGAGGTCGGCCACGTTCAGGCCCGCGCGTGCGAGCGCCTTGCGCGTGGCGGGGATCGGGCCGATGCCCATGACGGCCGGGTCGACGCCCACGGTCGCGAACGAACGGATGCGCGCCAGCGGCTTCAGGCCGTGCTTGGCGGCGAAGGCGTCGCTGGTGACCAGCACGGCCGCCGCGCCATCGGTCAGCGGCGACGAGGTGCCGGCCGTGACCACGCCGTCGGGACGGAACGCGGGCTTGAGGTTGGCCAGCGCCTCGGCCGAGGTCGAGGGGCGGATGCAGCCGTCGGCATCGATCACCTCGCCGGAGGCCAGGCGCACCGGCACGATCTCGCCGGCGAGGCGGCCCTGCGCACGCGCCTCGGCCGCCTTGCGGTGCGACGCGACGGCCAGCGCCTCCTGGTCGGCGCGGCTCACGTTCCAGCGCTGCGCGACGTTCTCGGCCGTCTCGCCCATCGAGATGTAGGCATCGGTGCTGGCCAGCAGCTCGGGACTGGGCGAGAAGTTGAAGCCGCCCTGCGGCACCATCGTCATCGACTCCACGCCCACGCACAGGAAAGCGTCGCCCATGCCCGCCTCGATCTGCGCGGCCGCGATGTGCACGGCCTGCATCGACGAGCCGCAGAAGCGGTTCACCGTCATGCCGCCCACCTCGTGCGGCAGCCCGGCCAGCAGCCCGACGATGCGCGCCAGGTTGTTGCCCTGCGACGCCTCGGGGTAGGCGCAGCCCAGGATGATGTCTTCGAGCAGCGCGGGGTCGAGGTCGGTGCGCTGCAGCAGGCCCTGCACCACGCCGGCGGCGAGCGTGTCGGGGCGCACTTCGGCCAGCGCGCCCTTCTTCGCGAAGTGGAACGGGGAACGGGCGTAGGCGGAAATCACGGCTTTCATGGGAACACTCCTTTGGGAAAAACTACCTTCCAATCGGTAGGCTTCGGGGTTCAAAAAAAGGCACGCCCGGCGTGCCCGTGGTGAAACGGATCGGTCAGTCGAGTGGCAGTACGCGCCGCAATTGGGCGATGGCGTCGTCGAAGTCTTCGACGCGGCCCGTCATGCGCGACGCGAGCAGCGCGCCCTGGCACGACGAGAACACGAAGGCCGCGAGCGAGGCCACGGGGTTGTCTTTCTGCGCCTGCGCCGGCACCAGCGCGCCGAGCACGCCGGTGAGCCACATCACCTGCGTGTTGCGCAGCGCCTGCACGGCTTGGCGCAGGTCTTCGTTGATGCAGTCCCAGCCCGGCGCCAGCGCGCCCGCCGGGCACAGGCCCGAGCCGGCCTTCAGCGTGTTGCGGTACATGCGGAAATAGGATTCGAGTGCGTCCTTGGGCTCGCGCGCGCGCGCCGCCACCCAGTCCTTGAAGCCCTGCGTGGCGCCCTGGATCACCGCGATGCCCAGCGCTTCCTTGGTGGGAAAGTGGTGGTAGAGGCTGGCCTTGCGCACGCCCACCGCGTTGGCCACGTCCTGGAAGCTGAAGCCCAGGTACGAACGGGTTTCGATGAGCCCGCGCGCCACCGCGAGGATCTGATCGCGGGTGCCGCCGGGGGCCAGGGTGGTAGCGTCGTGCATCTACCTACTATAAGGTAGGGAAGCCCACCCCTGCAAGCGCCGGGGTCAATCGGCCTTGATGCCCGCGGCCTTCACGATGCGGCCGTTGCTCTCGAACTCGCTGGCGATTTCCTTGGCGAAGGCGGCCGGCGTGCCCGGGGCGGGCACGTTGTCGGTGGCCGTGAGCTTGGCGCGCAGCTCGGGGCTGGCGAGCGCCTTGTTGATCTCGGCGTTGTACTTCGCAACCAGCGCCGCCGGCGTGCCCGCGGGCGCGAACACGCCGAACAGCGAATGGATGTTGGCCGCGCTGTAGCCCAGCTCGGCCAGCGTGGGCACCTGCGGCAGACTCTCGAGCCGCGCGGGTGCGCCGGCCGCCAGCGGGCGCAGCTTGCCCGACTGGATGTGCGCCGAGAGCGTCGGGCTGGCATTGGTCGACAGGATTTCGAACTGCCCGCTCAGCGCATCGTTGAGCTGCTGGCCGCCGCCCTTGTACGGCACGTGCGTGATGTCCACGCCGGCCGCCGCGCGCACCTGCTCGAGCACGATGTGCCCGAGCGAGGCCGGCCCCGATGTGGCCCAGCGCACCGCGCCGGGCTGCGCCTTGGCCTCGGCGATCAGCGCGCGGAAGTCCTTCGCCTTGCTGGCCGGGGTGGCCACCAGCAGCACGGGCGAATACATCACGCTGGCCACCGGCACGATGTCCTTCAGCGGGTCGAACGGCAGCTTGCCCAGGTGCGGACTCAGCACCAGCGGGCTGATGGCCGAGAAGCCCAACGTCGCGCCGTCGGGCGCGGCCTTGGCCACGGCGTCCATGCCGATGGCGCCGCTCGCGCCCGCGCGGTTGTCGACGATCACCGTGGTTCCCAGCTGCGCGGCGAGCCGGTCGCCGAGCGCGCGCGCGACCACGTCGCTCACACCGCCCGCCGGGTAGGCCACGATGAGCCGCACGGTGCGCGGCACGGCCTGCGCATGCGCGCCACTGGCCGCGCACAGCGCCGCGGCGGCGAGCAGCCGGGTCGTGGTGCGGCGCGAAGGCTTGGAGGCGGCGAGGAAGTTCATGGTGTCGATGAAAGGCATGCGTCGAGGAGGAGAAGAAGAAAGATCGGTCAGTCCAGCTGCAGCTTGCGCTCGCGAATCAGCTTGGACCACTTCTCATTGTCCGCCTTGACGAAAGCCGCAAAGGCCGCCGGGCCGAGTGGATGCACCTCGGCGCCGGCCGTCGCGAACTTGGCCTTGATCTCGGGCGTCGCCAGGGCCTTGGCGAGTTCACCCGACAGGCGATCGACCACGTCCTTGGGCATGTTGGCGGGGCCGACCAGCCCCTGGAAGCCGACTGCTTCCATGCCTGCGAGGCCCAGCTCCTTCACCGTCGGCACGTCGGGCAGTTGCGGGTCGCGCACGGGGCCGGTCACGGCCAGCGCCTTGAGCTTGCCGCCCTTCACCTGCGGCAGCAGCACGCTGCCCGCGTCGATGAGGATCTGCGTCTGCCCTCCGAGCAGGTCTTGCACGGCCGGCGCGCTGCCCTTGTACGGCACGTGCGTCATGTCCAGGCCCGTCACCTGGTTCATGAGCTCGCCGTTCAGGTGCGTCGAGGTGCCGTTGCCACCCGAGGCGAAGTTGACCTTGCCGGGCTGGCCCTTGGCCCACGCCACGAACTCCTTGAGGTTCTTCGCCGGATGGTCCGGGCGCGTCACCGCGATGTAGCTGCCCTGGCTGATCTGGCCGATGTAGGTGAACTGCTTGATCGGGTCGTACGGCGGCTTGCTCTGCAAGTACGGCGCGATGGCGAAGGGTCCGGTGTTGGGCAGCAGCAGCGTGTAGCCGTCGGCCGGCTGGCGCGTGAGTTCGGTCGCCGCGATCATGCCGCTGGCGCCCGGCTTGTAGTCGACCACCAGTTGCTGCTTGAGCGCCTCTTGCAGCGGCACCTGCACCGTGCGCGCCGCGAAGTCGATGCCGCCGCCGGGCGGGTAGCCGACGATCAGGCGGATGGGCTTGGCGGTGGGAAAGCCCTGGGCCATGGCGAGGCCGGCGGTCGTGGCCAGTGCGAGCCCGGTGCAGAGTCTGCGAAGGTTCATGGATGTCTCTCGATGTCTCTTGAATAAGAGCATCCATTTTGAAACATCGCCGGACCTCCGGCTCGCACCTGCTCAGGCTTCCTGCGCCTCCACGTCGTTGCCGATGAAGTTGCGCCCGCGCGCCCCGCCCTGCGCATGGCGCAGCATCTCGCGCGCCTCGTCCTCGCCCACGCCGTAGTCGGCGAAGCGCGTCTTCACGCCCAGCGATTCGATGAAGGCCGCGAGCTGCGCCGGTGCGTCAACCAGCGGCATGCGCAGCGCCTGCGCGAGCACCGCGTCGCGGTCGGGTCGGCGGCCGATGGCGCGCGCCAGCACCATCGGCAGCGGGAACGAACAGGCGATGCCGTGCGGCAGGCCGTAGCGCAGCGTCATCTCGTAGGAGATGGAATGCGCGAGCGCGGTCTTGGTGTTGGAGAAGGCCATGCCCGCCTTCAGCGCTGCGAGCGCCATGCGCCCGCGCAGTTCCACATCGTCGAGCCGCGCCATGAGCTGCGGCAGCACCTCCAGCGTGTCCTGCACGGCCGCCACGGCGAAGGTGTCGGACAGCGGATTGGCGTTGACGTTCCAGATGGCTTCGAGCGCGTGCGACAGCGCATCGAGCCCGCTTTGCAGCGTGACCGCCGCGGGCAGCGACAGCATCAGCTCGGGGTCGATCACCGCATGGCTCGGCCAGGTCTGCGGCAAATGCAGCGAGTACTTCTTCTGACGCTCGCGGTCCCAGATGGTGGCCCACGGCGTGACCTCGCTGCCGGTGCCGGCCGTGGTGGGCACGGCGATGAGCGTCTTGTGGCGCGTGGCCACGAAGGGCCGCTCGCCCGCGAGCCCCGCCACCAGGTCCGCGAAGCGCCCGTGGTCGTCGGCCACCATCAGCGCCTTCGCGGTGTCGATGGCGCTGCCGCCGCCGACCGCGACGATCACTTCCACGTCGGCGTGCGTGCGCCAGAACCATTCGTAGGTCTCGGCCAGTTCCGCCACGTCGGGGTTGGGCCGCGTCTGGTCGAGCGTACAGGCCAGCGCGTCGCCGAGCACTGCCTCCAGCCGGTCGAGCAGACCCAGCGCGCGCGCCTCGGGAAAGGTCACCAGCGCGGCGCGCCGGCCTTCGAGCAGCTTCGGCAGGGACAGCAGGGCCCCTGCCCCGTACACGCTGTGCACGGGGTTGTGGTAGTTGGCGCTCATGGAGGGGTTTCTTCAGGAGGCGGCCAAAGCCGCGGGGACAGACGCGAGGAGCGATCGAGTCATCAGCGCGCGCCCTGCTGGATCCAGCCGCGCAGCCGGGTCGAGAGGTAGTCGGCCGTCATGACCATCACGACGATCACCAGGATGCAGGTGGCCGTGTCCTGGTACTGGAACAGCTTCATGCTGCCCACGAGCTCGAAGCCGATGCCACCCGCGCCCACCATGCCCAGCACGGTGGCCTGGCGCAGATTCGTCTCGAAGCGGTAGACGATCACGCCGATCCACGCGGTGACCACCTGCGGAATGACGCCGAAGATGATGGTCTGGATCGGCCCCGCGCCGGTGGCGCGCAGCGCCTCGATCGGGCCCTGGTCGATCTCCTCGATCGACTCGGCGAAGAACTTGCCGAGCATGCCCGCACCATGCAGCGCCAGCGCCAGCACGCCGGGGAACGGACCGAGGCCCACGGCCGCCACGAAGATCAGCGCCAGGATGATCTCGTTGATGCCGCGCGTGATGTTCAGCACCTGCCGCATCGCGTGGAACACGGCGACGTTCGGCGAGATGTTGCGCGCCGCGAAGAAGCACAGCGGCACCGCGAGGATCACCGCCAGCAGCGTGCCCCACAGCGCGATCTGCACGGTCTCGATGGCCGGCTTCACGAGCTTGCCCATGAACTCCCAGTTGGGTGGCAGCATGCGCCCGAGAAAGTCGGCGATCCAGGGCATGCCCTTGCCGAGTTCGCTGAAGCTCACCTGGCTGCCGATGGCGGCCCACCAGAGCACGCCGAATCCGGCGAGCACGGCCACGGCGTACTTCCACCAGCCGGGGTTGCCGCCGCTCTTGGCGATCAGCAGGTTGTAGCGTCCGAGGGCGATCATGATTGCTCCATGGCGAGTTGCGGGGCGGTGCGCACCGGCGCCGCATGAAGGGCCGCGGCGGGCACGCTCGGCGTTGCGGTGTCAGGCTCTGCGCCTGCAACGGCGGCCTCGGTGCCCTCTTCCACGCCGCCCGGATAGATGAGGTGCAGCACCTCGTCGGTCAGCTCGTCGGGCCGGCCTTCGAACACGATGCGCCCGGCCGCCACGCCGATCACGCGCTGCGCGAACTCGCGGGCATAGTCGACCTGGTGCAGGTTGCAGATCACCGTGATGCCGTCCTGCCGGCTGGCCTGCTTCAGGTAGTTGAGCACCTTGCGCGAGGTCTTCGGGTCGAGGCTGGCCACGGGCTCGTCGGCCAGGATCACCTTGGGCTTTTGCGCCAGCGCGCGCGCAATGCCCACGCGCTGCTTCTGCCCGCCCGAGAGCGTGTCGGTGCGCAGGTCGGCCTTGGGGTCGAGCTCGACGCGGCGCAGGCATTCGCGGGCGATGGCGATGTCCTTCGCGGGGAACACCTGGAACCACGACAAGAGCGCGGGCATCGAACCCAGCCGCCCCGTCAGCACGTTCTTGAGCACCGACAGGCGCGGCACCACGTTGTAGTGCTGGAAGATCATCGCGACGTCACGGCGCACCTTGCGCAGGCCGGCGCGGTCACCGCGCGAGCGCTCGCCGTCCACGTGGATCTCGCCTTCGCTCGGCTCGGCCAGGTGGTTGATGCAACGCAGCAGCGTCGACTTGCCCGCGCCCGACGCGCCGAGGATGACGACGAACTCGCCCTTGGCCACCGTGAGGTCCACACGGTGGAGCGCAGTGAAGTCGCCGTAGCGCTTGCACAGCCCGCGGATCTCGATCATTTCATCTTCCTCAGGTCGAGGTTCAACACCTTGGCCGTGTCGCGGATGATGTTGTAGGCCGCGTCGTTGGTCGGGTGGAAACCGTTGAGCAGGCCCTGGTCGGACCAGGGGATGTCCTTCACCTGCAGGAAGGCGGCCTGCACGCGCGTCTTGAGGTCGGCGGGCAGGTCCTTGCGCCACACGGTGGGCGACTCGGGGATCGGGTCGGATTTCCAGACCTCGACCAGGTCTTCGCGCTTGACCAGGCCCTTGGACACGGCGGCGTCGAGGATGCGGTCGGCGATGGCCGCGGCATCGACCTTCTTGTTCTGCACCGCGATCGCGCTCGAGTCGTGCGAGCCCGAGAAGATCACGCGGCCGAAATCCTTGTCGGGATTGAAGCCCGCCTTCAGCAGACCGGCCTTGGGAAACAGATGGCCCGAGGTGGAGCTCGGGTCGACGAAGGCGAAGGTCTTGCCCTTGAGGTCGGCCACCGTCTTGATGCCGGTGTCCTTGTGGGTCACGATCTGGCTGTGGTACGAGGTGCGCCCGGCCTTCTTGGTCTCGGCCACCGCGAAGGCCTCGATGTCGGCCACCGTGGTGCCCAGCACATACGAGAAGGGGCCGAGGTAGGCCACGTCGAGCCGCTTGGAACGCAGCGCTTCGATCACGCCGTTGTAGTCGGCCGCCACGAAGGGCTTGACCGCGAAACCGAGGGCCTTGGACAGCATGTCCATCATGGCCTGGCTGTTGGCAATCATGGCGCGCGAGTCCTCGGAAGGAATCAGCCCGACAGTGAGAACCTGCTGTGCCCGTGCCATCGGCACGAAGGCGGACGCTGTCACGGCGGCAGTGCCGAGCAGCAGCTTTCTACGCTTCATCATGGTTGTCTCCAGTGGTCTGCGTTGCATGGAATCCTCAGGTCGTTTCGAAGGGCAAAAGTACCCGTCTCGAGTCTTCCAGTCGTGCGTGTCATGGTCATGACAACGCGAGGATTCGGGACGTCCGGCGTGTTTCTGTCGAGGCCTGGTCCGTCTTGAGCGCGAGTACATCACTGGTACTCATATCGATCAAATTCAAATTTTTTCGATGATCTATATACTGAACCTATAGATCAGAAAGGCTCCCGCGATGCGCCTCACCCAGCTGCGTTCCTTCTATGCCGTGGCCCGCGAAGGCAGCTTCACGCGGGCTGCCGAGCACCTGCATGTGAGCCAGCCCACCATCACCACGCAGGTGCGTTTTCTCGAAGAGGCCTACCAGGTCGAGCTCTTTCACCGGCGCGGCCGGCGCGTGCAGCTCACCGAGATCGGCGAGCAGCTGATGCAGCTCGCGCAGCAGATCTTCAGCCTCGAAGGCGATGCGGTGGCGCTGCTCGGCGACGCCGGCAAGCTGCGCACCGGCCACCTGCGCGTGGCGGCCGTGGGCCCGTACCACGTGACCAAGATGCTGGTCGACTTCAGCCTGCGCTACCCCGACGTGAAGGTCACGGTGAGCACCGGCAATTCACAGGACGTGCTCGACCGCCTGCTCGACTACAGCGCCGACGTCGGCGTGCTCGCACAGCTGGTGCGCGACGATCGCTTTCTGTCGGTGCCCTTCAGCCAGCACCCCGTCGTGATGTTCGTGCCCTCCACGCACCGCTTCGCGAAGCGGCGCAACATCCGGCTCGCCGAGCTGCAGGGCGAGCGGCTCATCCTGCGCGAGCAAGGATCGACCACGCGCAAGGCACTCGAACTGGCGCTCGCGAAAGCCAAGGTCGAAGTCGACGTGGTGATGGAGATCAGCAGCCGCGAAGTGATCCGCGAAGCCGTGGCGCAAGGCCTGGGCATCGCGGCCGTGTCGGGCGTGGAGTTCGTGCCGGGGCCCAACCTGCACATGGTCGGCTTCAGCGACACCGAAATTTTTACCTACGCCCACGTGCTGTGCCTGGCCGAGCGACGCGAGATGCGCATGGTCAGCGCCTTCTACGACACGCTGGTGCCGGCCATCGAGGCGCGCAAGCGCAAGAGCTGAGAACGAACGCAGCCTCAGCCGCGCGGATGGTGCTGCGCGTGCAGCTGCTTCAGGCGCTCGCGCGCCACGTGCGTGTAGATGGTGGTGGTCGAAATGTCGGCATGGCCCAGCAGCAGCTGCACCGCGCGCAGGTCGACGCCATGGTTCAGCAGATGCGTGGCGAACGCATGGCGCAGCGTGTGCGGCGACAGCGGCACATGGATGCCTGCCGCGGCCGCCTGCTTCTTCACGATGACCCAGAACATCACGCGCGTCATGCCCGCGCCGCGCGCGGTCACGAACAGGTCGGGCGTCTGCTGGCCGTCGAGGATCACGGGGCGAGACTCGTCGAGGTAGCGCTCGATCCAGCGCCGCGCCTCGCCGCCGAAGGGCACGAGGCGCTCCTTGTTGCCCTTGCCGAGCACGCGCAGCACGCCGTCGTTCAGGCTCATGTCGATGGCCTTCAGGGCGACCAGCTCGCTCACGCGCAGGCCGCTCGCGTACATCAGCTCCAGCATGGCGCGGTCGCGCAGGCCGAGCGGGCTCTCGACATCGGGCGCGGCCAGCAGGTCGTCGACCTGCTTCTCGGACAGCGTCTTGATGGCGCGCGGCATCTGGCGCGCGGGCATGAGGCGGATGCTCGGGTCGGCCGTGATGCGGCGCTCGCGCAGCGCCCAGCGGTAGTAGCGCTTGAACACCGTGAGCCGGCGGTTCGCAGAAGTCGCCTTGCCCTTGGTGGACAGGCGCACGCCCATGTAGGCCTGCAGGTCGGTCTCGCGTGCGGTGTCCAGCCCCATGCCGCCGCGCTGCTCACGCAACCACTGCGCGAACAGCGCGAGGTCGCGGCGGTAGGCGGCCAGCGTGTTCTTCGACAGCCCGTCCTCGAGCCAGAGGGCGTCGATGAAGGTGTCGATGTCGGCGGTGGGGGGAACGGCGGCGGCCTCGGTCATGCGGTGCAAGATAACAAAAGAAAAAGCCGCCCGGAACGCGGGCGGCTTTCGGGGGAAGCGAAGAGGCTCAGTCGAGCTTGAGGTTCTGCTTCTTCACGACCTGCTTGTACACGTCGAACTCGGCCTTGATCTGCGCGGCGAACTGGTCGGGCGTGTTGGCCACGATCAGCGAGCCGGTGTCTTCGATGCGCTTCTTCACGGCCGGATCTTCCACCGCCTTCTTCACGCCGGCGTTGATCTTGTCGACCACTTCCTTCGGCAGGCCCTTGGGGCCGAGGATGCCGTAGTAGGCCATGCGGTTGACCGGCTCCAGGCCGACTTCCTTGAAGGTCGGCACGTTCGGCAGGCCGGCCACGCGCGTCGGCGCCGACACCACGATCGGCACCAGGCGGCCGCTCTGGATGAAGGGCATCGCCGAGGGCAGGTTGTCGAAGATGATCGGCACCTGGCCGGCCACCACGTCGTTCAACGCCGGGCCCGCGCCGCGGTACGGGATGTGCGTGACGAAGGTGGTGGTCAGGCTCTTGTACAGCTCCATCAGCAGGTGGCCGATGCCGCCCGTGCCCGACGAGGCGTACGAATACTTGCCCGGGTTCTTCTTCAGCTCGGCCACGAACTCGGCGTAGTTCTTGGCGGGGAAGCTCGGGTTGACGGCGATGACGTTCGGCGTGGCCGCGATGTTGATGATCGGCGTGAAGTCGGTGATCGGGTCGTACGGCGTCTTCGGGTTGATGGCCGGGTTGGCCGCCGTGCTCGACACCGTGGCCACGCCCAGCTTGTAGCCGTCGGCGGGCGCCCGCGCGGTTTCAGCCGCACCCACGATGCCGCCGCCACCGGCGCGGTTGATCACCACCACCGGCTGGCCCAGCACCTTGCCCAGCGGGTCGGCGATCACGCGCGCCACGATGTCCGTCGTGCCGCCGGGTGCGAACGGCACGCTCAGTTCGACCGGCTTGTTGGGATAGCCTTGCGCAAAACTCTGGCCTGCCACTGCGACCAGCGCGGCAGCGCCCGCAAGCGCGCTCCATTGACGACGTTGCATCGATAACTCCTTGACTTGACGGAACCGGCCGGGGCGGCCGGAAAAAAGCGAAGCCCGGATGCTAGCGGGTCGGGGCTTTCCGTCATGCTGTGGAATACCCACGGTTGTGCCGGTTTATGCTCGAAGCGGTGAACTACGCGCAGCTGCTCTTCCCCGATTTCTCCCTCATCGCCATCGGCTGGCTCCTGTGCCGCTACACCGCGCTCGACCGCCGCGTGTGGGACCAGGTCGAGAGCCTGGTGTATTACTTTCTATTTCCCGTCCTGCTGTTCCATTCGATCGTGCGCAGCCCGCTCGACTTCGGTGCGACCTCGAGCCTGCTGACCGCGGGCGTCGGCGTCGGGCTGGCCGGCATCGCGATGGCCTACGCCCTGCCCTTCGTGCCGGGCCTGCGCGCGCACATCGACCGGCACGACCACGCCGCCAGCGCGCAGATCGCGTTCCGCTTCAACTCGTTCATCTGCCTGGCGCTGGCCGAGCGGCTGGCCGGGCCCGAGGGCCTGCTGCTGATCGCGGTGCTGATCGGCGTGTGCGTGCCGATGTTCAACATCGCGGCCGTGTGGCCGATGACACGGCACGCGCAGACGGGCTTCGTGCGGCAGCTGGTGCGCAATCCGCTGATCGTGGCGACGCTGGCGGGGCTGCTGGCCAATGTGCTGGGGCTCACGGTGCCTGGCTGGTTGACGCCGACGCTCACGCGGATCGGGGCTGCGTCGCTGGCGTTGGGGTTGCTTGCGGCGGGGGCGGGGATGCAGTTCGCGAC